>CALLGK010000139.1 GCA_938009905.1 uncultured Acidimicrobiales bacterium | reverse complement strand
CAAGAGGTCACGATTGACAAAGATCTCAATACTGGCGAAGTCCGCATCATGATCGATGGACTCTGCATCGGCCTCAAGGACGACGACATCTCCAACGCCGTGCCATTTCAGGGCCAACCGTGCGACGACGATGATGTTGGCCAGTCGTTCGAAGATCCGGGAGACGGCTCATACCGAGCGTTTCCCAACTTGTGTTTGGACGTCAAAGGCGTAAGCACCAACCCCGGTGGCGAGATTCATCAGTGGGAGTGCTTCGGGAACAACAACCAGCTTTGGGGCAAACCCGGACCATACGTACCGCCAGCTCCCACACCACTCGTTCAGGCTGCGACCGATGCAGCTCTCGTCGGGCCGTGGACTGACAATGGCGACGGCAGTGTCACGGCCACAACCACAAGCATGACCGGACCCGGCCCGGAGTCAGCCACGTTCACCTTCACCGTTCCCGCAGACGGCAACTACGACTTCATCGGAAACGTCACCGGTTTCGACGGCAACAGCGACTCGTTCTGGGTCGATGTGTCGGCCAGCGGAGTACCGGTAGCCGACAACTCAGGGCAGGCCTGTGACAGCTGCCAGTGGGGCAACCTCCCGGAGGGCGGAACACTCACACAGATGGAAATCAATGATGGCACCAGCGGAAACGGCCAGATCCCGGTCGGACCTTGGAATTTTTCCGCAGGTCAGCAAGTCGAAATCACGGTCTACAGCCGTGAATCGGGAGCGATGCTTGCTGGCATGGAAATGAAACTCATCCCGTAACCATGAAAACCACCCAATCGTGCAGAAAAGCGGATCTGTCTCGGTCTCGCGCCAACGAACGAGGCTCGACGTTGTTCGAAGCGGCGTTCATCACGCTCCCATTTCTCATCTTCTTGATGGCGATCTTCGAGTTCGGACTCATCTCAAGAGCCGAGCTGACCATTTCGAACTCAGCGACCGAAGGCTCTCGTGCTGCGTCCGTGTTCGGAGAAGAACGCGATGCAGACTTCCAAACGTTGGCCACCATCAATCACGGCATTCGGGCTGTTGGAGTCGACAACATCGAATATGTCGTGATCTTTCGGGCAAACAATTTCGGAGCGCCGATGAACAGCGCCTGTCATACATCGTCTGTCGCCCTCCCCGACCCAAATCCCTGCAATCGATACACAGCCGCTGACTTCGAGCTCCCGTACTTCGAGATGGACGGAGTGACCGAAACTGCGCACTGGGGTTGCGGACCGACGGCCGTAGACCGAGCGTGGTGCCCTGCAGACAGACAGGTCTCCCTCAGCGGACCGTTGGATGTCGTTGGGGTCTACGTCAAGACCAAGCACTACTTCATCACGCGATTCTTCGGATCGACTCGTGTCGTTGAGGACTTCTCGTATGCCCAGATCGAACCTGAGGACAACTAGTGAGTCGATCGATCTTTCGCCGTTCAGCTCGTGACAAGTCGGAACGCGGTTCCGCCATGGTTGAGTTCGCACTCGTGATTCCACTGCTGCTGTTTCTCACCCTCGGCACGATGGAAACTGCCGTTGCCTGGAACACGGTGCAGACCGTTGTTCAGTCAAGCCGTTCCGGTGCTCGCACCGTGAGTCAGGTTGGCGATTTGGCGAAAGCAGATCAAGTGGCCCTTGGTGCAGTCAAGGCAACCTTTGAAAGCGATTACCAACGTGTTCAACGCGTCGTGATCTACGAGGCGACGGCCGCAAACAATGGCGAGCCGCCTGCAGCATGCATCGCTCCGGGCGTCACGACCGTGAGCAACCCAGCCATCAAATGCAACGTGTACACGACCACCGACTTGGACAACGTGACAGACGACTCGCGGTTCTGGAGCAACGACACAACATGCCAGAACCGTTCGGTCAACTACTGCCCGGTCGATCGCGAGCGTGGCAGCACTCATGTCGGCGTCTGGGTGGAGTACGAGCGCGACTTTCTTACTGGGCTATTTCCAAGCGGCAGCTACACGGTGACGGAGATCACGGTGATGCGAGTCGAACCGAGAGTTTCACCGTGACCACTGAGAACCATCCAGTAACAGATCAACGTGACGACAGCGAAGCGGGCTACATCATGGCGATGACAGCTCTGCTGCTCATCCCGCTTCTTATCTTCGCTGCATTCGCGACTGACCTCGGCTCGTGGTATGTCGAGGGTCAACGGAATCAGCGCACCGCGGACGCTGCTGCGTTGTCCGGTGTTGTGCTTCTGGGCACCGACTCCGGCGCCGTGACCAACGCTGTTATGGAGTCTGTGAGGCTCAACGGATACTCGAACGCAGTTCTGGCGTCGTCTCGAGCCCAGTTCGAGGCCACGAGCATCGGCGACCCTCCCTCTGTGCTCGTTGAACGAACCGGGGCCCAGGAAGTCAAAGTCTCGCTTCGGACCGACGCCGGGGTGTTCTTTGGCGGCGTGGCTTCGATCGAGGGTGTTCGAATCGAACGATTTGCCATCGCCGAGTACGTCACACCCGTTCCGATGGGCAACCCGACGTCATCGCTCGGCACTGGTGTCGGAGAGAACTTTTGGCTGAACATTCTCCCTCCCGGCTGGTCGCGTAATGCCGGCGACCTTGTGAGTTCCGTCGAGGGAGAACGAGCCGGCGGCGGAAAGATTCCGAACCCGAACCACGACCCTCGGGGTTACCTGTTCACAATTGACGTGCCAACGGGGACAGCGGTCTCTGGCACGACGTGGAACCTTCAGATCCGAAGTACGTGCTTTGGACAGAACAAGGGTGAAGCCGACTACCGCCTGTACTTCCCCGACGACACACCGTTCGATGACTACGACAATGTCGACCCAGCTCACCTTGCCGTGACCGAAGATGCGTGGAATAGGTCGAAGAGCGGCTGCTCAGCCACCGGCGGGTGGAATGGTGCGAATCCACCGGCGACACGAGACAGCGCGACGTGGGTCAACTTCGCAAACGTTGCTGGTCAGGACGGCCGCTGGGTGTTCCAAGCCAAGCACAGCGAGACCAACGGCAACCGCGTTCTCTATTCGCTCCGGATTGTCGACGGAGCTGGGAACACTTGCCAGCGTCTGGTGAATCCAAACTGCCCGACATTGTCTGCGTTGAACTGGATGGGGGCATTCACGCAATCTGCGATGTTCGACGCGACCTCATTTAATAACTCTGAGATCTACCTTGCAGAGATCGGCCCAGCGTATGCGGGCAACACCCTTGAGATTTTGCTCTTCGACCCCGCTGACGGCATCGATGCAGTGAAGGTGAAGGATCCGTTCGGAAACTTCGTGAACTTCACGTGGGAGACGATCGATATCAACGAATTCGGCTATGGAACGAACGCTGAGTTCTACAACAAAGGCGGCGTGCTCAACGCACCATTCGACCGAGGGCCGTTCAACCAGACCTGCGGTGGCGACTCGGCGGTGACAGCTCCGACCGGCACGCCACTCTGTGATCCGGATGGCGCGGAACGAAGTTGGTTCCAGGATCGCACGGTCAAAATCGTCGTGCCAATTCCCACGAATCCGTGCAACGGTACGAATTGTTGGTGGAAGCTCGTCTACGTCAACAACGCCAACGACTCGAACGAGACGACCACATGGCGAGCTCGGGTGATCGGCGATCCAGTTCAGCTCATCGAGTAGTGGCATGAAACGTGCATCAGCTGAGCGAATCTTCCTCAAGATCCTCGCTTGAGGGTTCGATGGAAGAGGAGCAGCCAACACGATTCAGATCAGGAGCGAATCACGTGCAGAACTACTCCGAGAAGTGCCAGAAGATCCTCAACGAGGCGTCGGCAAAGATGAACGGGGCACCGGTTCTGTATGCAACGTGCTACGCCCGGCCAGACAACCGGTTGAAGGGCACGAGTACCGGCCGCGTCGCCCAGTACGCATTCGACAACGCTCTCAAGTCGCTGAGCCAAGCCATTGGTAGCGGTTTGCCAACCGACGGTTGGATCGTCATGGTTCCCGAAGGCATGGGCGTCTTCTCGAAGAAGCTGACCAACGGCATCGGAAGCCACAAGGGCACGATCCCGAACCACCTCATCGCCTCCCTCAGTGTGCAGCACGACAAGAAGCCGGGGAAGGCTCGCATCGATGTGATCTTCTCGGACGCCAGCGAAGTGACACTGATGACGAAGACCAAGGAAACCTACGAAGCACTGTCGCCGTGGGTCCAGGGTCGAGGCGCTATCGCCACCAGCCCGCTTGCCGGTCCAGGCTCAATGGCCCCAGACACGGCCGAAGAGATCGCATTCGATATGGACGCACTCTTCAACTGAGCCACGCGGCTCAACTGCGCAACTGCAACACGCCGAAGCCCGCTGAGCGCGGCCTACAGCTCAAGCTGTGTCGTGTCTGCTGGACCCGCATCAGCGGCCAACACCGACCGCACCCGTTGCATGGCTCCCGGCAGATCGGCGACACGTCGCTCAATCGAGCCTGAAGCTCGGCAGAACACGAAGCGGCATTCGGCAACCGGCATGCCGGTGACTGCTTCGAGCGCCGCGGCGTAGGACGCTCCCTGAAGCTCGTAAGCGGCAAGCTTTGCGTCGATCTCCGCTTCAGACCGGGCCGAGTCGGTTTTGTAGTCGATCACAACCAAGCCGTCTGGACCCTCGACGAGCAGATCGACATATCCCTCAATCACTCGATCGCCCACGGGAGCGCTCAGGAACAGCTCTTTGTGGTGGGGATGGGTTGTTGCGAGCTGCACCGCATCGGATGCCAAGGCTGATCGAACAAGGGCGGCGACGATGTTGATGTGTTCGGGAATGGCCTCGAGATCACACTGTTCGCTCACGATCGGATCGAGCGGCGGCGGTTCGGCAAGGTCGATCACCTGCAGCGTGGCGTGAACGGCTCGCCCAATGGCAGAACCGGCGCGGCCTTTGCGGCGAGTGATGATCACGCCGTCTTCGTCTTGATCGGCACCGTCGTCGTCATCGTCGTCGACCGTGGCAGCCGCGGCAGCGATGGCGGTCGCCGACCACACCCTGCGGTGCGACGCATCGGCAAGGACGTGACGCCGTCGCTCGATCCAGGCGTTTCGCTCAGCCCTCGTTTCGGGAAGCGGCAACGTGCCCGGCCCTTCGGTGGGGGCTGGCATGGTGGCGGGTCCGTCTTCGGGAAGTCGGCGGACGTCACGACGCACGGGCGACGCATCGAGATCGATCTCGCCGTCGGCATCGGGCTCAGCCACAAACGTGGCGATCTTCGCCCCGAGAGCTGAGGTGCCTTGCCCCGCGTTCTTGTAGTGGGCAGACACCACGAGATGATCTCGAGCTCGAGTGGCCGCCACGTACAGCAGACGCTCTTTCTCGTAGCGATCCATCTCGTCTTCGAGGTTGGCCCGTGCCTCGTGGCCCAGAGTGCTCACCGAGGTCTTGATCTTGACCTCTGGTAGTCCGTCGTCTGGCCACGCCACGTTGACGCCGGCTCGCCGCGCATTGGTTTGGGTGGTCATGCCAGACAAGATCGTGATCGGAAACTCGAGCCCCTTCGATCCGTGGATCGTGAGAATCTGCACGGCCTCCTCGTCGGTTTCCGGTAGCAGAGGTTCGTGTACTCGAGCACCGTCAGCACCCTGCAGCCCAGCCCACTCAACAAACGCCCGAAGCCCAGAACCACCGGCCTCCTCAAAGGCCCTGGCTTGGTCGACCAGGAAACGAAGCCTGCGCCACACGTCTTCGGGTCGAGCATCGGCGAAGGCCAAGACTGCAGCCCGGCGATCTCGGAGGACGCGATCGAGCAGCTGCGATGGCGAGGTCCACCAACGCTGTTCCCACAACGCTCGCAAGTAGCCGAGCGACTCGACCACGGGGTGATCGGCAGCAAGCTCAGATGGCGCCATGCGGCGAATGTCCCAATGACCGCCAGCACGACGGTAGGTCGCAAGATCAACGTCTGAGCAGGCAAACATGGGCGAACGCAGAGCAGCAACCAGGCTGATCTCGTCGGTTGGATCGTCGATGGCACGCACGGTGGCAAGGCTGTCGATGACTTCTTGGGTGGCGTACACCAACGTGCCTGTCGCGAGGCGGTACGTGATCTCAGCATCGCCGAACGCGTCACGCAGAAACGGCAATGATGTGCGGGTTGGGATGAGTACTGTGATGTCAGACAGCCGAGGGGCGCGCCACTGGCCTGTCTCGCGATCTTGCACCGGCCATTGTTCTGGATTCGTTGCGATGTCGAGCACCGTGCGAGCCACGTCTGCCGACTCGAGCTGCCGGAGCTCCGCGGCCTTCACCTTGGGATTGGGATGGGCACCACCAAGCACAACCGGCCGGTGGTCGGCACCAGAGTCTGCGAGCCGGTGAGCGACCAGCGGCTCGTAACGAGGCTGGCGTTCTGGCACCTCCTCGGGCATCACATCAGCGAAGAACTCGTTGATCCATTCGACGATGGGGGCCACCGTTCGGAAGTTGGTGGTGAGGCTGACGCCCCGATCAAGACCACCAAATCGGTCACGGGCACTCAAGAACAAACTGATGTCGGCTCGGCGGAATCGGTAGATGGATTGCTTCGGGTCGCCGACGAAGAACAGGTGACCATCAACGACATCGTGGGTTCGCCACGAACCCACCTCGTCGCCAGATTCGAACTGAGACGCGATCAGCGTGGCTAGCTCGATCTGGATCGGATCGGTGTCTTGGAACTCATCGAGTAAGAGATGACTGAATCGGGCATGCAGGCTCTTCCGAGCTGCCTCGTTTGTTCGAAGCATGCGTCTGGCCAGCACCAGCAAGTCGTGAAACTCGAGCGCGCCAGCCGCCTGACGCTCGCGCGCACCCTCAAGCACATGCTGACCAACGATGATTCGGAAGTACTCGAGCAGTTCGTTCGCCACGTGCGACGTGACAGCGTCGGCGCCCTCGCGAACGCCCTCGATGAACACCTTCGTTTCCTTGGCGCCGAGCGGCCACGCCGACTTCTTGCCGCCCTGCCCCTTGCGCAGGGCACCGCCCTTTGACGCCAACGTAGCGATGTGGCGCAGCTGACGATCTGGATCGTCAATCGCGAGTACTCGGTCGAGCACGTCGAGGTGCTTGGTGATCAGCTCGTACAGCTTGTCTGAGGGGTCGGTGCACTGCGAGTGAACCTCCCGCAGGGCGTCAACTGCGGCGACGAACGGTGCGATGTCGACCGGCCCAATCGGGTCAGGCACAACATTGGCCAACTCCTCAAGCCGATCCCAGTTCTGCGACATTTCACGGGCAAGATCCTTCAGCGTGGCATGCCCCGAGTAGCGGGGCTCAAGGCTGATGCCAGCACTTTCGGATCGCACAATGAGGGTTTCGTTGCTGACGTCGTCGTACAGCTGGTCAACGAAGCGAGACCAGCGATCTTCGTGTTGGAGCTGGGAGGTGATCTCGTCGACGATGCTCACCTGGGGCGGTAGCCCGGCAGCCAAGGAGAACTCGTTGAGCAGCCGGGCGGCAAAGCCGTGAAGCGTCGAGATGGCGGCAAGGTCGGCATCGATGAGGGCCTGCTTCGCGGCCTGACGCTCGACGTCGGACTCAGCCGTCAGCACACGGCGTTCGAACTGCACCCGAATGCGGGTTTGCAGCTCCGCAGCCGCGGCCTCGGTGAAGGTGATGGCGGCTATCTCCGAGAGCGGAACTCCTTCGCGAAGCACCAGGTTGACGATGCGGTTCACCAGTTGCGTGGTTTTGCCGGTGCCGGCCCCGGCTTCAACGAACAGGGTCGTGGCAAGACCATCAACGCTGACGAGGTCGCGGACGTCTTGGTCGGCGGGCTGACGTTCGGTAACCGTCTGACCGCTCATCGGACGTCCTCACTGTCTTCGAGCTCGTGTGGTGCTGCGACCAGTCGGTCGCGCACTCGTAGGCGAGGATCGTCCTGCTTCTCGGCCGCTTGATCGCCGCGAGCGACCGGACACAGCGAGTTGAAGTCGCAGTACACGCAGTTGTCGTGGGTGGAGCGCCAGTTGTTCCACTCCCCCGGTACGGCCGGATACACCCCACCGTCGATGCCTTCGACGATGGCGTCGAGCACCTCGATCAACCGGTCAGCCAACTCGGCTGTCCACTGATATCCGTGCAGTTCACCGTTGACGGCCGGGTCAACCATCCAATAGTTGGTGCGAACGTCGAGCGCTGGGTCGCCAAGGCGGGCTCTGGCTGCCTCTGCATAGAGCCCGAGCTGCAGCATCGTGCCTTCACCAAACGGATCGTCACCCAGCTTCTTGTATTTCGCACCTTTGCCCGTCTTGTAGTCGTAGACGTGCACCGCGCCGCTCTCAGCCCGGTCGACGCGGTCGACCATGCCCCGGAAGCTAAGGGGGCGGCCGCCCGGAAGCTGCAGGGTGACGGGCGTTTCGCGACGCATGCCAAACACCAACTCGACACCGACGGGGCGAGTGCCCGTGGCTGCTCGACGCTGTGTGTCAATCGTGAGGAAGTCATCGAGCATCTCAAGCAGATCGGTCTTGATCTGTTGCCACAACACGTCGCGACCAGTTCGACCACGTTGTTCATACGTCGCGAACGTGGCGGTGGCGATCTCGCGAAGCCTGGCTCGATCTGTCTCAGACCAGGGCGTGGCTGGATCTGGCACGCCGCTGGCGATGGCCTCGGTCATGAAGATCTCGAGGGCCTCGTGCACGGCCGAGCCGCGGTCAAGGGGATTGATGTCGACGATCTGTTCGGGGTCTTCTCGTTCGCTTAAGCCAAGGACATACCCGAGGAAATACTTGAACCCGCATGCCGACCACGTTTCGAGCCGGGACGGAGAGAGCGTGCTTGATCCGGTGGGAGCCAGTTCGATCTCGCTGACATTGCCGTCCCACTTCGTAAAGACCTCGGAGCGGCGGCTTCTGATGGCCTCGACACCGGATGAGATCAGCTCGCCAACAGGGTGAGCGGCGAGATCGCCTCCGTCGGTCAGGTACCGATTGACGGCCGCAAGGTCACGCTCGATGAGGTCGAGGGCCATCGGCGCGGTCGTGACACGCTCTGCGTGCGAGTCGATCGCGTGGAGCACCGATTCGTCGAGCTCATCGACATCGGTGGCAAAGACAGCACGGCCGGCAAGTTCAGAAGCCGAATCGAGCAGCCATCGTGATGGGATTCCCTCGTGCCCGCTGCGAAGGTCGCCTCGGGCGTAGCTGAGCGTGCGCTCGCGTGCTGGCGCGGCCGCGAGCGCGGCGAGAAAGCAACGATGCTGATCATTTCGTCGATCGTCACGCGTGGTCAGCTGGCCGAGGGCCCTCACTCGCGCCCCGTCGGGCAGAAGCGGATCATCGCGGCGTCGGCCAGGGGCAAGACCTTCGACGCAGCCGACAATAAACACGGCGTCGAGATCCTGACCGGGGGCGGCTGACAATGGGCCGTAGGTGACTCCCTCACCAAAGCGACCAGAACGGCTCCGGGCCACGTCGAGTTCGGCGCTGAGCGCTCGCACGAACACCGCGGGGGTGGGCGCGGGATCGAAGTCGTCGAGCGTGCCGAGGCGAACGATGGCGTCGACGACTCGCTCAAACGCGACCTGCTCGGACTCTGGCCAGAAGCCGTGAAGGTGCTCTGGGCCAAGCAGGCTGTCAAGCAGCGCACGGGCGGCCGTGGCCTTGTCGTCCCACGACGTGGCCGTGTCGATCGCGCTGAGTCGGACTTCGAGCTCGGTCACGAACCGGGCCAGCGACGTCGTGTCGTCGACGGCTCGTTGCAGCTGGTCGGTGCGCCAGTCGTCGCTGCCGAGCGCTTGACTGCGCTGGAGCTCACTATCGAGCTTGGTTTGGTGGACGCCAAGCTTGCGGCGCCAATCGCCAAGGTCTTGCACTACACCAGCTGAGCGTGAGATGTGCTCCCAGACCGAGGGTCGAACTGGTTTGTCTTCGAATCGGAGCGGTGCACCGCTCACGAGCGCCATGACACGGTCTCGGCGCCAGCGACGAGCTGGAAGATGGAGGGCGTCGAGCAGTGTGCGGCCAACAGCGGAATCGGCCAGCCTCCTGGGCGAGGGCCCATTGGCCATCAACCCGGCGCCAGCGAGGTGCTGCTCAAGCAGCCGAACGTAAGGATTCGGCACCGGATAGAAGATGCCTATCCGGTCGAGCGCCATGCCTTGGTCGGCGAGGGCAACGACTCGTCTGGTGACCTCGCGCACCTCCTCGTCTGCATCGGTAACCGACACAAGATGATTGGCGGTTGGCGGCTTTGGGTGACGAACCCCTCTGATCTGGCTGGGCCGAACGCCAACCCGTTCACAGGTACGTTCAGCCAGCTTGTCGGCATCGTGGTTGCCCGTCACGCCGATGATGACTGAAGTGGGGTTCCGTTCGAACGCCGCATGCAGGAAGCGAGCAATTGGCGGCGTCGCTTGGTCGGGCAGGAACCACACGAGATGGCCAAACTGATCAAGCTGGTCGTCGAGGCGCTCGGTCGCGGCCCGAGCGACATCGCCCTCCTCGTGGTGGTCGACCAGGCGCCGTTGGATATCGCGAAAGACTCGAACGGCAGCCCGAGCGGTTGCGCCGTGTTCTGCTACCTCATCGAGCAGCGCATCGTCGATGTTGCTGAGCTCGGCGTATGCGGCCGCAACAGCTCGCTCGGTGGCTTGATGTTCGGCCACGGCACTCAAGACCGTCTCGGTCTCAACCAACGAGGCTCGCACGGCGGCCCCCAGCACCGGGTTGGTGAGCGGGCGACGTTCTGGCATCGCGCCGGCGGCAATCAGTTCGGCAAGGCGAAACGGCGTGAGAAACGACACGTTGACGATGCCGCCCAACCCAACAATGCCAGCACCCAGTACTCGGCGGGCCGCCAACCCGGCAAAGTTTGAGGGAACAATCACCGTGACCGGAGCGAGCGGACTCCCTGCTTTCGCAAGGTCGATCGCGGCTCGCAACGCTGTCGTTGCTGGCCGACCATACGGCAGCACGTGGACATCGCGGATCACGACGCCACCCTCTCACCAAAAGCCGAGCAGCCGTCGTTCGCACACTCGAAGAGGTCGGCGCCGCCGTGGTCGTCGACCGCGAATCCGGACCCGGGCAGCGCCGTTACGCCGCAGGTTCCACAGATCGGCGCATCGTCGTCGTCTCCGTCGCCCACAGGATCAAGCCGCCACTCACTCACGCCACCCAGCTTGGCACGCCTCGACGAGACTTCAACACGATCAGGCCGCCCAACCGAGATGTTCTTCAGGATGCAGCACCGCTCGACACCGAATGTCGTTGCCATCGCGCTCGATCACCGAGTTCGTTGGGTATCGAGCGGTGACGAACTCGATCTCGAGCAGGACGGAATCAACGAGCTCCTCGTGTTCTTCGCTCCATCCCTCATCGAGCCATCCTTGGCGGTGCAGACCGTCGACAACCGCGATTTCGAGGTCGGCTTGCGAGATATCGGGTCGGTCGACGATGAGCGCCGTTGTTGATGCCTTCGAACTGGCGAGCCCGGCAAAGCCGCGACGACAGCTGCACTCGGGACAGTCACAATCGAGCACCGGGAAGTACACAAGCTCGCCCGCGAGGGCGAAGTGGTAGTCATCAGACCGCAGACCCTGCGTGTGATTCGTTGCGATGAGAACTTTCATGATCCTTTGTCTCCGTGAGTGAAACGTCACCGTCGTGTGATGTTGCTGTCGTGTGTTGATGTCGGGCGACGTTGCTGCTGGTTGGCCGCCGTTGCGAGCGATGGATCAAACACTAGAGATGGGGTGTGACAGTCTTGCCGGACGCCCGCTAAACGCACTAAGACAGCGGGATGGGGAATCGACTCGAGGGAAAAGTCGCCGTGATCACGGGCGGCGCATCTGGCATCGGTGAAGCGACCGTTCGACGGTTTGTTGATGAGGGGGCCAAGGTGATGATCGCCGACCTTCAAGGCGAGCCGGCAGAACTGCTTTCGACCGAACTCGGTGATGCAACAGACGCCTACCAACTCGATGTCACCGATCTCGAGGCTGTTGAGGCCTTGATGGCCGCCGCCGTTGAGCGCTTCGGCGCACTCGACATCGTGTTCAACAACGCCGGCATCAGCTCGATGGGACGGGTTGACGATCTCTCGATCGACGAGTGGCATCGAGTGATCGACGTTGATCTCAATGCCGTCTTCTACGGGTGTCGGGCCGCCGTGCCGTTGATGCGCGAAGCCGGAGGCGGCGCCATCGTGAACACCGCGTCGATTTCGGGACTCTTCGGCGACTGGGGGGTTCCTGCCTACAACGCCGCAAAGGGCGCGGTCATGAACCTCACTCGCAGCATGGCCGCCGACCACGCCCGCGACGGCATTCGGGTGAACGCGATTTGCCCCGGCAGCATCGCAACGGCAATGACCGAGTCGCTGGTGAACAGTCGTCGAGCTCAGCAGCAGTATCAGCGGCTCATCCCCATGGCCCGTGTTGGGGAACCGAGCGAGATCGCCTCGGCCGTCACCTTCTTGGCCAGCGATGATGCCTCCTATGTGACCGGACACGGACTTGTCGTCGACGGCGGTGTCACCGTCACCACAGGACAACCCAACTTCACCGCGCTCGCCGAGCGTTGGTGGGACTGACTCGATTGTGAGAAGCGAACAATGACAGACAGCCTCAACGTTTCACGCAGCCTGCGCGGCTCAATCGGCATGCTTGCCATGGAGTGGCTCATGGCCGACTCCACAAAGGAGAAGGCAGCGGCCGCCGGTATGCCCATCGAAAACAACGGCATGTACGCCATCGGCCGTCTCGGCGTGCTCGGCGATACGCCGGTCGACAACGTCGTTGCTGCCGCGTTCTTCTGGGAACCAGAGCTCATGCGGTCGATGGTGGAAACCGGTAGGGCGGGCATGTCACCAACCGAGGGCGCGGCGATTTACGCCAGCATCTGCCAGGAGTGGGGCGAGCAGAAGCTCGCCGGCTTCGAGGGCACAGAGCGCTTGGGAGAGCTGCTTGAGAAGGTGGTGGCTGACGCATCGCCGAACGGAGCGCCAACATTCGTTGGGTGGCGCGATCAAGAGCTGCCCTCCCCCGGCGCAGGGCGGACATTCCAGCTAGCGCAGACGATGCGAGAGCTGCGCTTCGGCCGTCATGCCGTCGCGGTGCAGGCGGCTGGCATGGGACCACTGGAAGCCATCCTGAGCGGTCCAGCCGGCGAGTGGAACGCTGAGTTCTTCGGCTGGCCAAAGCCGTATCCAGACGTTGGAGAGCTCACAGAAGCACGAGACAGCATCGAAGCGACGACCGACCAGATGCATGCGACTGACCTCGACGTGCTCACCGATGATGAGCGGACCGAACTCCGGGCACTAGCCAAGGCAGCCCGATTCCACGATCCCGAGGGCGCCTGAACCTCTGTCGGTGGCTGGATAGAGCGAGGTTCGAATGCTCAATGTGAGGCTGTTTGGAGGAGTTCAGTTCTCGTCTGACTCGGTGCCGATCGACATCACTCGGCCCCGTGTGAGGCATCTCGCCTGCCTGATGGCCGAGAGCATTCCAGACTGGATTCACGAAGATGCGCTGGTTGATGACCTGTGGCCGGATCAGCTACCAAAGAATCCTCGATCAGCTCTTCAGGTTGTCGTCAGTCGCCTTCGCTCAACACTGAGCGATGCTGGTCTTGACCAAGTGGTCGAGTCGTCGCAGCGCCGGTACCGGTTTGATCCGCAGCACGTCTCGGTCGACGTCCATGAATGGCGCCAGGCGGTTGGCCGAGGCCTGCGCATGATCGATCAGGGCCATGCTGACGGCCTCGCAGAGCTGGATGCTGCGTTGAAGCTCTGGCACGAGCGGGGCATCGATGTGTCTGTGGCATCCGAGCGACTGAACGGCGCAGCCGAAGCGACCCGGCAACGCGACGTCGATGCTCGAACGATCTGGGCAGAGTTCCTGGGCGATCGTGGAGCCTGGGCCGATGCGCTCGTCATTGCCGAGCCAGCGCATCGGCGGGCACCGCTGAGCGAAGCACTCGCGAGCGTTACCGCGAGGAGCTTCTGGCAGGTCGGGCGCCAAAACGATGCCATGGCTACATGTGCACGCCACCACGACGCGCTTCGAGACGAGCTTGGGCTGTCGCCGACGCCAACGTTTCTCGAATTGGAACAACAACTGCTCGAACCCCCTTCGGTCAGGACTGATCCAGGGTCGGCGGCGGATGAGCGTTCCTGGTCGTCCAACGACATGCGGACCTTGGCCGCGGTGCTCGCAAGCGACGAGAGTCCGCCGGGGCTGTCCTTTGTCGGCGATACTCGACGCAGCGCTCTGTTCGCGCAAGATCTCGATGATGCGCTGCGACACGCCAACAGCGTTGTTCGGATGGCTGGCACTGACATACCACAGGCCCTGCGCGGCGACACGACTGCGACATCCCGTGATCGAACGTCCGAACTGGCAAGGGCTGTCGATCAGCTCGTCGGAGCTGCTCAGAAGACAGTTCTCATTATTGAGGACTGCGCATCACTCGGCGAATGGGGCTGCAGCCTCGTCGAATACGCTGTGTCGAGTCGAGCGCCAGTGGTGATCGTGTTGACCGGCGAGGCGGCGCCAATGCTCTCCGATGCCGGGGGGTTGGAGCAGCGAACCTTCGACGCGATCCTGACGAGGACCGACGAAGTGAGCAACGACGCCCCGCCCGTTGAGATCGACGACGACGACGTCCGGGAACTCCTCGAGATCGCTGCTATTGCTGGCCGCCAACTCGATCCGATCCTCATTTCAGACTTGGCAGAGAAGGATCTTTGGCACACAGCGGCGCTGCTGGAACGGGCTCCGTCTGGTCTTCTCGAGCCGGCCGTCGATGCTTCCGGCCGCCTTCGTTTTGCACGTGAGACCGATCGCCAGACACTCCTGCGAGCGGTCGATCCGATTCGCCACGCACAAGTGTCGGCTGCGGCCGGTCAGCTCCTCGCAGACCGAACGAATGATTGGCCCAAGGTCGCCAACCTGCTCTTGGCTGGCGGGGATTGGAGCGAACGAAACGCCCTTGTTGCGGCTTGCACAAAAGCAGCGGCGGCGACGCAGCGGTCCGGCGAGTACGTCCGCTCCTCTGGCTTCTACGAGGAAGCGGCGAAACGTACTGATGGAGACGATTCTCTGCTGTTCGAAGCACAGAGTGCCGAGTGTCTTGAGCTCGCGGGTCTCGTACAAGAAGCCGACGCCAAGATCTCCGACATTCTGAGCCGAATCAACCCGGGCGATCATCTCGATCTTCTTGCTCGTGTTGCGATGATCGGCGGTGGTCACGGAAGCCGGGTTGGTGGTCAGGCTCTGCGACGCAGTCGACTTGCTCTCGCACGGCACCGGCTTCCCGAAGGACATCCCCAGCACGATGCCGTCCTCGTTGAGTATGTCTCCGAGCAGCTTTCGGCAATCTCACCACTCGACGCCGAAGATGCCGAGGCGGTCCGCCGCATCAGCCGGGACGATACCTCCACCGCCCAATTGCTGGCTCGCCGCATCGTTCTTGTGATGGATGAACTCGCCGGATCGGCGGTGGACGTTTCAGAGCTGGTCCAACTGGCGCGTCAAGCACAACGGTCGTCGGCACCGGCCTGGCAACGAGCAGCCGGCCTCGTCGTTCCCATTCAACTCGGGCTGGTCAACGGACATTGGGTGAAGGCCGAGGGTTGGATCGACGAGTTGTCTTTGATCGGGCAACAAAGCGGCGACCCCAGAGCTCGTTGGCAGTCGCTTGCCTTCCGGGCTGCGCTCGCCAGCGGCAGGGGGGCTCCGAAGGAAGCGTCACGGGTGGCCTACAAGGCGCTAACCGAAGGTCTTGCCTCCGGCATGGGAGACGCACAAACCACATACGCGATGCACCAAATCGGAACAACGCTCCTGAGCGGCTCGCTGGCGTCGTTCGCTCCTCAGCTTGAAGCCACAGGCGAGAAGTACGACTACCGGATTCTTGCTCTCCTGCGAGCGATTGCGCAGTACGACATCGGCAATGAGAAAGCGGCAAGAGACCTGCTTCGACACGCTGACCAAGTCAGGCGCTTCGGCGACCCGTACACGGTTGCGGCCGACGCAACGACCGTGCTGCTGGCTGAACGAATCGGCGCCGAGCAGGCGCTCCAAGCCGCTGACGAAGCCCTCGCGAACCGATCGGAAAGGTTCGTATTCTGCGGCTACGGCGGCCCATACCTCGGCCCGGTGGCTTCGTTTCGATCAGTCGCCCAACGTGCACTTGACAATCCCGAAGCTGCTGATCGACTAGGCGCTGAAGCACAAGAGGACTGCGCAGCAGCTGGGGCGCGGCTGCCAGTCTGCTTCCAGGCGTAGTCGCAACTACGACGTTGCCTCAACACCGAGTTCGAAGAAGCTCATCTCGCCGTGGTTCTGCAGCGAGCGCCACAGCATTGCTGGGCTGACGAGCAGGTCACGGGCTTCGTCCGATGCGCCGAGCCCTTTGCCGATCAGATCAGCGTCAGGGTCGTGTTCGAGCAGCGCCTCAGCGGCTTGAGACAACGCGGCGTCCCAATTCGCGCCGGACAATCCGGGCCCCCAGATGGCGACCACGGCGTTTTGAAGTTGCCCGATCTCAAGGAGGCGGCGGTCAAGCTCGACGATGTCAACCGGTGGTGTGTCGAAGTTGGCCAAGATCGTTTCGACTCGTTGGACGATGCTGGCTTCAACTCGGCGTTGCGCCGCGTCCGTGAATGCCGGCTGAAGACGTGCCATCGATGGTACGAACGCTCCAAGCACGTCGTCGACAGCAGGGTCGATCATTGCGTCGGGTCCCACGACAGGTGCTTCCACGATGTCGAGATATTGACCGCATTCTTTGAGGACGCTGAGCACGGCCGTCACACACGACATGTGAGGTTGGTCGTGCTTGTCCCCGGATTGCACCTCGACGGCCAGCTGCGACAGCCCGAAGGCACGGAGCATTGCCGTGGCTCGAGCTGGTTGTGGCTTCATTCGAGCGCTGGTGGATTGAGCAAACGCCAACAACGAGTCGTGGGCATAGGTGACGCCCCCATTCGCCAAATCAACTGAGCTCGACGAAACGCACGTTGCGGTATCTGAGTTGTTGAAGCGAGCTACCCAATAGCGAGAACCGAAGTCGCCGAGGCCGGCTGCGGCCTCCTCAAGGCGGGTCGGAGCCGAATCTGCGTAGGTGTCTTGGCCGCGAAAGCCAACGAACGCGTCATCTCCGACGAACACCTCAACGTGCACCAGTGGCAAGAAACAATCGTCCGCCTCGACGTACGGAAACGCCTCGACGTAGCCAGCGAGGTCAGCAAACCTCCCCTCACCAACCGCCCCAGCAAGCGCATCCAAGTTCTCACCGCTTGGCAGGTAGAAGACAACGTCACCTTCTTCGAGCGCGGTGCACGTTTCTGTTGGCTCACACTGTGCTGGTTGGCGCATATCGATCCCTCTCGTAGCCGGCCCTCGTTACCGGGCCCAGAACCTAGTTGCCTCGACTGACGCCTCGCTGACGCACCGTGGAAAGTGTTTGGAAAGCGCGGCCGGTTTGGATGGTCGACATGAGCAGAGTCCAACCCAGCAGCAGAGTCCACAATCGCTACTCGCCAGCGCGAGGTCTCGCCCATGTAGAAGTTCTTGGACATATCGCTGTTCGAAGCGCAAACGGCCACACGGCGATCGCTGGCCGTCCTGCCTTGATACTCGGCGCCCTTGCCGTCGAACGAGGCCCGATCAGCGCAATCCGTCTCATCAATCTGCTATGGGATCGACCACCGACTCACGAGTACAACGCACTGCAGCGGCACGTCTCACGTCTGAGGTCGATTCTCGGCCGGCACGGTGCTGGCGGCGCCATCGATTATCAGGCAGGTGCGTATGTCCTCGATCGAACGCTCGTCACGGTCGACATCGACTACGTCGACAACGAGCTCGGCTGGCCCACAACGTCCGAGGCATCGATCAGCGACCCGCCATACTTGATCAGGTGGTGGCTCGAACCGCTCGCGCCCATCGACCACATCGACATGGCAGGTGTGAAGTGGAGTTTGCAGCAGCGCTGCGACCTCATTCGCCAACAGCGCCAGCCCACGGCAACAAAATCAGCTTTCAACCCAGCCGGCGATGTCCCCGCTGAAGTCATTGACCAACTCGATCGCTGGCTCGATCTTCGATCCGCTCACGACGAGGCAGCCGAAGTCATCCGTCGATGGCTGGCCGCCGTACGTCCTGACGCATCTCAGTTCTGTGGCGTCGGTTGAGGGGCCGAACGCCACGGGCAGCAGGAGGGAGTCCGAGGCTTGGCCACGCGTCAGCGCGGCCAAGTCTTCGGATGCTGCCCAGCACCATTGGACAGCCTCGGGTTAGACGTGCCCGTAGGCGAGCCATCCACCGTCAACGGTGAGCGTTTCGCCGGTGACGTAGCGGGCTTCGTTCGAGGCGATCCACGCAACCGCGGCTGCAATGTCGTCACCTTCGCCAAAGCTGCCAAGCGGCACACGCCCGGCGATCGTGGTTTCGTCGAGCTTGCCCGCATCGACCAGTTCTTGGATGAGGTCGGTCCGGATGTAGCCAGGGGCAACGGCGTTCACTCTGATGCCGTGGTCGGCCAAGTCAAGAGCCATCACTTTGGTCATCTGGTGCACCGCTGCCTTTGACCCGCAGTACGCCACACGCTTTGGGAAGGCGTTCGTGCCCGCGATCGATCCGATGTTGACGATCGAGCCGGCCGTGCCGGAGGCCACCATCCGTTGCCCAGCCACCTGCGCACAGTGAAAGACACCCTTGAGATTGATGTCGATCACCGCGCCGAAATCGTCTGCTGAGTAGTCGAGGAGTGAATCGACGCCACCGATGCCGGCGTTGTTCACCAAGACGGAGATTGACCCCAGCTCCACCTCCACGGCATCGATCGCTTCGACGACTGACGAATGGCTCTCCACTCGCATCTCGACGGCCATCGTGGCCACGTCATACGCCTCAGCAATCTGTCGGGCGACAGGCTCGGCGTTCGCGGCTGATGTTGCTGCACAGGCGACATCGAAACCATCGGCTGCGAAACGGGTCGCGATTGCGGCCCCGATCCCGCGGCTCGCACCCGTTACTACCACCGTGCCGTTCGAGGAGTTCTCAGCTGAAGACATGGCCCATTCTCACCTGCAATGTCGGCGGCGCAAATTCGAACCGGCCACCATCGTCGTCATCGCTTTTCGGTAGCGTTTCGCCATGGCCATTTCAGACGAACAATTCGTGAGCCTCACCACCTTCAAGAAGGACGGGTCGCCGAAATCGGTGCCCGTATGGATCGCGGACCTGGGTGACGGCAAGGTTGGATTCACGACTGCGTCGTCGAGCTACAAGGTGAAGCGCATCGCCAACGATGCTCGAGTTGAGCTGCAACCGTCTGATCGCAAGGGTGCGGTTACGCCCGGCTCAGACAAGATCACCGGCACTGCCGTGACGGCCCAGGGAGCCGAGTTTGAACGGGTCGAAGCCATCATCAAAGACAAGTACGGATTCATGTTCACGCTGGTCGGCATCCTCGGGAAGGCAGCCAAGCTCGTGGGCAAAGGCAGCGGCACAGACACCGCTGTGATCATCACGGCCGACTGAGCGACCGTGCACATCGAACCATTCGGGGTCGAACTCTGGATGAATGAGTTCGAGAACACGTGCCGCTACAACTTGGCCGAAACGTGTGTCGACTCACTCACGCTTGCTGAACTGCTGGATCTCACCGGCGAGCCAGAAACCACCCTGGCCGAGCTCGCCTCGATGCGACTGTCGTACGGGGCTATCCAGGGGTCTGAACGGCTGCGCAACGCCATTGCCGCGCTCTACGACACACAACAGGCAGACAACGTCCTGGTAGCTCATGGCGCCATCGGAGCAAACGCACTTGTGCATCAAACCCTCGTGTCGCCAGGCGATCGCGTGATCTCGGTGATGCCCACCTACCAGCAGCACACCTCCATTCCGGCCAGCGTCGGCGCCGATGTGGCCGAGCTTCGCCTCCACCCAGAAGACGGCTTTCTGCCCGATCTGGAGAAGCTGCGTGCACTGGCAACGTCAGACACGAGGCTCATTGCCCTCAACAACCCAAACAATCCAACCGGCGCCCTGATGCCCGCAGACATGCTCTCGGAGATCGCCGAGATAGCCGAGTCGGTGGACGCGTGGATCCTGTGCGACGAGGTGTATCGCGGCACCGACCAACAGGGCAGCGGGTCGACGGCATCTCTGGCTGACCTGTCGACTCGTGCGATCTCGACGGGCTCAATGTCGAAGAGCTTTTCGCTCGCCGGGCTGCGACTTGGCTGGCTGGTCGGACCGACGAGTGTGCTCGAACAGGTCATGATCCACCGCGACTACAACACCATCAGCGTTGGCATGATCGACGACCATCTGGCCGCGTTGGCACTTGATCACGCCGACACCATCCTGGCTCGAAGTCAGCACATCACTCGCACCAACTTGGCCCTTCTGGCCGACTGGGTCGACGCCGAGTCCCTCATCAGCTGGGTCAAGCCCCAATCGGGCACAACGGCACTGCTGCGATACGACCTCGACATGCCATCACGCCAGTTCTGCCTCGACCTGCTCGACGACACCGGCGTGATGCTGCTGCCAGGAAGCGCGATGGACATGGAGGGCTGGCTCCGCATCGGCTACGCCAATGCAACCACGGTGCTCGAAGACGGGCTGCCGTTGATCAGCGAGTTTCTCGCCAGCCGCTAGCTACACGAGGTTGCGGGTGCGCACCCGAGCGATGATCGCCAGAACCGCGTGGTTGATCCACTCATCGAGTGGACGATTGGCCCGACCAACCATCTGGCGCACGCTCCCCCGCCCATCAAGCTCAACCGCCCCCACGAGCTGTTCGTCGAGACGAATGCCCAGAATCGTCGACTCTCCAGTCGAGACGGTGTCGACGTAGTCGTTGAGGCAGTTTCGAAGCAGTCGAGACCACTCCACAAGATGATCGGGATCGACCGGCAAGAGCAGATCAATTCGACCTTGTCGCTCGCGATGAAACGCTCGTGCCCTGCGAGGGTGTGCAAACTCGGCGGGCCGTTCGGTGAGGTCGATCACCTTCGGGGCCGAGAGTGGGGTGCGCCAGTTTCCAACTGCCCGTTGCATCGTCGGCCGCGGCTCACCAAGGTGCAACAGCTGGCGCTCGGCTTCCTCCACCGTTGGTGGGAGCGCACCAATGCGTTCGCCCGCTCGCTCCCAGCGATCGAGTGCGGTGAGCAATCGGCGAATATTGCCGTTTGGCTCGCTCCGCAGAAACCGCAGAACGGTCGATGGCGACGCCGAGCCGAGCGTCCGCTCAAGCAGACGAAACTCATCGATGGTGCACAGGTGATCCGTTGCTTCACCGTCCTGGCGGCTCGGCTCGCTGAGCAAGCGCACGGCTCGGTCAGCATCCAAGGAATGCGCAGCCAACACGCAGGCGAGCGCCCACCAGTTGATCGATCCGCAGAGATGTTGAGCTATCGCTCGCACGAGGGGGCGGTTGGCTCGGGTTCCGAATTGACGCCGCACGGCCGAGACAGGATCTGGACCGCGAAGCAACCCTGTTGACCAGCGAGGGACCTCGCGAACGTTGTCAGTGCATAGGCGAAGAAGGGGCCAGGCCGATCGGGCCGCCAATCCCACGAGATCGAGGTGTGCAGGATCGCCGGTTGCCGGTGTCCACCAGCCTTCAGATCGGCCGCCAGCAAGCAGCTCAGCCTGCACGTCGCGCTCCCACAGATCTGGGTCAGCACCGGCCAACGAGGCGCTGTGACGAAGTCGACCGACCCACGCCGCGGGCTGAATCGACACGTCGACCACCCGTCCGCCCTCGAAAAACGCGAGGCCGAGCCGAACTCGGGCCTCGTTCTTGTCGACGGCTACGGCGACAACCGGTCGATCGCCGTTTGTGATCAATTGCCAGTCAGGTTCGGCGGGTCGTTCAGCCGGCACAGACGTCTGTGGGGACGTCGAGAGTTCACCTTCAAGTTTCAGCATTCGTGTACGTGGCCTTCCGCCGCTCATGTGATGTCTTGTCGAACACGCCACGCCTCGTGCTCGATCGAACGTACGTTCCCACAGTCGCGGTCATTCCGCAAGGGGAATCCCGAGAACAAATGATCGCCTCAGGACCCATCGTCTGACGTGAACCAGGTGGCCGTGACTCGATCCGCACTGGCAAGCGAGGGTTGTCGTCGATACGGTCCGGCCATGACACGATCACCAGGGCAACAACCGCCAGCCCGATCCGGCGACGCCGTCGTCCGCGTCGAAGACGACCACCTCCTGAGAGGCCAGACAACCTACGTCGGCAACATCCCGCTCGATGGTGCAGCCGAAGCCATCTTTGTCACCTCAACGATGGCTCACGCCACCATTCGCTCCATCGACGTTGCCGACGCAATGGCAGCCGATGGCGTCCTGGCCATCGTTACAGCCAACGATCTTGAAGCAGCTGGCCTACCCCTCACGCTCCCCGGCCTCGGCAAAGAGTTTCCAGAAGACGCCGGCTATCAGGTGCTGGCCACCGATCGGGTGTTGTACGTGGGTCAGCCCATCGTGGCCATCGTCGCTGAGTCAATTGCGGCCGCCACAGACGCGGCCGAGCTTGTCGTGGTCGACTACGAACCACTCGACGCTGTCATCGACCTCGGGACGGCCCATGAGAAGCCGGCTCTCTTTGCCAGCGATTCAAACGTGGTGCACACCGAGTCGCTCCCAGACGTTGAGCCCGTCAACATCGAAGACTACGACGTTTGGGTTCGCGCCACGATCAACAACAACCGCGTAGCCCCGTGCCCGATCGAGACAAGAACCGCAGCGGCGTACTGGGACGGCAATCGGCTGATCCAATATGCCGCTTGCCAGGGCGTACACCCGATCCGCAACGGTCTCGCCCACTTCTACGGGATGGACCGTGCGGACGTACGGGTCATCACCGCAGACGTCGGTGGCAGCTTCGGAGCCAAGGCTCGGATGTACCCAGAAGACGCATTGCTCGGACATCTCTCGCGCAGGGTTGAGCGACCTGTGCGGTGGGCTCCCGCTCGATCGACGGACATGGTCGGGCTCGGGCACTCTCGCGGTCAGTTGCAACACATCGAAATCGGCGGCGACGCAGACGGCAACATTCGAGCCCTGCAGGCGACGGTGCGAGTTGAATGCGGCGCTTTCCCAGGCACGGGCTTGGCCCAGGGTCGCAACACGGCCCGCATGATGCCTGGCCCGTACGACATCGAGAACGTGCACTGGACCGTTGAGGCTGTGGTCACGAACACCACGCCCATTGCCGCGTATCGAGGGGCTGGACGCCCCGAGTCTGGCGCTCTTGTTGATCGAGCCGTCGACCTCTTTGCGGCCGAGGCAGGGCTCGATGCGCTCGACGTGCGCAAGCGCAACCTGCTGCCGGCGGCACAACTCCCCCACACCAATCCGACCGGCGTGATCTACGACTCTGGCGACTACCCCCACGCCGTTGGGATCATGGCCGACGAGCTCGGGATCGACGCGATCAGAAGCGAGCAGGCCGAGCAACGGGCCGCAGGAGCAACAAAGCTGCGAGGCGTCGGCTTCTCGGTGTTTGTTGACCGAACCGCTGGCGTTCCGGGCAGCGAGTACGGGTCGTTGCAGCTGAAGGCTGACGGCACCTTCCGGGTGCTCACCGGCTCTTCTCCCTATGGGCAAGGCCACTACACCACGTGGGCGCAACTCGTATCGGAACGCACCGGCGCGGCCATCGAGTCGATTGAGATCGTCCATGGCGACACTGATCTCGTTCCTCGTGGCGGCATCACGGGTGGTTCACGCTCAGCACAGAAGGCGGGCTCGGCTGTTGCCATCGCCAGCGACATGCTCGTCGCCGAGGCAAAGGAGGCGGCTGCCGATCTACTGGAAGCGGCCGTTGGCGACGTGGTTCTCGACGTTGAGGCTGGGCAGTTTCATGTGGCCGGAGCTCCTGCGGCAGCCACCGTGGGCTGGGTCGAGGTCGCGACGTCATTCGCTGAGCATGCAGACGACGACCCGTTGGATGGTGGTGTCGTGCATGCCTGCGAGACCGACTACGAGCCGGATGGCCACACCGTCCCCTATGGCGCGTACGCCGCGGTTGTCGAGGTCGACACCGAGACGGGCGAGGTCACCCTCGAGCGCATGGTGACGGTCGACGATGCCGGCACGATCATCAATCCACTCATCGTGATGGGTCAGATTCACGGCGGCATCGGTCAAGCCATCGGTCAGGCAATGTGGGAGGAGTTCGTCTACGACGATGCTGGCAACCCGCTCACCTCCACCTTCATGGACTACGGCATTCCGTCGGCAGCCGAGATGCCGTCGTTCGAATGTCATGTCACCGAGTCGCCATCGCCAAACAACGTGCTCGGCGCAAAAGGCATTGGCGAGTCGGGCACCATCGGTGGGGTTCCGGCAATCCAAAATGCCGTCATCGATGCCGTTGCGCACTTGGGTGTTCGCCACATTGACCTGCCCGTGACGCCACAACGGGTCTGGGATGCGCTCAACCAATCGGGAGTTAGCTAGAGGCTCCCGGTAGCCGCAGCGTCAGCGAGGTCGGCCAACACCCGACGCAGCTCGACGGTGATGCGGTCGGCTTTGGTGTGGCTCTCGTATCCGGGAGTCAGCGGCACTCCCTTCGTTCGCAACCTCTCGAGCAGGTCACGATCTTCTTTGCCAACGGCCTGCTGAAACTCGATCGTTGCGGGGCCAAGGCTCGGATCGCGCTTCAGCGACTCCGCCATCTGAACGACAAACACGCGCGTGGTGTCTCGGTCGACAGGTTGATGAAAGAACAACAGCAAGATCGTGTCGTCTGAGTAGCCAAGCCGAAGCGATACGTGGTGCGGGGCGAAACAGACAAAGTCCATCGTGCGCTCTTCGATACGGCCTGAGCCGTC
This sequence comes from uncultured Acidimicrobiales bacterium, assembly GCA_938009905.1. Taxonomy (GTDB): domain Bacteria; phylum Actinomycetota; class Acidimicrobiia; order Acidimicrobiales; family SZUA-35; genus CALEWY01. The sequence goes on along the minus strand of CALLGK010000139.1, from coordinate 827 downwards.
GAGCACCTGTGCTGAGTGCTCGTGATGGGCTGCGAACGTCCAGCCATCGCGGCTCAACTCATAGTCGTGCACAAGACGATCGTCTGCATCGCCGATGGTCGCTGTGTGTGTAAACGGAAAGTGTCCGACATCGAGGAAGTTGTCGGCCATCTGCGCGGCGCCAGCCTTCCACGCTTGTGGCGGCAGCCGTACGTAGTCGAACACGTCGCTTTCCCAATCGTCGATCTGGGGAATCGGCACGATCGGATCTTCGATAGCGACCCACACCAAGCCGTACCGTTCTTCGACCAGTGCTGGCGAGAGGTGGGCGGTCGGCGGGACGGTGGCCGTCGGCGCGACAGCGGGAATCTCAACACATGTTCCCTCACCGGAAAAACACCAGCCGTGGTAGGCGCAACGCAGCACGCCGTCCTCAACAGTTCCTTGCGTGAGTGGCGCCAATCGGTGTGGGCACTGGTCGGGTAGCAAACTCCAACCATCCGCTGAGCGCCACAACGCAAAGTGCTCGCCAACGAGTTGCACCGCGTGCGGTCCAGGGCCGACAAACTCATCAACCTCACCAACCGGGTGCCAACACCTGCGCAGCGCCGGATGTTCGTTGTCGAACCACTCGCTCATTCCCTCAGTGTGGCTGGTCGGGTCGAAATTCACATGACCAAACGCCGGTCTCGGGTTACGTTCTGCCAGCCTCGATCATCAAGCAGTCGTGCACGGGTCATACCCACCACGGTTCTGAGTCCGGTGATCGATCGCATCATGGCATCAACCTGAGGTTCAAATCCTCATGGATGGCGGGGTCGGCACATGTTGACGTTCAGCTTTGCGCG
>CALLGK010000138.1 GCA_938009905.1 uncultured Acidimicrobiales bacterium | reverse complement strand
AGCGAACGGCGCTAGCCGTTGAGTGCGCCGAGGATGCCGCCGGCGCCTCCTGAGCTGCCGGTCTGGTTTCCGAAGATCGCCCCTTCAGAAGGCTGGACGAGGACGAACCCCGCACCACTGAACGCAAGCTGGAACGTCTCGCCGGTTCCACCCCGAACCATCGACTTCATGCCGCCCGTATCGGTCTTGACGTTCATCGTGACACCGGCAGACCACATCACCGCTGCATTGGGGTCGGCAAACGTTGGTGCAGACGCAACGTCGAGCATCACGGGTTGGCCGTCCGTTGTCACGGCGACGAAGCCGGTGCCTTGGAGGAACACGTTGAACAAGCCACCTGCCATGGCTCCCGCCATGCCGGATCCGACCTTGCGGATGTCCCAGGCAATGCTCGAGCTGAAAGCCAGCACGTTCGAACCGTTGACGCTTACTGCGTCGTTTTCGAGGTACATGACCTGGATGTCCATGCCTTGGTGAGCCAGGAATACCTCGCCTGAACCGCCAACTTCCATGAACGATGCCGATTCTCCACTCACGGCTTTCTTCAGCATCTTGCCGACGCCGCCAGAACCCTTGTTGGTGAAGTTGGCCTCGCCCTGGTACGCAACCATCGAACCCGACTGGGCTTGGATCGGCCCGTGAGCCAGCGTCACACGGAGCAATTTCTTGTTCTGAAGCTCGAACTGAGCTTGCGCTTCACCGAGCTCTTCAAACTGATTCAGATTGCTGTGTACAACCATGAGATTTCCCTCCTCAGGAATGTGTTCTGTGACAGTACAGCGACTGCGAGAGTCGGACTGTCAGCCAGCCGTCACTTCCGTAACGTTTTGTACCTGACCCCTACGTGCCTGGAGGCCGTAGAGCACGTTTTCGTACCCTCCAGCCTCCAAAACGGGAAATAAAGCCGGTTGCGTTTCGGCGCCCAGCGCCGAAAGGCTGAGAACTCGAAGGGTTCTAGCCGTCGTATTCGACGGCGTCCATGTTGCGGAGCTTTTCGGGCTTGTGATGAGCCTCGATGAGGCGCACGGTACCTGAACGGCCGCGCATCACGAGTGACTGCGTGGTGATACCAGCTGCGGTGTACTTCACGCCTTCGAGCAGATCACCGGTGGTGATGCCGGTGGCGGCGAAGAAGCAGTTGTCGGTCGAGATCATGTCGTCGAGGCCGAGGATGGCGTCGAGGTCGTAGCCCTCGGCAATCGCGGCGTCGCGTTCTTCGTCGTTGCGGGGCCAGAGCTTGCCCTGGAAGTCGCCACCCATCGACTTGAGTGCGGCCGCCGTGATGACGCCCTCAGGCGTACCACCCGTACCGAACAAGATGTCGACGCCAGAGCCGGGCATGGCGCATGCAATCGCACCGGCAACGTCGCCGTCAGAGATAAGGCGAATTCGAGCGCCGGCCTCACGAATCTCGTTGATCAAGGGTTCGTGGCGTGGTCGATCAAGCACGATGGCGGTGAGGTTCTCGACGTCGACTCGTTTGGCCTTGGCCAATGCCTTCAGATTGCGCTCTACCGGCAGCCGAATGTCGACGATGCCGGCACCCTCGGGACCAACCGCGAGCTTGTCCATGTAGACACACGGCCCGGGGTTGAACATCGTGCCCCGCTCGGCCACGGCGATCACCGCAATGGCGCCTGCCTGGCCCTTGGCCGTAAGCGTGGTGCCGTCGATGGGATCAACGGCAATGTCGGTCATTGGCGGTTGGCCGTTGCCGATTTGCTCGCCGTTATAAAGCATCGGCGCTTCGTCCTTCTCACCCTCGCCGATCACCACGATGCCATCCATCTCGACGCCGTCAAGAACGGCTCGCATGGCGTCCACTGCCGCTTGGTCAGCCGCAATCTTGTCGCCGCGGCCCATGAAACGGGCTCCAGCCAATGCGGCTGCTTCGGTGGTGCGAACCAGCTCAAGAGCCAAGTTGCGTTCAGGTCGGACGAGATCGTCGCTCATGTAGATCAAACCTAGTGGTCGGCGAAGGAAACAATCGGAACGGGTGCCCATCGGCAGGGGCACCAGATGTATGAATCTCCTGCCATTTGTGCTGCGATCAGCAACCGCCGTACAGCACCTGCAGGTTCTTCATGAACTCAATGGCCAGACGCTCGCCACCCGCCTCGTTGGGATGGACGCCGTCACGAGTGTGCCAGTTCACGTCGAACCCGTCATACACGTTGGCCAGCACGACACGTCCAGGCCCAGTCTCTTCCCACGTCGGGACTTGCAGGGCCACCAGCGAGTTGAACTCGGCGACCTGTCCGGTATCGCCTTGGAAGGGGATGATCATCGCCACGATGATGTCCACCTCGGGCTGTGCGCCCCGGATCTCAGCGATGATCGAATCGAGGTGGCCCACAACGTTTGCTGGGCGTCGCCCTCCGGCCAGGTCATTCGTGCCTGCGTGAACGATCACCACGTCTGGAGAGGTTGCGGCAACTGTGCTTCCGGCAACCGAGACAAGCTCCTCGGCTTTCCAGCCCACGTAGCCCTGGTGGTCGGCGTCGCCGACAGCGGATGAGAAGCGGTTGCGAGTGCCCACCATGTCGTAGGCACAGCCACGCTCGTTCAGAAGTCGCACCAGCGCACCGCGGTAGTGCGGGCCTTCGGTGATCGAATCGCCAAAGGCCATGATGCGCAGAGTGTCTGACCACAGACCCACTTGGTCGTCCGATACGGCGGGCAACACCGGGACGGGAGGCGGCGGATTCGTCGACGGTGGCACCGTCGTGGTTGGCGGCTCGGTCGTCGGCGGCTGGGTTGTGGTTGTCGTTGTTGTCGCGACGGTTGTTGTCGGCGCAGCGCTCGTCGCCGGCTGGGTCGTCGTCGGAGCCGACGTTGACACGACAGTCGACGGAGTCGCATCTCGCTCGGCGGCGTCGTCGATCGACGCCAACGTTGCCGGCTCAGTCGAGCCTGCACACGCGATAAGGATCGCGGAAAACGCAAGCGCTACCGCGCCAATGCGCCGAGAAGACAAGGCGACCGCCATAGGTGTCCTCATCGGCGCCGAATGGGCCGCTATGAGCGACGTTGACAAGCCTGCTGGCCCGCCTGCGTCGAAGAACTAGGCCGAGTGTGTGCCCGATGAGAGATCGACGCAAAGCTGAGCCCAGCGCTGATCCTCAAGTGCAAACGTGTCGTGCTCGTTCGCCCGAAGGGCTTCCTGTGCGGCAGCCAAATCGGCTTGAGCACTGGCGGCATCGATCTCTGACGACGGCATGGCCTGATCGGACAGAACCGTGACCGAGTCGCCAGTGACGGAAACGAAGCCGCTGCGAACCGCAAACGACAACACTTCGCCACCCTCTTCGGTGACTCGAACCTCTGAAGGTTCAAGTGATCCGATGAACGGCTCGTGGCCAGCAAGGAAGGCGATCTCGCCGCCGCCTCGGGTGCGCGCGATCACCTGGGTTCCCTCGCCGGAATACAGAACATCTTCCGGAGATACGAACTCGATGGTGAAGGCCATGGATCAGCCCTTTACGTCGGCCTGGAGCTGCTCAGCCTTTTCACGGGCGGAGTCGGCGCCACCGACGTTGAGGAAGGCCTGCTCTGGCAGATCGTCGAGATCGCCATTGACCAGGGCTTCGAACGAATCGATGGTCTCTTCGACTGGCGTGAAGTTGCCGTCGAGGCCGGTAAAGACCTTCGCCACGAACATGGGCTGCGACAAGAAGCGCTGCACCTTGCGGGCCCGGTCGACGGTGATGCGGTCTTCTTCAGACAACTCGTCGAGACCGAGAATGGCGATGATGTCCTGCAGCTCCTTGTAGCGCTGGAGGATCTCCTGCACCTGGCGAGCCACGTTGTAGTGACGGCTACCAACAACCTCAGGAGCCAGAATCGTCGAGGTCGACGAGAGTGGGTCGACGGCCGGGTAGATACCGAGTGCCGCAATGTCACGGCTCAGCTCGGTGGTGGCGTCGAGGTGGGTAAAGGTGGTGAACGGTGCCGGGTCGGTGTAGTCGTCAGCAGGGACGTACACAGCCTGGAGCGAAGTAATTGAGTGGCCGCCGGTGGAGGTAATGCGCTCCTGGAGCACACCCATCTCGTCAGCGAGTGTGGGCTGGTAACCCACGGCTGAAGGCATACGACCGAGAAGGGTCGACACCTCGGAACCAGCCTGCACGAAGCGGAAGATGTTGTCGACGAAGAGGAGCACGTCCTGGCCCTGCTCGTCACGGAAATACTCAGCCATGGTGAGGGCCGAGAGTGCAACACGCAGGCGCACGCCGGGCGGCTCGTCCATCTGGCCGAAGCAGAGCGCAGCCTTTGAGAGCACGGACGTCTTGCCGTCTCCCATCATGGTCTCGCCCATCTCGATGAAGAGGTCGGTTCCCTCACGGGTGCGCTCGCCCACACCGGCGAACACCGAGACACCACCGTGGTTTGAGGCCACACGGGTGATCATCTCGGTGATGAGAACGGTCTTGCCCACACCGGCACCACCGAAGAGGCCGATCTTGCCGCCCTGGAGGTACGGCGTCAGAAGGTCGATGACCTTGATGCCGGTCTCGAGGACCTCTTTGGTCGGAGCGAGCGAATCGAACGACGGTGCGGCTCGGTGGATGTCCCAACGCTGATCGATGCTGACCTCGTCCATCCCGACGTCGAGCGGCTGGCCGATCACGTTCCAGATGTGGCCAAGCGTGGCGTCGCCGACAGGCACCTGGATGCCGTGGCCGAGGTTCTTCACGGTCTGGCCACGACGCAAGCCGTCAGTCGGCTTCAGAGCAACGGCTCGAACACGACCCGAACCGAGGTGCTGTGCGACCTCGGCCATAACGGCGATGGTCTCGCCGCCAACGGAGACGTCGAACTCGACGGCGTGGTTGATTTCGGGAAGAAAGTTCGGTGGGAACTC
>CALLGK010000137.1 GCA_938009905.1 uncultured Acidimicrobiales bacterium | reverse complement strand
AGGCCAAGACCGAGCGTGGCGCCAGCCTCGTCGAGTACGCCCTCCTCGTCGCCCTCATCGCAGTTGTCTGCATCGCAGCCGTCACCGCCCTCGGTTCCAGCGCCTCGGACAAGTTCAGCCAGGTCGAGTCAGCCATCAACTAATGGCTCGCAGCTCTCCGAGCTGCACTCAAACCTAAGCATGTGGGAGGTGCCTCGGCACCTCCCACAGTCGCGTTTTCACCACGTTCTCTTCCCGCCCGCGTGTTCCCGTTCTGGAGGCCGTAGAGCACCAAAACGTGGCCTACAGCCTCCAGAACGGAAGGGCCCCAGTTCAAGAGGGAGGGGGTTACTCCTCCCAGGATTCACCGGTGACGCGGTCGGCCCAGAGTTGATTGGCCTTCTCGATGTCCTCGGCGGGCAGGTCGATGTAGCCGACCGCTCTTACTGACTCGTAGCCCTCTTCCGAAAGCATGTAGTCGACAAACTCCGCAACGCCTGGCTGGTTGGCGGCTGCGTCAGCGTTCACGTAGGTGTAGAGGAACCGAGCAATCGGAAACTCAGCGGCGGCAATCGTCTCGGGCGTTGGTGTCACACACTCGCCGCCGTCTTCCTTCGACACGGCAAGCAGCTTGGCGTTGCCTGCGTTGGCCGCCTCTTGGGCGAAGGCAAAGCCCACCCAACCAATTGAGTACTGGCTGCTCGAGATGCCTTCCACGATCACGTTGTCGTCAGGGCTTGACGTGTAGTCGGGACGAATGATCTCGACGAACTCTCGGCTGTCTGCATCGAGTCCGGTCTTGCCCTTGGCGACCGACTCGATGACGATTTCGTTGAAGCTGTCGAAGGTGCCCGACTCCTCGCCGGGGCCAAAGACGTCGAGCTGGGCATCAGGAAATTCCTGGCCGCCCCAGGTGCTTGTCAGAGCGTTGGCATCTGCCCATGATCCGAACCCAATCGCCTCGTCACTCAGTAGTGCATAGAGGTCGTTGAACGACACGCAGCTGATCGCATCGTTGTCTGGCGAGGTGATGACGCTGATGCCGTCGATGCCCCTGCGCAGCTCGATGAATTCGATGCCGGCGGCGGTGCAGATCTCGATCTCTTCCGCCTTGAATGTTCGAGAGGCGTTGGCGATTGGAACCTCCCCGGCACAGAACTTGCGGGCCCCGTCGCCAGATCCAGGGCCTTCAACGGCGATGGCCATGCCGGGTTCTGCGGCTGCGAACTCTTCAGCTTGCTTCTGGACGATGGGGAACACGGTCGATGAGCCCGATACGACAAACTCGCCGACGAGGCCGCTGCCTGATGCGTCACCGCCTGAGCCACCGGCGTTGCTGGCATCGCCGCTGGCGCCGTCATCACTCGAGCCACACGAGGCAGCAATCATCAAAAGCGCAAAGAAAAGCGCCAACAGTCTGGGGGTCTTGTTCTTGAATGTGAACATGCTTCGACCGTATGGGAGCCGCTTTTCGAGTCGCCCAACGCAAGATGACTTCACACTGTGGGGTCGGTAAGCAGCAGGTTACGAACCCCGAGTGTCCTCAGGCCGACATCTTGTAGCCCAAGCCTCGAATGGTGGTGATCAGCGTTGGTTCGCTGGGATCCGGCTCGATCTTGGCTCGAAGGCGCTTGATGTGAACATCGAGCGTCTTGGTGTCCCCGATGTAGTCGTAGCCCCACACTCGATTGATGAGATCATCCCTCGTCACCACGAATCCAGACTGAGTCATGAGCTCGGCCAGCAGCTGGAATTCCTTCAGCGGAAGCTCGATCGGTTGGCCGTCGACCGTCACCTCATGACGCTCCCGGTCGAGCACAACGGCGCCCACTCGAAGCATTGACTCTTCATCCGGTGACGGTGCCGATGAAGCCCGCCGCATTACCGTGCGCATTCGAGCGATGAGCTCGCGCAGGCGGTACGGCTTCGTGATGTAGTCGTCGGCCCCCACCTCGAGCGCCACAACGGCGTCGATCTCTTCGGACTTGGCCGACACCATGATCACGGGCGTGTCGTGCGAGGCACGGATGTGTCGGCATACATCGATGCCGGACATTCGGGGCAGCATCACATCAAGGAGCACGATGTCTGGGTGCACCGCGTCGAATTGTTCGATCGCCCGCTCACCGTCTTCGGCGGTATGGATCAGAAAGCCCTCGCGCCGGAGCGCTTGTTCGAGGGCGTCACGAAATGCCGGTTCGTCGTCAACAACAAGAACTGTCGTTGGCTTGGCCACCTACGAGTCCGAATCCGCCGCCGGTGCATCGCCCTCGCCCGCACCCGCTGTGGGGAACTGGATCGTGAACGTCGTGCCGGATCCGACCTTTGACTCGACGACAACCTTGCCGTCGTGGTTGTCGGCCACGTGGCGCACGATTGAGAGGCCGAGGCCGGTTCCCCCGGTCTCGCGACTACGGGCTGGGTCGACACGGTAGAAGCGTTCGAAGATCCGTTCGAGCTCAGGACGAGCGATGCCCACACCGGCGTCGGCCACCGAGATGTCGACGGCGTCAGTAACTTCGTCGACGGAGACCGTCACCTGCGACTCGGATTCGGAGTAGCGAATCGCGTTGTCGATCAGGTTCACCATCGCTCGGGTGATCTGCCGGCGCTCGCCGTTGATGTTGGTACCGCTCGGCACTCCAACAACGGCAAGCTCGATGCCCCGGGCGTCTGCGAGGCCGCGAGCGACATCAACTGCCTGATGCACAAGCTCGTCGACAGAGAGCAGCTCTCGCTCTGGCTCAAACTCTTCGAGTCTGGTGAGCTCGAGCAAGTCGTCGATGATGCTCTCGACTCGCTTCACCTCGCGATTGAGGTGGCGGGTGAGACGATCGCGATCATCATCAGGGCCAGCATCGGCCAGCGTTTCTGCCAACAGCGAGATGGCGCCGATTGGCGTCTTGAGCTCATGGCTGACGTTGGCAACAAAGTCACGACGAGTGGCATCGATGCGACGCTCCTCGGCGATTGAGTCGATGATGGCCAACCCTCGTCCGGTGTTGGGAGCATCGAGGTCGGCTCGCTCGATGTCATTTCCTTCGGCCGCGGCTCGGGCCCTCGCTCGTTCCGCGCCCGCGTTCTCGGGCGTCCACCCCGTCACGATGTAGCGAATGCGCTCACCGACGTTTTCGGCATGGTCGCCAATGCGCTCGTAGAAGCGGCCAATCATGGCCAGCTGCAGCGTTTCGTGGGCTTCAAGCTCGCCATGGCGCGCGCTGTTGATCACCGTCTGGATGTAGGTGCGATGAAGGTCGTCGAGCACGTCGTCCATGCTGTCGATCTTCGCCGCAAGCTCTTCGTCGAGGTTCTCGTACGCCTTGCCGGATTCGACAGTGAGAATCTTGGCCTGCTCAGCCATGCGGAGGATCAGGTCTCGAATGCGATCCTCGGGCTTCGACCCCTGCATCCGGCCCACGGCCTTCGCGATGTTGGTGGTGAGGTCGCCGTTGCGCTCGATGTCGCTGTTCATGTGCAGCGCGGCGATGATCGCTCGGAGGTCGCCGGCGACAGGCTGCTCTCGAATCAAGGTGTCGATGCAGGTGTCTTCAACGCCTTGGGCAATGAGGTCGATGTTGTCGTCTTCGATGATGAGCTGGTCGGCCTTGGCCACATCGCGCTCAAGCAGCGCAGTGGTGACCTCGTCGATGCGCTCGCTCACCATGTCGTTCATCGTCAACAGATCGCGGCGGATGCTGTCGAGGCGTTCGTTGAGGTTTGTCCTGATCGGGTTGGTCGTCATCGAATCGTCCTAACCAAAGCGGCCGGTGATGTAGGCCTCGGTGCGCTCGTCGTCTGGATTGCTGAAGATCACGCTGGTCTCGTCGTATTCGACGAGCTTGCCTCGGCGCTGACCGGTCGCTTCGTCTGCCTCGGCAGTGAAGAAGGCAGTGCGATCGCTCACGCGGGCGGCCTGCTGCATGTTGTGGGTCACGATCACGATCGTGTAGTCCTGCTTCATCTCGCGCATGAGCTCTTC
>CALLGK010000136.1 GCA_938009905.1 uncultured Acidimicrobiales bacterium | reverse complement strand
ATCGCAGCTGCTGAGGCTGGTGCGAAGGTGATGTTGGTCGAACACGAACACCACCTCGGTGGCCATCTCCGATGGGGTTCGGCTAGCGACGTCGCTCGAGCTGATGAGCTCGCGGCGGCTGCGGAGGCAGCGGGTGTGGAGATCCTGTTGGACTCGACTGTGACCGGTCGATACGAAGACAACTGGGTGTCGATCACCCAACGCAGCCACCAAGTGGCCACAGAACGGCTCATCAAAGCCCGAGCCAAGATGCTGGTGGTGGCGCAAGGTCTTATCGAGCGGCCCTATGTGTTTGCCGGCAACGACAAGCCGGGCGTCATGCTCAGCACCGCAGTGCGCCGAATGGTCAACATGTATGGCGCCAAGCCTGGCTCACGAGCGGTCGTGTTCACGGCAAACGCAGACGGCGATGCGGCGGCCGTCGATCTCGAACGAGTTGGCATCAAGGTCGACGTTGTCGACGCCAGAACTGGCGCGAACGTTGTTGCTGCACACGGCGGCCCCAAGCGTGTGAAGAGCGTTGAACTCGCAGACGGCCAGAGCATCGACGCCGACTTGCTCGTTGTTGCGGTCGGTTGGACTGCTCCCACATCGCTGCTCAACATGGCTGGCGATCGACCCATCTACGACGAGCAGGCTGCTCGGTTCTTCCCGTCAGACAAGGTTGGCAACGAGATCGGCAACGTGCTGGCTTGCGGCGGCATTGCTGGCGACGGATCGCTCGATGAGCTGATTGACCATGGGGCGGCCACGGGCCGCCTTGCCGCAGCGCGAGCCGCCGCGGTCACGCATCGGCTGCAATCGCTCACCGCCCGAGCCAAGCCGGTAGCCGGCGATGAGCCTGCGTGGGCAAACGACGATCGAACGCCGCTCGGCCGCGACGCCCATCCTGCGCTCTTCCAGTCGACCACCAAGGGCATGGTTGATTTCAGCGAAGACGTGTCAAACAAGGATCTCGTCGCCGCTGCCCGCGAGGGGTATGACTCAGTCGAGCTGCTCAAGCGGTTCACCACGGCCACCATGGGCCCATCGCAGGGCAAGCTCGAAACCGTCAACACGGTCGCCGTACTCGCCGATGCCAGAGGCGAAACGATCGAAGAGGTCGGCACAACAGTGTGGCGGCCGCCCTACGCTCCGATCTCGCTTGGCGGGTTGGCCGGTCGGATTTTCAACCCGCACCGGGTGTCGGCCATCCACGAATGGCATCAGGCCAATGGCATGGTTCCCATTCAAGCGGGAGCGTGGGAACGGCCAGATCACTACGGCGACCCAGCTGCTGAGGTCACCAATACGCGTGAGAACGTCGGCATCATCGACGTAAGTCCGCTCGGCAAGCTTGACCTGCGTGGTCCAGACGTCCCGAAGCTGCTCAACCTGCTCTACACCAACAAGTGGTCGAAGCTGCCGCTCAGCGGAGTGCGCTACGGCCTCATGTGTGCAGACGACGGCGTGGTGCTCGACGACGGCGTGACCGGTCGGCTTGGTGATGATCACTACCTGATGACCACCACCAGTTCTGGTGCTGCTCGTGTGTGGGAGTGGGCAGAGAATTGGCTCCAGACTGAACGGCCAGACTGGAAGGTGCACGTCACACCAGTGACCACGGCGCTCACCAGCATCAACATTGCCGGTCCGAAGTCGCGTGAGCTGCTCAGCCGGCTCACCTCCGTCGATCTGTCAGCCGATGCCTTCAGCTACATGACCTTGCGCCAAGGGACGATTGCCGGCATCGACGATTGCATCATGTGGCGTATCGGCTTCACCGGTGAGCTCAGCTACGAGATCCATGTGCCGTCCGGCTACGGACTCCACGTGTGGGAAACGCTTATGGAGATCGGCGCCGACCTTGGCATCAAACCCTTCGGACTCGAAGCGCAGCGCATCATGCGCCTCGAGAAGGGTCACTTCATCGTCGGGCAAGACACCGACGGACTCACGTTGGCCCCAACGACCGGACTCGAGTCGCTCATCAAGCTCGACAAAGACGACTTTGTCGGCAAGCCAGAACTCGAATGGGCGATGGCCGAGCGGCTTGATCAACTGCCGCGGCTTGTGGCCATCCAGACGGTTGATCCCACGATCGTGCCGATGGAAGCCACCCAGATCGTGCGGGCCGGCACCACCGAGATCATCGGCCGCATCACCTCGTCTCGCATGTCGCCAACGCTTGGCCGCTCGGTGTGTCTCGGACAGGTCGATCCGGCCTCGGCCGCTGCTGGCACAGAGCTAGAGCTGGTTCTCATCCCTGACGGACGCCGAGTGAAAGCCACCGTCCATGCACACCACGCCCACTTCGATCCAGCGGGAGAACGCCTCCGTGTCTGACTCAAGCCCCGTCTCTGAGCCAACGTTCGCATCGGCCATCTCGCCGAGCGCTGCGGCGTCCTACGCCACAACCTCCCAAACGCTGTCGATCAGCGACGAGTCTGCCATCACGAAGATTCTCGTTCGCTCCGACCAGCCCCAGTTCGGGTTGGCCTTCGGCACCAGCCGCAACGAGGGCGAGGCTCTCGTGTGCGGCACGCGGCCAGATGAGTGGCTGATTCTCGGCATGCCGCACGCTGTTGAGGCCGCTGAGGCGACGATCGACAGCGGCGGTTTCACCAACGTCATTCCGTTTACGCATGGCCGCTCGCTGTTTCGGATAACCGGGGGTGGCGCACCGGCGATGTTGGAGAAGGTTTGCGGGATTGACTGGTCTGACAACATGACGCCGAACGGCGCTGTGGTGACGGCCTCGGTGGCTCTGACGACCTGCGACATCATCCGCAACGACCTCGGCGGCGAGATCTCGTACCTGGTGATGTGCGATCGGTCCTTCGGTCGATACCTTTTCGATGCTCTGATTGACGCCGGAGATGAATTCGGCATCACCGTTTCGATCTAAGAATCAAGGAACCAATGACTGCAATCAAACTCGACGGTGACGTCGTCGCTGCGGAACTCAAGAAGGATCTCCGCACTCGCATCGCGGCGCTCGCCGACAAGGGCGTAACACCAGGGCTTGGCACGATTCTTGTTGGGGACGACGGACCATCACACAACTACGTGTCGATGAAGCACCGTGACTCTGAAGATCTCGGCATGCAGTCACGAGAGTCGGTGCTGCCAGCTGATGCCACCCAGGCCGACATCGATGCGGTCGTCGATGACTTCAACGCCGATCCAAACGTGCACGCCTACATCGTGCAGTATCCGTTCCCGAAGGGTCTCGACTACGAAGCCGCGCTCATCCGGGTTGACCCGGCGAAGGACGCCGACGGTCTCCACCCGGTCAACCTCGGCAAGCTCGTGCAGGGCATCGAGGCACCCGTCGCTTGCACGCCGGCTGGTATTCAGCAGCTGCTTGGCTACTACGACGTGCCGATCAAGGGCAAGCATGTGGTCATCGTCGGCCGCGGCCTCACGATCGGGCGGCCACTGGCCAACCTGATGGCACTCAAGCGTGATCTGGCCAATGCGGCCGTCACCGTTGTGCACACCGGCGTCGACGACATCGGCTTCTACACGAAGCAGGCCGACATCTTGATTGCGGCAGCCGGAGCTCCACGCATGATCAAGGCCGACATGGTGAAGCCGGGGGCTGCCGTCGTGGCTGCCGGTGTGAGCTTCGAAGGCAAGAAGATCGTGAGCGACATCGACGATCCGGTTGAGGAGGTCGCCGGCTGGCTCAGCCCTCGCATGGGTGGCGTCGGTCCAATGACCAGGGCCCTCCTGATGGCCAACACGGTCGCGGCCGCCGAACGCGCAACCCTCTCCTCCTAGGGGTCAGGTACAAAACGTTACGGCGGCCGATTTGGCAGTTAGGCGTTCCCGATAATCCGCTCCGGCTGAACGAACACCGCAGTCCGGCCGTCTTCAACCATGGCTCGGTCGTACTCGTCGTAGTCGTCGTGTTCGCCACCGGCGGCTTGGTAGATCTCGCGAAGCAGGAGGCGTAGGCCCTCGACATCGAGGGCATCGTTTGGATCGTCCGGGCCAATCAAGTCGGCCGGCCCGGTGACACCGACCCACTGCCAGCCACGCCGAACAGCAACGGTGACCTCAGATCCTCGGCGAATGTGGCCAAGCCTCGCTGCTGGGCCGCGAGACACGAGGGCAACGCACGTATCTCCCGTCACCGGATGATCGACAACGCCGCAATTGACGACAGACGACAACACCCGCCCGTCTTGCTGCGTCGTGCTGACGGTGGCCAGGCCGGTTTCTGATGCGAGGAATGACGTAACCGTTTCGAGATCGGGCATTCGGCCAATCTATGTCAGAGTTACGTCGTGTTCGAGAGCCCCAGCATCAGCCTCTCTACGGCGGCCGGTACCTTCAGCGCCCTTGTCGCTGGCGATCCGGGCGACCCACTCGTGCTGTGCATCCACGGCTTCCCCGACCAGCCGTCCACCTTTCGGTTTCAGGCTGAAGCGTTGGCCGCCGCTGGCTACCGCGTCGTGGCCCCAACCCTGCGTGGATACGAACCATCGACCCAGCAGGCCGATGGCGACTATTCGGCGATCTCGCTCGCCAACGACGTTGTCGACTGGCTAGATGCCCTCGACGTTGAGACGGCACACATCGTTGGTCACGACTGGGGAGCGGTGATTGTCCACGTCGCATCGTCTCGGTCACCAGAGCGCATTCGAACGGCCGCAACGATGGCCGTGCCGCCGGTCGGCCGCATACCCGCTGCGTTGAAGTCTGTTCCGCGGCAACTGCAGCGTTCCTGGTACATGACGTTCTTTCAGCTCCCGAAGATCGCGGAGCGAGCCTTGCAGGCGAGCGATTGGAAGTTGCTGCGGCAGCTGTGGTCGACGTGGTCACCCTCGTATGAAATGTCAGATGACGAGTGGCACACCCTTCGTGAGCAGTTCGAGGCTCCCGGTGTTGTTGAGGCCGCGCTTGGCTACTACCGCCGCAACGCGACTCCGCCGATCTTGCTCGGGCTGAAGTCGACCGAGGCCATGGAGGCCATCGATGTCTCAGTGCCGATGCTGATCATGAACGGGCTCGACGATGGTTGCATGGACAAGCGACTCTTCGATCACACGGTGATCGAAAGCGACTTCAGCGCTGGTGTCACGAGGCTCGAGATCGAGGGAGCCGGACACTTCATGCACCTCGAGAAGCCAGACGTGGTGAACGCTGCGCTCCTCGAGCACTTCAACTCCGCTACGACGACGTAAGGCGCTTCACCGCAGCGACGAATCGATCGATCTCGTCGTCGGTGTTGTAGTAGTGCACTGACGCCCGAACCAGCGTTGGCAGACCGCGGTGGGGGAGGTCAAGACGAGCGTGACTTGCTGGCGAGGTCGACGTGTTGATCGACTCTGCCCGAAGCTGAGCGTTGAGGTCATCTGATGGCACGCCATCGGCCGCGAAGGTCACGATGCCGCCACGATCCGGACCCTTGTCGTGCACCGACACACCGGCCACCGCATCAAGTTCGGTGCGAAGTCTGGCGCCGAGAGCGACAAGCCTGGCCGACGTGGCGTCAACGCCAAGATCGAGGGCGTAATCAACAGCCGCGCCAAGGCCGAGCTTGCCTGCGTAGTTGGTTTCCCAATTCTCAAACCGCTTTGCATCGGACCGAATCTCGTAGGAGTCGGCGTCTGTCCACTCAGCGGCGTGCAGGTCGAGAAACGGCGGCTCGATGCGTTCGAGGGCCCGAGGGCCGGCGTAGAGAAACCCCGTGCCCCTAGGGCCCCGCAAGTACTTGCGGCCGGTACCAGAAAGCACGTCGCACTTGATGCGGCCCACATCGAGGGGGACCTGACCGGCCGACTGGCAGGCATCAAGCACATAGAACGTGTCGTACCGCTCGCACAGCTCGCCGACCTGTTCGGCTGGATTGATGAGGCCGCCGTTGGTTGGGGCGTGGGTCATCGACACCATCGCGGCGCCCCGCTCGAGTTCTGTTTCGAGGTGGGCAAGATCGATCTGGCCATCGTCGTCGTCCTCGATCAGCACGACCTCGATACCGAACCGCTCACGCAATTGCAGCAGTGCAATCACGTTGCTCACGTATTCGGCCCGCACCGTGAGAACACGATCGCCAGCCTGGAACGGGTAGCCGTAGACCGCCATGTCCCAGGCCCGGGTGGCGTTCTCGACCACCGCAAGCTGTTCGGCCTTGGCGCCGATCAGACGGGCCAGCGAGTCATAGACCGCGTCGAGTCGTTCGCGAGCCTCATCGGCGGCTTCGTAGCCGCCAATCGTGGCTTCTCGCTGGAGATGACCGACCACCGTGTCGAGCACTGCCTGCGGCGGCAGCGCACTGCCCGCGTTGTTGAAATGCAGCACGTGGTCAACGCCCGGCGTCTCGAGTCTGATGCGATCGAGCGGGAGCGCTGAGCCAGATGATGCGGAGAGGGCCATAGCGCCGAAACCTAGCCGTTCCCACTGGGTGCAATGGTTGCCGCCCCAGCTAGCGAGAGAAACCTAGAGTTGGGGCAAATGAGCCTCACTGTCGAGCAGATCGAGCGCTATCGGAGCGACGGCTGGCTCGCGCCCATCGACGTGATGAGCGAGACCGAGGCAACGGCCCTGTCAGAAGAGCTCGAGGCGGCCGAGGCTGCGTACCCGGAGGAGCTGCACGCCGAGCACCGCAACAACGCGCACCTCGCCTTCCCGTTCCTGTCCGACATCGCTCGGCATCCGACGATCGTCTCAGCCGTCAGTTCGCTCGTCGGACCTGATATCTCGCTCTGGAGCACGGTGCTTTTCATCAAAGAGCCGGACTCAGAGGCGTTCGTCAGCTGGCATCAAGACGCGTTCTACATGTCGCTGCAACCCGCCAACTTCGTCACGGCCTGGTTGGCGCTGACCCCGTCGACCGTTGAGAGCGGCTGCCTCTCAGCGATCCCTGGCACCCACACGGGGCCGACAGACCACATCGACACGTTCGCCGACGAGAACATTCTCACGAGGGGTCAACAGATCGCCGACGTCGCAGAAGATCGAGCCGTGCATCTCGAACTCAAGCCGGGGCAGATGTCCTTGCACCACCCGTGGCTCATCCACGGGTCGCAACCAAATCGCAGTACGGGCAGGAGAGTCGGCGTTGCCATGCAGAGTTATCTCGGTGGTGAGGTGCGCCCGATTAGCGGCGAGCATCACGTGATGCACATAGCGGGCCAGCCCATCGACGAGACGTTCGTCGAAGCCCCAGCGCCAATCGGTGTGTGCACCGAACCGGGAAGGGCTGCGAGAGCGGCTGCCAACCAAGCATTCGCCGACGTGCTTTACGCCGGTGCCGAGAAGCGGAGAAGCCTGTGAGTAATCCTCAAACCAGCAGCTCGAGCGCACCAGAGCGCGGGTTCAGCGACGAAGAATTCGCAGGCAGAACCGAGCGCTGCCAAACCGCGATGGCCGAAGCTGGCATCTCGGCGTTGATGGTGTGCACTGAACCGGAGGTCCGGTACTTCACCGGGTTTCATACGCCGTTCTGGCAGAGCCCGACACGCCCGTGGTTCACCGTGATTCCGGCATCGGGCAAGCCGATCGCCATCATCCCCGGCATCGGCGGCGCGTTGATGCGATCCACCTGGATCGACGATGTCCGCACATGGTCATCACCTCAGCCGGAAGACGACGGAGTGACGCTGCTCGTCGATTGCCTGCGAGAGCTCACCGCAGAGGGCGGCCGAGTAGGCGTACCCATGGGGCCGGAAACCCACCTGCGCATGCCGTTGAACGATGTCGACAAGGTGCGAGCTGCCGTCGGCGACTTCGTCGACGCAACCGACATCATCGTGAACCTGCGGATGGTGAAGTCCGAAGCCGAGATTGCCAAGCACCGCCACATTTGCAGACTGGTCTCAAACGCCTTCGACGAGCTGCCAAACCTTCTGTCTGTTGGTATGACGGAGCGCCAAGCCTTCGCTGCGTTTCGAGGCGAAATCCTTCGTCAGGGAGCTGACGACGTGCCCTACCTGGTGGGAGCGACCGGTCCCGGCGGCATCGACGACATCATTCGTCAGCCGTCCGATCGGCCGATTGATGCCGGCGACTTGCTGATCTTCGACACCGGATCGACCTACGACGGCTACTTCAGCGACTTCGATCGGAACTTTGCCTTCTCGCACGCCGAACAAGATGCCTTCGATGCCTATCGGGCCGTGTGGGAGGCAACCGAGGCTGGTCTCGAGGCCGCCAAACCGGGAGCCACAACCACCGAGATCTTCACGGCGATGAACGAGGTGCTCAAGGCCAACGGTTCGCTCGGCAACGATGTTGGTCGGATGGGGCACGGGCTGGGCATGCAAGTCACCGAATGGCCCTCGCACACGGCCAGCGACGACACCGTAATCCAAGAGAACATGGTGCTCACGCTCGAACCTGGTCTGTTGTGGGCGCCCGGAAAGGCAATGGTGCATGAAGAGAACATCGTGGTGCGGGCGCACGGTGCCGAACTGCTCAGCCGTCGTGCTGCGCCAGAGATGGTGGTGATCTGATGGTCGACAAAGCGGTGCTCGATCGGTATTGGAACGACGGCTACCTGTTTCTGCCCGATGCGTTGACGCCTGGCGAGCTCAGGGCCCTCAACGACGATTTTGAAGCGTGGAAAGACGAGAGTCGGGAACAAACCGAGGCCTACGGCGAGACGCTCGATGGCCGAGCTCGGTTCGACCTTGAGCCTGGCCACACAGCTGAACACCCGGCGCTTCGTCGCGTGGCTTCGCCAGTTGAGGTATCCGACGTGTATCTCGAAGTCATGCGAGACAACGCGGCGCTTGACGTGGTGGCTCAACTCATCGGGCCAAACATCGAATACAACAACTCAAAGATCAACTCCAAGCAGCCCGGCGCGGCAACCGAGGTGAAGTTCCACCAGGATTTTCTCTTTCAGCCCCACACCAACGAAGACTTGATCGCTGTGCTGTTCTTTCTCGACGACGTCACCGAAGAGAACGGTCCGCTCGAGGTGATTCCGGAAACACACCGTGGCCCGATGTTCGACCATTGGCACGACGGGGTCTACACCGGCGCCGTTGCGCCCGAGGTGAAAGCTGATCACATCGACAACGCTGTCTCGGTCTACGGCCAGGCCGGGTCTGCCTGCTTGATGCACACCCGTCTGTTGCATGGCTCTGCCCTGAATCAATCAGGCCGGCCTCGCACACTCTTCATCGCCGAATATCGAGCAGAAGACTCGAAACCATTGCAGGTCAACCACCTTCCGAGTCGTTACGACGGTGAGGTGGTTCGGGGCGAGCGAACGAACCGAGTTCGGTGCAGCTCCTACGAGATGGAGTTTCCCGAGGTGCCGACCGGTGCGTCGTTCTTTGAGCAACAGGCGAAGGCGTAGGCGGTAGTCGATGGCTCGCACAAACGAACTGCCGGAGCTTCGGACTCTTCCGTTTCAGACCGACGAGGGCTGCGGTGCTCGAGCTCGTATCGGGATGATCCTGCTTGAAACGGATCGAACCCTCGAAGTTGAGGCCCGCCAGATTGCGATCGAAGGCGTCGACTTCTACCACTCGCGAATTGCGATGGTTCCCGAAGTCACCGCAGACACGCTCACCGCCATGAAGCGCGACTTGCCTGTGGCCGCCAGCCTTCTGCCCAACGAGTTCGAGTTCGCAGCTATCGGCTACGGGTGCACGTCGGCGGCAACGCTGATCGGCGAAGACGGTGTCGCGGCAGCCATTCAGTCGGCTCACCCCGACGTGCCGTGCACCAATCCCATCACGGCCGCAACGGCTGCCTTCGCCGCTCTGGGTACGAAGCGAATCGCTGTCGTTACCCCATACAGCGCGGCGGTGACGGAGCCGATCGGCGCCCACTTCGCTAGCGCCGGGCTTGACGTCGTGGCCCTCGGCTCGTTCCTCGAGACAAACGACCTTGTTGTCTCTCGCATCACCGAAGCAGCGATTGCCGATGGCGTGCGAGCCATGCACACCTTGGCCGTCGACGATGGAGGCTGCGACGCGGTCTTTGTGTCGTGCACAAGCCTGCGGGCGTTCGGCGTTGTTGACGAGCTCGAACGCGAGCTTGGTGTGCCCATTGTGTCGAGCAACCTGGCGTTCCTGTGGCATCTGCTTCGTCTTGCCGGCATCAACGACGCGGTAGACGGGCTAGGAGCACTGTTCCAGACCTAGGGCAGTTGCCTTCGGATGGCGCTTGTGAAACGATTCACAAACGCCCTCGTCGATCGGAACGCCGTGTTATCAACGCCCTGGGATGAGCAACTGGACGATCTGCGAACGGTGATGGAAGCGTTCACCGCGCAGCTCAGACGCGGAGTGGACGGTTCGAGTCCGATCCCGAATCTCGAATGGACGGTTGCCGACCTGGCCGGCCACGTTGCGTGCCTTCCTGGCCTGTACCGCACGATGACCGAAGCAGGTGACAGCTTCGAGCTGCCGGCCGCTCTTCCTCAACGAGTTCATCGTTCATGGCCAAGACTTGGCCGCCGTCACCGGAGCGCCAAAGCCAACGCACACGCCAGCGATGGCCCATCGAGCGATCGACGGCATGTTCACCACGACGCCGGCCTTCGTAGATCCGGATAAGGCGGCGGCCCAACCGGACGGTGTGTACCACCTCAAGTTCCGCGGTGGTCTTGACTACACGTGGACAAAGTCTGGACGTGAGCTGCTCATCACGAAGGGCAAGCCGGCGAAGGCCGATGCTCACCTCAATGCTGACCCGATTGCGTTCATCCTGTCGTCTCTCGGTCGCATTGGGCAGATCAAGCCTGCGCTGACGGGCGCCATCGTGTCGTATGGCAAAAAGCCGTGGCGGTTCCTTGGCCTTGGCACGGTGCTCGCCGACGGCGTCTGACTCGCCTGCAACGGCGGCCAGCCAGTCGACGCAGCGGAGCGCCCGAACTAGGTTCGGCTCACCGACCCAAGAACCAGTACTGGAGCACCGCCATGCCAGCAACAGCCGCAGATCTCGATGCCGTTCTCGAAGCCGGAGTGACGGGAGGGGCGGCGCCAGGCATCGTGGCCGCCGTCGTCGACGCCGATGGCGTCACCTATATGGGCGCGGCAGGCGAGCGAGCCATCGGTTCGGGCGTCGAGATGACAACCGACACGGTCGGTGCCATCTTCTCGATGACCAAGGTGATCACCGGCACCGCGGCCATGCAGCTGGTCGAGCAAGGCAAGCTCGATCTCGACGCAGACGCGGGCACGGTCTGCCCTGAACTGGCCAACCCCGTTGTCCTCGAGGGTTTTGATGACGATGGTCAACCCGTCACCCGCCCTGCGGCTGGGCCGATCACGCTTCGTCACTTGCTCACCCACACTGCAGGCTTTGTCTACGACATCTGGAACCCTGAGCTGGCCCGTTGGTACGAGGCCACGGGAACCCCAAACATCTTCTCGCTCGAGAAGCAGTCGCTCGTCACGCCATTGATGTTCGACCCGGGCACCCAATGGCAATACGGCATCAACATCGACTGGGTCGGCCTGATGGTCGAGGCGGTGTCCGGCCAGACGCTCGGTGAGTACATGACCGAGCACATCTTCACGCCGTTGGGGATGACCGACACGGGGTTCGCTCCAACAGAAGAGCAAGCGAGCCGGGCGTCAGCCATGCACACTCGCATGGAAGACGGCGCGTTCACGGCCATCGATCTGCCTGCAGCCGAGAACCCCGAGTTCGAGATGGGCGGCGGTGGCCTCGTCTCGACCATGGGCGACTACGCCAAGTTCATCCGCATGATTCTGAACGACGGGGAACTCGACGGCGTGCGGATCCTAAGCCCGGAAACGGTGGCGACAATGTCGTCCAACCACATGGGTGACCTACGGGTCAGCGAGCTGAAGAGCGTGATGCCCCCGTTCTCGGTCGATGCCGAGATGTTTGCTGGCGAGGAAAAGTCGTGGGGTCTGACGTTCCAGATTCACGAAGAAGCGAGCAGCACCGGAGCGCCAGCGGGCACGCTCAGCTGGGCCGGGTTGGCCAACAGCTTCTTCTGGATCGACAAGGAGAACGGCCTCGGTGGTTGCTACCTCAGCCAGATGATTCCGTTTGCAGAAGCGGGCACGGTCGACACGTTCTACTCGTTCATGTCTGCGGTGTACGCCGGTCGCTAACTGACTCGCGGCGGTGAGCCTCGACCAGTGAGGCGTGCAAGATCCCGACGAGATCGTCGATCTGTTCGGTCGTGATGATCAGCGGTGGCGACAGGATGCACATGTCTTCGAACGGCCGCAGGATGAGGCCCTTGGCTTGGGCGATCTTGTCGACCTCCGCGGCGAAGGCGTAGTCGCGATCGACATCGGGATTGGCCGGATTAACCGAGCACTGCAGGCAGGCCATCAGCCCTTCGCCTCTGGCCTCAACGACACAATCGAGTTCGACGAGCTCAGCGAGCCGTTGTTGGAAGTACGGGGCGACCTCACGCACATGAGCGAGGAGCGATTCGCGCTCCATGATGTCGAGGTTGGTGTGGGCAGCGGCCACGGCAACGGGGTGGCCCGAATAGGTGAAGCCGTTCGAGAAATATGTGGCGTCGGCTCGATGCTCTCGTAGTTCTTCGAAGAGCCGGTTCGAGATGAAGAGCGCTCCCATCGGGATGTAGCCAGATGTGATGCCCTTGGCTGTCGTGATCATGTCTGGCACGACATCAAACACCGATTCAGAGGCGAACATCTCGCCGAGTCGACCGAAACCGGTCACCACCTCGTCGCTGATGTAGAGCACGTCGTACTTGCGGCACACCGCGTGCATGGCTGCGTTGTAGCCAGGTGGAGGCACAACGACGCCTCCCGATGCCAGGATCGGTTCGGCGATGTATCCACCGACCGTCTCAGGGCCGAGGTCGAGAATCGTCTGCTCAAATTCGTCGACAAGCTGATCTCGGAACTCGTCGAGACTCATTCCCTCTGGCCGATCGAGTGGCTTTGGCATCGACACGTGGTGCACGACGCCCTCCGCCATGTCCATCAGGTCTTTGTCTGCCGATTTGCCCGAGATCGTGGCACTTAGAAACGTGCTGCCGTGATAGCCGCCACGACGGGCAATGATTGTCTTCTTGTCTGGCAGGTTTCGGCAGTTGTTATAGAAGAAGACGAATCGGATGGCGCTGTCGACCGCCGTTGAACCGCACGTTGTGTAGAACACGTGGTTCAGATCGCCAGGGGAGTAGCTGGTGAGACGCTCGGTGAGTCTGTTGGCCTCGTCCGTGCCGAAGTACCACGGCGACGCGTATGGCAGGGCGAGCACCTGGTTGGCGATGGCATCTGCCATCTCTCGTCGTCCGTGGCCGACGTTGACGCACCACATCCCCGCCGGTCCGTCGATGAGCTTGTTGCCGTCTCGGTCGAAGGCATAGATGCCCTCCGCTTTCGACAAGATCATCTTGGAATCGTCACCATCGGTGGTGACGTCATGCCACGGGTACACGAGTTCTGTTGCGGAGGTCATGCGTAAGCCTCGCGCACCCAACGAGTCGTGGCGAGGTCTGACTCCCCAAAGAGTCTAGTTGTTGCTAGACTCTGCCGAATGGCACGACCGACCGGACGGCAACTGCGCTCTGAGATCGTCGAGACGACAACGGTTTTGATTCAAGAACGCGGTGTTTCCGGCTTTAGCTTTGGCGACGTCGCAGGCCAGCTCGCCGTAAAGCCGCCGTCGATCCACCATCACTTCCGAACGAAGGACGATCTGGTTGTCGAGGTGGTGTCCGCGTACACACGCCGGTTCAACGGTCTCGTGGAAGACATTCCCGACGGCTCGGCCCGAGCGCGCATTCTGAGCTACGCCGACCTCTTTGCTCGTGTGGCCTCATCAGATCGGCTCTGCCTCTGCGCCTCGGTGTCCTCTGACTGGCTGGCAGTTGGGGAGCGCACCAAGAGCGACGTCCAACAGTTCTTTGCCGAGCAACAGGGCTGGCTCGAGGCCGAGATATGTGCCGGTACATCGGCAGGAGAGTTTGGTTCGGAGCGGCCACCGGCTGAGTTGGCGCTGCTCGTGCTGTCCGCCCTCGAAGGTGCGCTGCTCGTTGGCCGGGCGTCAGCTGACCAAGCGACCGCCATCAAGCGAGTCGCCCGGCTCCTTGTCGAGATCCTGGAGAAGTAGTGATGACTGATGCAGAGCAGACAGACATAGTCGAGCAGACAGACGTCGTCGTGATGGGAGCCGGGGTGAGTGGTGTGCAGACGGCACGCCTGCTGAATCTCGGAGACTCCTCGGTCAACGTGGTCGTGCTCGAGGCTCGTGACCGTGTCGGTGGTCGCCTGCGCTCGCCAGTCTTGAGCGGGCGTCGGCTTGATGTCGGCGCCACGTGGTTTTGGCCCAACGAACGACGAATCAACGCATTGCTCGCCGAGCTCAACGTTGGTTCGTACCCGCAACATCTTCATGGCCACATGGTTTTCGATGACGGTTCTGGCTCGGTGCGACGAGCTCCCAACCAGCTCGACGTTCCGTCTGGTCGAGTCGTTGATGGTTTCGAGGCACTTGTTGAACGCATGGCCAAGGACCTTGCACCGGACACGATTCGATTCGACACGCCCGCCACCAGCGTCAGATCAGCCGATGGCGGGCTCACAGTCACGACCTCAACCGGTTTGATCGCAGCCCGTCACGTCGTCGTTGCCATGCCGCCAGCGCTGGCTGTCTCCACGATTGACTTCGGCGGCGAACTCGATGAGCGAGTTGCCAGTGTCGCAGCGCAAACGCCGGTGTGGATGGGCGGGACCGTCAAAGTGGTCACTACCTACGAACAGCCTTTCTGGCGTGACGAAGGGCTTGCTGGTTCAGCCTTCAGCTACGCCGGCCCGATGCGTGAGCTCCACGACATGAGTGGGCCAGATGGCGAACCAGCCGCGATCTTTGGATTCTGTGCGCTGGAGCCGACGGCACCTGCCCCTGACCGGGAGGCCATCGTCGAACAGATGGTGACCCTCTTCGGCCCCGGGGCTGCTGAGCCGACCGACGTCGAAATCGTCGATTGGCGCGCTGAACCGTTCACCGTCACGCCAGAGCTCGTCGGACTGACGAACTATCGAACCTATGGGCACGACACGTACCAACAGCCCTCGCTGAACGGATCGCTGCATTGGGCGAGCACCGAGACAGCGATCGAGATGCCTGGACACGTCGAGGGAGCGCTGGCCGCCGCCGAGCGTGTGGCGTCGACCATTCATTCAGCTCTTGCAAAGGATCCCGTATGACCGATCGTCCTTCCCTGCCCGAGCTTCTTGTCGAATACGACAGAGCGTTGGCCTACACCGACGACCTATGGGCTGACCTCACCTTCGATGAGGTTGCGTGGCGGCCGGTGCCAGAGTCGAGTGCCATCGGTTGGCACCTCGGCCACCAAGCGGCCGTTGCCCACTTCATGGTCCGCAACTTGACCGCCGCTGAACCCTCGTTCGATCCAGCCCTCGACGCCCTGATGGACTCGGCGACTGAGGAGCGTCAACGGGGCGACTTGCCTGGTCTCACCGAGCTCGGTGAGTTTCGATCGGCCATCGCCGAGCGAGTTCGATTCAGGGCCGGGATGATCGACAACGGCGAGGTTGGCGCACCGGTGCAGCTTCGAAGCATCGCTGAAACGATGATGACGGCGATCATCAACCACGAGTACCAGCACTCCACCTGGATCGCTGAGGTACGCAACCGCGACCTTGGTCATGCGTTGCCAGACAAGCCACAATCCGAGCTACTCACCGAGCTCGATGGTTACGTGATTCTGCGCTGAGGCCGTCGATCCTCAGGTTCTGATCTGAAGTGGTCGATACCCCTGAAGATCACTCGTACTACCGTTGTTGTGGTAGGTAACTAGTGGTCAGTAAGCGCATGGCAAACGTCGAGGAACTTCCTGGCGAGTGGCGTCGAGCCCGGTACGAGTACCGGGTTTGGGGCAAACATCGCAAGGCACGGAAGCTCTTGTCGCGCCTCGCAACGTCGGAAACGACCGAGACGCTCGAAGACTGCTACCTGCTCACCGACGACCCAGCGTGGAACGCCAAGGTGCGAGACAGCACGCTGAAGATCAAGCACCTGGTGTCGGAAGACCGAGGCTTCGAACAGTGGGCGTCTGGCCGGTATCGCACGTCGAAGTCGACACCGTCACCGTTCGACGCCATCTTCGAAGCGCTCAATCTTGATCGGCCCCAAAAGGGCAAGAAGTTCAGCATCGAGCGGGCTGTCAAAGAACTCGACGATGAGTTCGATGTGCGGGCCGTGTTTGTGACGAAAGAACGAGTTCGGTATCGCATCGGATCGCTCCTCGCTGAGGTCACCGATATCGAGATCGTCGACAGCGACGAGATCCTCCACACGCTGTCAATCGAGGGTGATGACCTCGACGAGCTTGCGTCGCTGCGCAAGAAGCTCGGCTTGAAGAACGAGCCAAACGTGGCCGTGCATCAAGCCATCGACGAAGCCTGCTGACCAGCCACGACGCGACGGTGCGCCGAGGCGTCCCTCTCATCTCTTACAATCCGCACCATGGCCGGAGGACTCGTCGGATTGCTAGATGACATTGCTGCGCTCGCCAAACTGGCGGCAGCATCTGTCGACGACATTGGAGCTGCTGCTGGCCGAGCCAGCACGAAGGCGGCGGGCGTCGTCATTGACGACACTGCCGTCACCCCGGCCTACGTGCAGGGTCTTGCCGCCGATCGAGAGCTCCCGATCATCAAGCGGATCGCAAAGGGTTCGATGATCAACAAGCTGCTGATCATTCTTCCTGCTGCGCTCATCCTGAGCGAGGTCTCGAAGACACTCATTGAAGTGATTTTGATGATCGGCGGCACCTATCTCTGCTTCGAGGGCGTCGAGAAGATCTACCACAAGCTCACGAGCGACGGTCACGATCACGGCGTACCGGCGGCTATGAAGGGGCCTGAGGCCGAGGCTGCGACGGTCAAAGGAGCGGTCAGAACCGACTTCATCTTGTCGGCCGAGATCATGGTGATTTCGTTGAAGGAAGTGATCGAGGAGACGTTCTGGTCCAAGGCAATCATCCTCGTGGTTGTCGCCATCATGATCACGATCATCGTCTACGGCATCGTTGCTCTCATCGTGAAGATGGATGACATCGGACTCAAGATGGCGACCCGAGACGACGAGGGCTCCAAGAAACTCGGGCTGGGTTTGGTCGCAGCCATGCCAAAGCTGCTGACGTTCCTCTCTGTTGTTGGCACCGCCGCCATGCTGTGGGTCGGCGGCCACATCATCGTTGCCGGAACTCACAACCTGGGCTGGGACGGCATCTACGACATCGTGCACGGCGCAGAAGAGGCCGTGAAAGACGTAGGCGGTATCGGCGGCCTGCTCGCTTGGTCGGTCAACACCGCCCTGTCGGCTGTCGTCGGCATCATCGTGGGTTCCATCGTTGTGGCGATCATCTCAAAGCTCGGCATCGGACACGGTGACGATCACGGCGAACACGTTGAGGCTGCGGCTCACTGAGACGGCACTAGCCAAAGCGGGCAACCGCGATGCGGGAAGTAATTGTGGCTGATCCCCGGTGATGCTTCGATGTGCGCATGACTGACACCATCGGGTTCGTGGGCCTCGGAAACATGGGTGGGCCAATGGCCATCCGCTTGGCCAAGAACGGCTACCGGGTGTTGGCCTATGACATCAACCCTGAGGCGCTCCAGCGGGTTGTCGACGCCGGGGCGGAAGCGGCAGATGATGCGACCTCGTGTGCTGCGCTCGCCGATGTGTTCCTCACCTCCTTGCCTCGTCCCGACCACGTGCAGGCCGTGATGGTTGACGGAGGAGCGTTGGCTGCACTTCGCCCCGGTTCGCTGTGGGTCGACCTCACGACGAATCGCAAGGAGTTCGTTGCCGAACTCGCCGCCCAAGCCCCTGAGGGCGTCAACGTGATCGACTCGCCACTCACGGGCGCTGTCGACGGCGCCCGCAACGGCAAACTCACGCTGTTCGCTGGTGGGGCCGACAGCGACCTCGATCGAGTTGAAGAGATGCTGAGCCTGCTGGGTCGAGTGATCCGATGCGGCCCGCTCGGGACAGGCAACGTCACCAAACTCGTGACCAACCAGCTGTGGTTCATCCATGCCGCAGCGATTGGCGAGGGATTCGCACTTGGCATGGCCAACGGGGTCGAGCTCGATGTGTTGTGGGACGCCATTAAGGATTCGGTCGGCGACAGCTTTGTGGCTCGCCACGACGCACCGTCGATCTTCGCCGGCCATTACGACCCGTCGTTCACTCTCGATCTTTGCGTGAAGGATCTGGGCCTCACGATGGAGCTGGCCGAGAACGTCGGCACCGATCTACCCATGACCGAGCGGGCCAACGAGACGTTTGTGCGGGCAGGCGAGCGTTACGGCCTCGACGTGGGCGAGCTGCACGTGGCGAAGCGAATCGAAGACGACGGTCAGCTCTCGTTTCGTCTTGAGGGGGACTGGGTGCCCCACTGGGAGGCGTGATGACCTTTGCGTTGAACGATGTTGTCGATCTCGATCGGTATCCGATCGATCAACCAGACGGTGATGCCTATGCCGCCGTGGTTGCACACGCTCGAAGCGGTCTTCGGGCCGATGGGTGTGCGGTCATCAAGGACCTGGTGCGGCCGGAAGGCCTGCCGAAGCTTGCGGCAGAGATCGCCGATCGGAAGCCAACCACACACTTCTCGACCCAGGTGATCAACCCGTACTTTCATGTGTCGGTCAACGACGACTATCCCGACCGTCATCCGGTCAATACGTTCCTAGAACGATCGAGCGGGTTCATCCCCGGAGACTCCTGGGGCGACGACACCCTCAACCGCTTCCTGTTCGAGCACCCGGCGGTGTGTCGGTTTCTCGCTGATTGCCTAGAGATTCCCGAGCTTCACCCCTACGCCGATCCGCTGGCCGGACTCACCTCCAACATTCTCGATCCGGGACAGCAATTCACGTGGCACTTCGACACCAACGAGTTCGCAGTGACGGTGCTGGTGGAGGAAGCAGACGAGGGTGGCCTCTTCGAATACGTGCCAAACGTTCGAACGGTCGACGACGAGGGCTTTGATGCCATCCAAGCGGTGCTCGAAGGAGGCCGAGATGGCGTGCACACCCTCGATCTGCGACCGGGAGACCTTCAGATCTTCCGTGGCCGCTACTCGCTGCATCAAGTCTCTCGAGTGCCGGAGCACTCACGGCCCCGTCACGCCGCGATCTTCGCCTACACCGAACAACCCGGCGTGATCGGCCGGGTTGAACGAACCATGCAGTTGTTTGGTCGGGTACTGCCCGAGCACATCGCCGCAGAAGAAGAGCGAGTGCGGGCCGACGCCCTCATTGACTAACGACTAGAAGTCGATAGCCGAGAACAAGCCCTCGAGCACGGCGCCACCGATCTCCAAGATTCCTTCGAAGAACACTTCGATCACCGGACTTGCCGCCTCACCAGCAACCTCTGATGCGAGTTCGCTCACCGGATTGCTCGTGTGGTCGTTGTTGCGGTTCGTTGCCGCAGCCTCGATGGAGGCAAAGTAGGCGGCTTCCCAGTCGTTGGCAGGGATTCGTGTGATCGAGGGGTCCTTTCGGGTGGTGTGTCGCAGTTCCCGGATTTGGGCGCTGTCAGTATCGGAACGTCACGCTGCGTGAAAGAGTTCCAGAATTCTCACGACGTGCTCCACGACGGATCACGGCCGGTGAAACACAGGAGCTGTTCGAAGGGCGTTGTCCCGTCTGGTGCTGGCACCTCGGTGTCAAAGAAGCCGGTGTCCGGACCTCGATACTCAGGAGCCACCGTCGCTTGCAGGAACTCCAGCGCAGGCTCTGCGGCACCCTCGGCCGGGCTCCAAGCCTGACCGGTCGACACGCTGAGATCCCATCCGTGGGTCAGGTATTCGCCAAGGGCCATCGCCAGCACGGCCCCCTTGGTCATGCGAGCTTGGGCCATCACGACCAACTCACCCTCCGGCAGGTCACGAATGGCGTGCTGAATGTCGGCCAAGGCGGTGGTGACGACATCCGCACCCAACTGTCCGTCAGCCAACTTCCAGGCGTCCGGATCGAGCCGGCCGGCCTCTCCTGTCGGATCGGTCAGCGCGGCCGCGAAGAATTGGAGCCAGCCCAACACATGGCTCTGAAGTGCGGCTACGTCGAACCCTTCGCAGGGTGTTGGGTTGGCGGCGGATGATGGGTCGATGTCGGCAACGGCGGCCAAGTTGGTGAGCACCGCTTCAAAGAGCGCGCTCGATGCCTCGTTGTCGCTCATGACGCTGGGGGATGGAGCTGGGAACACGGGAAGTTCGTCAGTTGTCATGGATCGAAAAGTAGAACGACGACCATGGCTGTCTCTTGAAGATTCACGCCAACCTCTGGCACTACGCTCCCCGTCGTGTCACGAGGCGACAAGAACAGCGATATGCGCGGGATCGTGAATCCTGACGAGATGCTGCGCTTCGTCGACTTCGATCGTTTGCCCGCTGGCGATGCGCTGGAAGGCCTCGTTGAGTGGTTCTGGACAGTGTCGTGGGATCTGCCAGAGGGCGTGGTGCATGACCAAGAGGTCCTCAATCACCCGGCGGGCAACATCAGCATTGGCACGCTTGATGACAGCGGCGAACGGCTCGACCCCGCACAGGGACGCGTGTATGGCGTGCAGCAGGGGCTGAGTCAGCGGCGGCTCACTGGAGCAGGCTGGACCGTTGCAGCGAGAACCACCGTTGGCGGTCTCGGCGTGTTTCTCGATGGCCCGGCACGGAAGGCCGCAGATTCGCAGCTGTCGTTTGCCGACGGACTACCGGGGAGCACTGGCGCCTCCGCCCACGGTGCGGTCGCCGACACTGCGGTGGCCGAGGTCGTTTTGCACCAGACAAATGCCGATCGGGTGGCCGCGCTCCGGCGCCACCTCGAAGCAGTCGTGGCAACCCGCGACGCAGCCATGGTTGAGGAGGCCCGGCGTATTGCTGATGTTGCTGCGCTGGCCGAGACCGATCGCAGCGTTTGTCGAGTGGAACAACTGGCGGAAGCTGCTGGCTACAGCGTCCGTTCGTTGCAGCGTCTCTTTGACCAGCACGTTGGACAAAGCCCGGCCTTCATCATTCGTCGCTGGCGGATCATCGAAGCTGCGGAAGCCGCTCGATTGGCCTTCGTCGATGGCGAGAGGTGGCGTGGCTGGGCTGCTGTCGCTGACGAGCTCGGCTACTCAGACCAGGCGCACTTGGTGCGCGACTTCCGTCGCCACCTGGGCGTGACGCCAGCGGCCTATGTGGCTCGGAACCGGAGCTAGCCGAGACAGCCGTAGGCCGTCAGCACAAGTCCGCCGCCGCGCATATCGGTGTCGGACTTCTTCTCCATCCGGTTCATCACGTAGCTCACAGTCAGGCGAGCATCCATGTCGATCAGGGCCACGGAACCACCCCAACCGCCCCAGTAGAAGGCTCGATCGTTCGGGCTGAGCGGCACTGCCTCGTTTGGGATGCCGAAGCCCATGCCCATCGTCACGGGCGTACCCAGAACACGATCGATGCCATCAGCCTGCACGTCGAACACAGCCTCGATCGACTCGGTGCTGCACAGCGTGGTGTTGTCGAGCGTGCCGCCACAGGCGAGGGCGGCGTGAACGGCGGCGACCGATCGAGCATTGCCGTGGCCACCGGCGGCGGGGATCTCGGACCGTCGCCACCGTGGGTCCTGCGGCTCGGTTGCATCGAGGGGAACGCTCGTGAGCGTTCGATAGGCGATCGAGCCCGTGTCGGTTACGTCGTCACCCAGCTCACCGCCCGGGGGTACGAGCGTGCCAACTCGCTCGTCATGCTCAACCGGCAGGCCTATGTGGAAGTCGGCTCCGAGCGGGCCTGCTACTTCCTGAGCGAAGAACTCGCCCATTGTCTGACCGGTGATGCGGCGCAGAATCTCGCCTTGGAGGTAGCCGAGTGTGATGGCGTGGTAGCCAGAACCGTCGCCCGGCGTCCACAGCGGCTCTTGGGCGGCGAGCAGGCTGGTTGCCTTCTCCCAGTCGTACAGATCGTCTGCGGTTATCGCAGGTTCCCAACCAGACAGTCCTGATGTGTGGCCCATGACGTGGCGCACGAGCACGCCCTCTTTGCCAGCCGCCGCGAACTCGGGCCAGTAGGCGGCCACCGGAGCATCGAAGTCGAGCTCACCTCGATCGGCGAGCATCAGCATGCAGGTGCCGGCCATGGTTTTGGTGGTCGACCACACGTTGACGATCGTGTCGCGCTCCCACGGTTGGTCCGTCTCCTGATCGGCCACACCGCCCCAAAGGTCGAGCACCACCTCACCGTCGAGCGTGACGACAGCGCTGGCTCCCACTTCGAGACCCTTGTCGAAGTTGGCAACGAAATAGTCGCGGACGGCGTCGAACTTCGGATCGTTTGTGCCGTGGATCTGAGTTGTGTCGTCAGCCATCAGTGGATCTGTCCTACTGCGCTGGCCGGGCGAACCCGAACGAGCTGGCGTTGTTCGCTCACCATCGCGGCTCGGTACTCCTCCCAGTCGGGATGATCCTCGCCCGCCACCCGTCGGTAGTAGTCGACGAGCTCATCGGCCGCTGCGTCGTCCGGTTCGGTGGTGACGTCGCCCAACTCGGCGACCCCATCGAACGAGACGTAGCTCCACGAGCCGGGCTCGGTGATGTGAACCAGCACTCGGCTATCTCGCCGCATGTTCGCAGTTTTGGCTCGGGTGGCCGTGAGCGAGATCACGAACGCTCCATCGTCGACGGCGTAGCTGATGTCGCTTGATTGGGCTCGTCCGTCCTTGCGAAGCGTGATCAACACGGCGTGTTTACGATCGCTGGCCCAGGCCATCGCGTGTTCGACGGTGAGTGTCATAGCCGCACACTACGTCACGAACGCTCGGTCGATAGAGGTGGCTAGATAGCGAGGGCCATCCCGTCACCGCCTGGATCGGCGGCACCTGTCCAGCGCGTCGTTGACGACTGATCGCCCGTGCGCTTGATGCCGTGCACAAGAGCGAAGGCGTAGCTCCGTGGCCAGCGGATGACATCGTAGCCGTCGGCGGCGAGCTGGTCGGTTACCGACCGAGGGATGCGGTTCGCCACGTCAATGGCGTTGCTGGTCGACGAGAAGCGCGGCGCCACGATGGCATCGAGGATCGGCATCTCAAAGTCGATGGCGTTGAGCAACACCTGCGTCACGCCAATCGCAATTTGAGTGCCGCCGGGGGCACCAACGACGAGTTCCAACTCGCCATCGCGAAACACCATGGTGGGACACAGCGAACTGAAGCGCCGCTTGCCGGGAGCGAGAGAGCCGGCTCGGCCCGGGCGTGGGTCGAAGACCCCCATGCAGCCGTTGAACATAAAGCCCAAGCCATCGGTGATCACGCCGGATGGCATGCCGAGGGAGTGGGTCATCGTGAACGCGTTGCCTTCTTCGTCGACGACACAAACGTGGGTGGTGTCTGGCGGCTCGCCAGCCATACGGGCGACGTGTGCCCGCTCGCCAGAACGAATTCGCTGAGCGATCTCGATGCCGTACTCCTCAGACAGCAATTGGTCGAGCGGAACGTCGACGAACTCGGGGTCGCCTACGTGTGCGTCTTTGTCTGCGGTTGCCCACTTCATCGCTTCGGTCACGACGCGGATGTAGTCGACGGTGTTGTGGCCAAGAGCGGCCAGATCGAACTGCTGCAGCACGTTCATCAGATAGGCAACGATGACGCCGCCGCCCGGTGGCTGGTTGGTGGCAATGTTGAGGCCTCGGTAGGTCGTGCGCAGAGGCTCGCCCCACACGGTTCGGTAGTTGGCCAAGTCGTCGGCCGACAGGTTTGCTCCGTTGGCGTTCATGTCGGCCGCAATCTCCGCGGCAATCGAACCGGTGTAGAACTCTGCTGCACCACCTTCTGCAATGCGGCGAAGTGTGCGGGCCAAGTCGGGATTGCGCAGCGTGTCGCCAATGTCGGGAAGCGAACCGTCCTCTCGGAAGTAGATCCGGCGGCCACTTTCGGTGAAGCGGAGCCGCTCAACGTTGTCGACTCGACCCATGATCGCTCCCTCCGTCCACCAGTGGCGGACGGCGGGGCGGATGGCGAAGCCGTTTTCGGCCCACTCGATTGCTGGGGCCACAACGTCGGCCCACGGCAGGCGGCCGTAGCGGGTCTGCGCCTCGTGGTAG
The DNA here is from genome assembly GCA_938009905.1 of uncultured Acidimicrobiales bacterium. GTDB lineage: Bacteria > Actinomycetota > Acidimicrobiia > Acidimicrobiales > SZUA-35 > CALEWY01. The sequence goes on along the minus strand of CALLGK010000136.1, from coordinate 2,345 downwards.
GCGGCCATGGCTCCTGGCGTCGTGATCGACTGATAGCCGATGTCGTTGACGTTCCCGTCGAGGATGAAGCCAAATCCGTCGCGGGTTTCGCCCGCGATGAGGTGCTCCCACTGATGGGGCCTGGTCGCGGCTGGTGAGGTGCCGTGAAAGTCGACGCATGTGTGCACGCCCTCGCCTGGCAGGTAGAGCTGGGCGTTGCCGAACCCGGCAATGCCACACATCTGCGGATCGACCACTCCGGCGACGAGCGCGCAGGCGATCGCCGCGTCTACCGCGTTGCCGCCCGCCTTCAGTGCGTTGACGCCAGCTTCGACGGCTTCTGGTTGGGCCGCACTCACCACAGCGGAACCGGTTGGAGAACTCATGGCCCCATCATGACGGCCCTGTGCCAGACTCGCCTCATGGCTGAGATCAGAGTCGCCCAGTTGTCGGATACCCACTTCCTCGAAGATGGCGAGGAGGCCGAAGGGGGAGCGGCGTACGACACCGATGCTGCGTTCGAAGCGGTGTACGACTCGATGCGAGATCTCGAGGATGATCTCGATCTCGTTGTGGTCACCGGCGATGTCGCCGACCATGGGCGGGCTGGCCAGTACCGAAAGGCGGCTGAGGCGTTCAACCGCTTTGCTGTGCCCGTCAACGCCTGCCCCGGCAACCACGACTTCGTGACGCCGTTTTCGGCTGGCATCGGTCGGCTCGGGGTCTCAACATCGCGAGTGATCGAGATCGGTGATTGGGCCTTCGTCTTTGTCGACTCGAGTGCTGGCGTTATGTCGCCAGACAGCTCCGGGCTGACGGTCGACCCACCGGGCGAGACCCGACTTCACAACAACGGCAACCTTGGTGCGGCCGAGGCCGCGTGGGTTCGTCAGATCTGTGAGTCGGTCACCGTGCCCCACGTGTTCATCTGGCTGCACCACCCGCCAGGCCCGCCGCTGCCGCTCTGCTACGACGAGGACTATGCGGCAGAGTGGCGAGCCGTCGTGCCAGACCTGCCGAACCTCCGAGGCATGGCAGGCGGTCACACCCACGTTCCAGACCACTACGAGTTTGAAGGCGTGCCCGTGTTTGTCGCTGGCTCATTCAAGAACAGCTTCTCGATGGAGCCCCAACAGTGGCTTCCACCGGCGTACCGCACCTACGTGTTCTCCGATGACGGCACGGTCACGAGCGAGAACCACTTCGCGGCAGACAACGATGAACTGTGGCCTCGACGTCCGTTCGGACGCACGCTCAAGTCGCTGTTCATGGGCGAGATCAACTACGACCAGCTACGCGAGATCGTGGCCCAGCGTCAGGCCGCTGACTGACCTCAGTCCTCTTCGAGAGGAGAGAAGTCTTCCCACCTCGGCGCTCGAGCCTCTTCTTCGACTGGCTCGGGCTCCTGTGCGGAATCGGCGGGTGCTGCGGCGTCTTGTTGCTCCGTGGCTGCTGGGCTCGTTTTGCTGCCGCGCTTGTCTGAAGGCCCGCTCGACATGTCGGCCGCCTCCACCGTCTCGGGTCGCAGAATCGCCGCCGCAAGTGCGGTGGTGATGGGAACCGCAGCGACAAGGCCGATCGAGCCGCAGAGCGTGCGAACGATCTCGAGTGCGATGATTTCGGAGTTGGCCACGGTCGGGAGCGACTGGTCAGACACGGCGAACAGTAAGAGCAGCGGCATGCTTGCTCCGGCGTAGGCGAGGAGCAGCGTGTTCACCGTCGAGGCGATGTGTTCGCGGCCAACACGAATGCCAGACGACACGAGCTCGGTGGTCGGCAGCTTCGGACTGCGATGGCGCAGCTCGGCCACGGTCGCCACCTGCGTGACCGTGACGTCGTCGAGGGCGCCAAGGGCACCGATGATCGCTCCTCCGAGCAGCAGCGCTCCTACGTCGAGCTCGCGGGAGATGAACGGAAGCACGAGTGCTTCCTCGCTTGCGAGCCCGGAGAAGGCAGACAGACGGAAGAAGAACCACGACAGCGCAAGCGTGAGTAGGAGCGCGCCAAGCGTGCCAGCGAGGGCGACGGTGGTGGTCGGCGAAAATCCGTGCGTCAAATACAGGCTGACAAAGGCAATCGTCGACGCGGCAACGAGCGAAACCAGCAGCGGATCGTGACCGTCCAGCACGGCCGGGGCGACGAAGCCGACAAACACCATCAACGTCGCAGCCATGGCTCCGAGCGCAAGCACACCACGAACGCGTCCGAGCGCGATCACCACGAGGGCGAAGATGCCGGTCAGCCAAATGAGTGGGGCCTGCCGATCACGGTCGGCGTAGAAGTAAGTGTTTGTTGAAGGCTCGAAACCCAACACGACTCGGTCACCGACACCCAGGTCTGGCAGCGACGGATCAAACGTCAGGTTG
>CALLGK010000135.1 GCA_938009905.1 uncultured Acidimicrobiales bacterium | reverse complement strand
GCGAGCGCGTTAGTGGCGGCAGGCGTTGCTGTGTTCGTGATGGGCGAGGGCGACGAGCTTGCGGCCCACGATCTTCTTCTTTGTCACGAGCTCGACCTTGTTGGCGAACTTCAGCAGGCTCGGTGAGAGCAGCACAAGCACGTCGTCGTGATGCACACGCCGGTACCCGTTGGTGTTTTTTCCCTTGAGATAGGTGTCGACCGACACCTCAGCGATGCCGCCTCAACCGATGGGATTGATGTAGTCAATGGCGGCAGTTCCGCCCTTCGACCGGATGGCCTCGACCGCGGCGTCAGAGATATCGATTTGCATAGATGTCACAACCTTCAATCGACCGTTCGGATTCCCGGTTAAGAACCCCACTTCAGATCAACGCCCCGACGGTAGCGTTCGAGCAATGAGTCTCGTGTCTTCAAACCTTCGCCCCCTCGGCGCCTTCGACGTCGGTCCGATCGGATTCGGGTGCTGGCGTTTCACCGATCCTGACGTGAACGCGGGCAGGGCACTCATCGAAACTGCCCTCGAATTCGGCATGAATCTGATCGACAACGCCGATGTGTACGGGCTCGACTTCGGCGGCACTGGGTTTGGTCGCAACGAGGAGATCCTCGGCGCTGTCCTCGCTAGCTCGCCCGGCCTTCGCGATCGCATGGTGCTGGCCACGAAGGGCGGCATTTTGCCGCCCGTTCCGTACGACTCGTCTGCCAATCGCATTACACAGGCGTGCGAAGACTCGCTGCGCCGACTGGGTGTCGACCACATCGACCTCTACCAAATCCACCGGCCAGACATGTACACGCATCCGAGCGAGCTCGCTTCGGCCCTCAGCAAGCTTCGTGAAGCCGGCAAGATTCGTGAGGTTGGCGTGTCGAACTACACGCCGAGCCAAACCGAGGCGCTGCAGACCTACCTCGGCTTCGGCATCGTCTCCGATCAGCCGCAGTACTCCCTGACCCATCTCGACCCGATGCGTGACGGCACGCTCGACCGCTGCCTACAAACCGGCACCACGCCTCTTGCGTGGAGCCCACTTGGTGGTGGCTCGCTCGCCACCGGCGAGGGCGTTCGGCCAGAACTCGTCGCCGCAATGGATGCATTGGCCGAACGTGAAAACGTGTCACGAGCAACAATCGCCGTTGCGTTCGTGCTCGCTCACCCAGCCCAGCCGGTGGCCATCATCGGCACGCAGAACCGGTCGCGCCTCGCCGAGGTGGCCAAAGCCGTGACGGTTCGTCTCGATCGAGCAGACGTGTACACGTTGATCCAAGCATCAGACGGCGTGCCACTGCCGTAGGCAGCTCACTAGCGGGAACGCCACTCTTCAGAACTCCACGCAGGTGTAGGGTGTAAGCGCTTACATCGCTTTCGTTGCCTGGAGACTTCGTTGACGAACCACGTTTCTGTTCCCGACCGATCATGGTGGGAAACGGCTGTCGGCTACGAGGTCTACATCCGGTCGTTTGCCGACGGCAACGGCGATGGCGTGGGCGATTTGGCCGGGCTTACTGACCGTCTTGACCACCTGGCGTGGCTCGGGGTCGATCTGGTCTGGATCACGCCGTTCTACCCGTCTCCCTTTGCTGATTTCGGCTACGACGTCGCCGACTACACCGATATCGATCCGCTGTTCGGAGACCTCGACGCCTTTGATGCCATGGTGGCAAAGGCGCACGGTCTTGGTCTGCGGATCATGGTCGACGTGGTGCCGAATCACTCGAGCGATCAGCATCCGTGGTTTCGTGATGCGGCCAGTTCGGTCGATTCCGACAAGCGCGACTGGTACATCTGGCGCGATCCGGCTCCCGACGGTGGGCCTCCCAATAACTGGATTACCCACTTCGGTGGTTCGGCCTGGACGCTCGACGAGGCCTCGGGGCAGTACTACCTCCACCTGTTCTTGCCAGAGCAGCCCGATCTCAACTGGGCTAACCCTGCGGTTGGCGATGCTTGGGAAGACATCTTGCGGTTCTGGCTCGATCGCGGTGTCGACGGATTTCGCATCGACGTCACCCAGGGGCTGGCCAAGGATCCCGAGATGCGAAGCAACCCCGAATTGCGCTCGCTGGTTGACGGCATGTCTCGCAACGAACAGTGGGACAGTTTCGAGCACCGCTACGACATCATGCAGCCCGAGACGCTCGACGTGTTCCGGCGTTGGCGCAAACTCTGCGAGGGCTACGACGCCTTCTTGCTCGGCGAAACCTACGTGCTCGATACGGCTGCCCTCACACACTTTCTCGAGCCCAATGACGGCATCCACCGAGGCTTCTGGTTCGCCCCAATGCACCTGCAGTGGAGCCCCGAAGACGTGCGTGAGGTGCTGGAGGCGCCCATCGACGCCGTCCCCGCTGGCATTGGTTGGGCGATGAGCAGCCACGACGATCCTCGGGCCCCAGGTCGCTATGGCGACGGCGAGCTTGGAGCCAACCGGGCACTCGGCTTGTTCACCATGTTTGCTGGTCTGCCGGGCACGCCGTTCCTCTACCAAGGCGACGAACTCGCACTCGTCGACGGCGTTGTGCCTCCCGATCGCTACCAAGACCCTGTCGTGTTCCGTACCGGTGTCGCCACCGACTCTCGCGACGGCTGCCGAACGCCAATTCCCTGGGAGCCGGGTTCGCCGATGTTGGGCTTCTCGACTGCCGACGACGGCTGGCTGCCCATGGGCGGTCGTACCGATGCCGACACGGTGGCCGTTCAGCGTGACGACCCCGAGGCCTTCGTTCATCGGATGCGGGCCATGTTGTTGGCCAGGCGTGAACTGCTCTCCCGTGGTCTGCTGGCAACCCAGCCCGTCGAGTGGACCGACCTCGGTTCCGACCTCGTGTCGTATCGCCGTGGCGATCTGCACTTCGTCCTCAACGCAGGCGAATCGGCGCTCGAACTGTCGTGCGACAACGAACAGGTGATCTTCCGTACCGGTGACGCAGAGGGCCTTGTGGCTCCAGGGGCGACTTCGCCCGCTGTTGGTGCTGGTTGTAGTGTTGGCCCCGGCGAGGCGGTCATTCTGCAGTCGGTCATGCTGCAGTCGAGTGCCGCCGACACCAGGGCGTAGCGATTGCAGGATTTACCAACATCGAGGTCGGTCACGATCGAAGACGTCGCTGCGGCGGCAGGTGTCTCGGTGGCAACGGTAAGTCGCGCCCTTCGTGATCTTCCCAATGTGGCGCCCTCAACCCGCGAGCGTGTGCAACGGGTGGCGCAGCAACTTGATTACGTCGCAAACCCGTCGGCTGCCAGCCTGGCCGTTGGCCGCACGGGCAGCATCGCCGCCGTTGTGCCAATGCTCGACAGTTGGTATTTCGCCAAGGCCGTCGCCGGCATCGAAGCCGTGCTCAAAGAGTCCAACTTCGACTTGCTGCTCTACGCAGTCACCAACGAACGTGAACGGCTGCAGTTCGTCACCGGTCGAACTGATTGGTTGCGTCGCAGCGACGGATTGATCATGTTCGACATTCGGCTTAGTGACGACGAGTCGAAGCGGCTCGAAGCAAACGGGGCCAAGATTGTCACGATCGGCACGTGCTCGCCGTCGTTCCCGTCGCTGATGCTCGACGAGGTGACGGCCACCCGAGCTGCGGTCGACCACCTTGTGGCCAAGGGGCATCGCCGCATCGGTGTGATCACGGGCGACGCTGAAGACCTTGGATACCGGGTTCCGATCTTGCGGCTCGAAGGGTTTCGGCAGGGCCTCGAAGCAGTCGGGATCGAACAAGATCCAGAGCTCGAGATTCCGGGCGGCTTTTCGACCGAAGGCGGACGCGAAGCCATGGCCGATTTGCTCAAACTCGACGACCCGCCAACTGCGGTGTTCGCGATGAGCGACGAAATGGCCTTCGGTGCCCTCGACCAGATGCGATCGCAGGGGCTTTGTGCACCAGACGACATCGCCGTTGTCGGCTTCGACGACAACGACGTATCTGAACTGTTTGGGCTTACGACGGTTCGCCAAGATGTTGACACGATCGGGGCCACCGCGGCTCGCATGATCTTGGCCTCGCTCGGAAACTCTGGTTCTGATGAACCAGAACGTGTGCTCAGCAAGACGTCGCTGATCATTCGTCGAACCGCCTAGCTGCTCTCAAGTCCCAGGTTCTGGCCCACGTGTGTGGCCATTCCTGAGCGCTATGCGTTGGTCAGTTCACGAGGTTGTTCGTGACGGTTTCGTGACGCGGGGAACTGGACCTCGTGACCCTCCGTCTCAATCGGTCAACTACGACACGCCGGCGAGTCCGGCCCGACCGAAGGCTTCACGATGAGGATCTCCCCTTCACAACTCCGCTCTTCCAAGCTCGCCTCGCTGCTTCTTGCCCTCGCCCTTGTGGGTTCGGCATGCAGCTCCGGCGACAGCGATTCCGCCGCCGAGGCACTCGACTCCGGTTCAGCCGACACGGTTGAGGCGTCGTTTGAGGAAGAAGGCGACGCGATGGCCGACGAGGGTTCGGCCGACCTGGACGGCGAGGTGCTGACATCTGATGACGCAGCGGCTGCCCCTGCGCTTGGCGCTGGTGGCGTCGACTCGACACCCACCGCACTGCAAACCCCCGACCTTGGTCGAGACATCATTCGCACCGCCGAAATCGACGTTGAGGTCGACAACGTGGCAGAGGCCAGCCAGTTGGCCCTCACCCGTATTGAAGGACTCGGCGGCCTGCTGTTTGGCCAAGAGACCGTGACCACCGATGTGGCCCGGACGACCCTCACCTTCAAGGTGCAGCCTCAGGACTTCACCGAGGCCCTTGGCCGGCTGAGTGAGGTTGGCGAGATTCGTGACCAGCGGATCTCGGCCGACGACGTCACCGAGCGGGTCGTCAACCTCGAGAGCCGCATCATCACGGCAGAAGCCAGCGTTGAGCGACTCCGTGAGTTCGTGGGGTCGGCAACCGACATCACCACTATTGCTGAACTCGAGCGTGAGCTGCTGCAGCGTGAGACTGACCTTGAACTGCTTCGGGGCCAGCTCCGCACCCTGCAAAATCAGGTGAGCCTCGCCACGATCACCATCACGCTCACCGAGCGTGTGCCCGGTCCGATCCTCACCGTCGACGCCACCGCCTACCGAGGTCACGATGGCGGAGCGACCTGTGCAGGCGATGACTTCCTCGATCTCGACGAGGGCGACGCCGTAACGGTCTGCTACGTCGTGACCAACAACGGCGATACGAACTTTGTCGACATCGATGTGCGAGACGACAAGCTCAAGCTCGACAGCGAAGACCTGATTCTCGTGAAGGGCTCGCTCGACGAAGCACTCGAGCCTGGCGAGTCGATTGTGTTCGCTGCCGAGATCGAGGCTGTCGAATCCGTCAGTGGCTTGGCTCAGGCCAATGCCCGCCCGGTCAACGATGAGGGCGACGACCTCGGTCTGGCCAACTCATCTGCCCGAGACGACATCCCTCTGAACGTCAAGCTCGACACGACGATCCCCGGGTTCGGAGAAGGCCTGAGTGCCGGCTGGGGCGCACTGCTGCAGCTCATCCGGGTGCTGGTGCTGGTTGCCGGTGTGATCCTGCCTTGGATCTGGGTCCCCGTTGGCCTCTGGTACCTCAACCGTTGGAACCGTCGTCGGACTCCCAAGAACACCAACAACGGATCGTTCGGCCCACCGCCTCCCGTCGTGCCACCAGCTCCGGGCACCGGCCCAGAGAACGGTCCTGACAGCGGCCCAACGAACGGTCCAGACAACGGCCCGGACAATGGCTCGGACAATGGCCCGGAGAACGGCCCAGCAGCCGGACCGTCAGACGACTCCGATGGCGATCAGCCAGAACCTCCGGTGAACCCGACCTCGGATCCGACGACGCCCGAAACGGTCTAGCCGGTTCTGTCGAAGCCGGGCCGCTCATCTAGGGGAGAAGCGGCTCACGCCCGCTGGAGCCATTACGGCTCCAGCGGGTCGAGTCCGTCGAAGATCAGGTCGAGTCCGCCTGTGTCGAGTTCAGGGCTGATCGCAACGATCTGCTCGCTCGGCGCTTTCTCGTCCCAACCGAGCGCCTTCGAAAAGCCCACGACGGCAGCGACCAAAAGGTCTCGCATTCGAATTGGCTCCCGGTCACTCATGGCACTGAGTGTAGGGACTGGGCCAGTACCGTTTCGGTCGTGAACGATTCTGCTCAAACCCCCGACTGGGTTGCCGAAGTCGACGAACTGATTGCCGACCTGCGAGGTCCGCTCGGCGACGACCTGCCGTTTGATCCAACACCGCCCGGTCTGTACACCGCAGACGATCTCTACAAAGGGATCGAGAACGGTGGCTTCGCCGCCTGTATCGACCAACAGGTCTACGCCAGGGCACGAAAGTCGGGCGGTCCAGCGATCGGGCCGGTGGAGGCACTGGCCCATCGGCTGCACGACCACGGCATCACGGTGGCGCTCGACGCCTTCCGGGCCGAGCGCCGACTCGTGGGTGTGATGGGCGGTCACGCACTGGTGCGAGGAACGGTCGGCTACACCCAGGCCGTTGAGCTTGGCCGCAAGCTGGCCCAGGAAGGCATCTGTGTCACCACCGGGGGAGGGCCGGGAGCGATGGAGGCCGCCAACCTTGGAGCGCTCACAGCGCGAATGGAATGGGGCGATGTCGAAGGCCTCCTGGCCCGGCTCGCCGAAGCACCGTCGTTCTACGACGATGCAGACGCGTTCATCGACACGGCCCTTGCGGTGAACGCCGACATCGAGAACCGCGAAACCAACCTGTCGGTTCCGACGTGGTTCTACGGTCACGAACCGTCCAACCCGTTCGCCACCCACATCGCGAAGTACTTCTCGAACTCCGAGCGCGAAGATGGCTTGCTGGCGATCGCCACCGCAGGCATCGTGTTCGTTCGAGGCGGGCCAGGAACCCTGCAAGAGGTGTTCCAAGACGCAGCCCAAAACGCCTACCGCACGTTTGGTCCCGCGGCTCCGATGATCTTCCTCGATCCGCCAGACGATCCTGAGTGGTGGGCCACATCTGGCGTGATGGGAGCACTCGATCGGGCCTTCCTCGCAGGTGACGGCTCGCGCCGCCCTGGTTGGGACCTACTCGGCCACCCAGATTCCGTCGACGGCGTCATCGACCTGCTCCGCCCCTAGCTCTCTTGTTTCTCTTAGGGGTCAGGTACTTTTCGTCGCGGCGTTAGGGCGTTGCCATGGGACAAAAAGTACCGGACCCCTCGGAGCTCGTTAGCGGGTTTCGTCGAACCAGGTGATGATCTCTTGGAGGGCTGCCTCGGCTGCCGGGCGGGGGCCGAAGAGGTGGCCGCCTTCCTCCGGGGTGTAGAAGCGCTTCGGTTCTGACGCGGCGGCGAAGAGTTGCTCGCCGTTGTCAAACGACACGACAGGGTCGTCTGTGGCGTGCACAACCATGTAGGGCCGATTGAGTTCACTCGCTCGGGTGAGCACGTCGTGCTGCCCAAGGTCGGCCATGAATGTTGGCTCGATCTCGAACACTCGACCGGCGATGTTCACCTCGGTGTCTGAGGTGAACAGATGCTTCACGTGTGTGGCGTCAGACGGAGCACCCATCGTCACGAGGCTGCGAACGGTCTTGAGTCGGTGAGCAGCCAACACGGCGGCCACTCCGCCAAGGCTGTGGCCGATGAGGCCACAGGGACCGAAACCCATCTGGATGAGATGGGTGGCGGCTCGCACAAGATCCGACACGTTGGCGCTGAGGGTTTTGTCTTTGAAATCGCCGCCGGATTCGCCTCGGCCCGTGAAGTCGAACCGCATCGCCGCGTAGCCCGCTTCGGCGAGTCCCTTGGCCAGTCGAGTCATGGTGTGGAGGTCTTTCGAACACGTAAAACAGTGCGCCATCAACACGCAGCCTTTGGCTCGTTCTCCTTCAGCCAGGTTGGTCGGTCGATGCAACACGCCAGCGAGGCGGTGACCAGCGCCGCCAACGAATTCGATCGTCTCAGTAGACACGTTGTGATGCTCTCCCTCAGTGACCGGGCCCGTGGACGGTAGGACCGCTGTTCGGGAGTACGGTACGGGACACATTCTGACTTCGCAGCCGATCGAAAAGGGAGGTGAATCACCATGGCACGACGCCTTACACAGTTCAGCCACGGCGCCGGTTGAGCGTGCAAGCTCTCACCGAGCGAATTGGCGCAGGTTCTGCGCCGTCTCACCCCTGTTGATGACCCTCGACTCCTCGTCGATGCAAGCACCGGCGATGACGCCGCGGTGTGGAAGCTCGACGACGATCGTGCACTGGTCGTCACCGCCGATTTCATTACGCCTCTCGTCGACGACGCCACGACGTGGGGTCGAATCGCCGCGGCCAACGCCGTGTCAGACGTCTACGCCATGGGCGGTCGCCCGTTGCTCGCCCTGAACCTTGTTGGTTGGAATCGTGACGAGCTCACGCCCGACCTGCTCGGCGACGTGCTGCTCGGCGCTCAGTCGATCGCGGCAGACGGTGGATTCGTGATCGCTGGTGGCCACACGGTCGACGACCCAGAGCCGAAGTTTGGTCTTGCCGTTGTCGGCGAAGTCGATCCGGCCAAGATGCTGACCAACGCTGGGTTCCGTGCTGATCAAACGCTGATCCTCACCAAGCCGCTCGGCATTGGCATCACCAGCACTGCCATCAAGACCGGCGCTGCTCCCGAGTCGCTTGTTGCGGCCGCGATCGAGCAGATGACCAAGCTCAACGCCGAGGCGGCCCGCATCGCGGTTGCCGCTGGTGCCACCGGCGCAACAGACGTCACCGGCTTTGGACTGCTCGGCCACCTTGGCCGTGCCGTCAAGGAGTCCGGCGTCGACGTCACCATCGACGCAGCCACGGTGCCCGTACTCGATGGTGTGCGGGCCCTCGCCGACGACGGTGTCGTGCCCGGCGGGTCGCACCGCAACCTGCAATCGATCGAGGACCAACTCGACCAGGGCAGCGTGTCAGACGAGCAAACGCTGATTTTGGCCGATGCCCAAACTTCTGGTGGGCTCGTCTTTGGCGTCGACCATGAGCGAGCCGCCGACGTTGTCGCCGAACTCGTCTCAACAGGTCATACGGCCGCATCCATCGGCACTACCGCACCGGGCTCGGGTCGAATCGGCCTCGTCTAGCGAGACGCACGGCGTGGGCAGCCGTTGACGGGCTGCTGTTCCAGATTCGATGGGAGGGGAACGAGACCCAGGCTCTCCCTGGCCTCGATGAGGTCAGGGATTGGTGGTGACCGTCACCGTGGCTGACGATTCGCCTGGCGTGCCGTCGGCAGCAATCGCACGCACCTGGTAGTCGTAGGTCGTTCCCGGGCTGAGGCCAAGGTCGGTGTACCAGCGGCCGTCGTCTGTGGCGACCACGACGCCGTCTCGGAGGATCTCGTAGCTCTGGGCTCCGTCAACGCCCTGCCAGTTCAGCACGGCACGGCCTCGATCGACAAAGGTCGATCGGAGACCTTCTGGCGCCGGCAGGACCCCGCCGGGAGGCGTGCCGGTGGTGGATGCCTCGAGCTCGGTGGACAGTTCACCCAACGTTCCGTTCGCGGCGACCGCACGCACTTGGTAGGTGTAGGTGGTTCCCTCTTCGAGGCCGAGGTCGGTGTACCAGCGGCCGTCGTCTGTGGCGACCACGACGCCGTCTCGGAGGATCTCGTAGCTCTCGGCTCCGTCGACGCCCTGCCAATTCAGCACGATGCGGCGCTTATCTTGGAACGTGGTGCGCAGGTTGTCTGGGGCCGGGAGTGTGCCGCCGGGTGGTGTGCCTGTTGTCGAGGCCGTAAGTGTTGTCGAGAGGTCGCCAGGGCTGCCCGCCGCAGTGACACCGCGCACTTGGTAGCTGTAGGTGGTGCCTTCTTCGAGGCCCAAGTCGGTGTACCAACCGTTGTCGTCTGTGCCAACGAGAAGTCCATCGCGGAAGATCTCGTAGCTGGCAGCACCGCTGATCTCTTGCCAGTTCAGCACGATCCGACGTTTGTCTTGGAACGTGGTGCGCAGTCCTGCCGGGGCCGGAATGGCGCCACCATCCGACTCGCAATATCGAGCGAATGCCCCCGCCCACTCCGCAGTCCCGGCCGCGTCCGATCCCGCAACGGTCAGGTCGCCGCCGACCCAGAGACAGCCACGATCGTCGCCGTGAATTGCCCAGACGCCCGACTGTCGGGCGCTCGCGTTCAGTTGGAACTCGGGGATGTAGTCGCCGCTGAGTCCGTCGTAGGCCGCGACGTACTTGATCGGGGTCACCAATACGTCGTCCGGAATCGGATTCTGGCGGTTGATCCAGTAGTCGTAGTCGGCGAAGTGATCGTTGTAGCAGTGGCAGCTTCCGTAGATCCGGTCGCCAACAACCTCGAGGTCTTGGTAGTCGCCGCCCCGGCTTGTTGAATGCACGCGATCAATCTGGTTGTCGCTGGCGTCGAGCATGTAGACGACGTGCTCGGAGCCCGCCAGCCACACGCGGTTGCCCACCACTTCGACGTCCTGTAGGTAGCCACGTGTTGGGTAGGCGATCTGATCGATGTACGGAGTGAGGCCGGGCACGAGCTCGCCGTCGGTGTTGTTGATCGTGGCGAAGTACTGCGTGTTCTCCTCGAGGTTCACCGAAGAGAAGTAGCCGCCCACGTGCACTCGGCTCCCATCGGGTGAGACGGCGATTCCCCAAATCGATCCGCCAGAAACCATCGGCGTCCAGTTCGGGTCGGCCCGCCCGGTGTCGATGTCGAGCTTTGCGGCGCGTCCGAGCGTCACCCGGGGCACACCCTCGCGGCCACCAGCTGCGGTCATGACGCCGGCCACGTAGAGGTGGCTGTCGTTCATGTCGATGGTCTTCACCACGACGGGGTACGAGGTGAACGGGTTCTCGAGTTGCGCCACCCACGACGAATCGACGGTGCCGGTGTTTGGATCGATCGCGCCAAGGCCCTCGGTGTATTGCGCTCCGTTGATGTTGGTGAACTCGCCACCGACAAACAGCCGTGACCCATCAGGGGATGCATGCAACGCGTAGACGGGGGCGTCAATGTCTGGGCGGAAGCTGGGGATCCATTCGCCTGAGTCAGCGTCAAACGCCGCCAGATAGGGCTGGTCCTCCGGCGTGTCGTCGCGGAAGAAGCGAACCTCGGTGAACTTGCCGCCGACGAAGATCCGATTGCCGATCTGTTCGATGGCAAAAACCTGGTTCTCGATGGGTCCGGTGAACTGGGTGGGTCCGAGGCCGGTCACTCCCCAGCTGGGCGTCGGATTCGGGCTGATCTCGGCTGCAGCGACTGGGGGCGCAAAACCACCGAGGGTGACAGCGACAAGGAGTGTTGCGATGAGCAGCCTCAGTCCCGTGTGTACTCGCTGGCTCGCTGGACGCGCCTCGCGTCCGCTTCCTCCGTGAAAATCCCGCATCCGGCCAGCCTGGACGCTCAACCACTCTGAGTGGTTGAGTCGTCTTACTCGTTTGCGGCCGCGTCATGATCCTTACGCTGGTTTTGGCGTGGGCGATTGTTCCCGCGGGGCTGTTCAGACGGTCAGTCTTCGAACTCAGCGAGGACTTCGTCGGTGTGCTCACCGAGGGCGGGTACGGGTCGACGGGGCTGAAAGACCCTGCCGTCAAAACGAACTGGGGTAGCCACGGTGCGGATCGGCTGCTCACCATCGAGCGAGTTGTCGTGGGTATCGATGAACGATTCGAGAGCGATGGCCTGCGGATCTTCTGCCACTTCAGCCATGGTCTGGCAGGGGGCCCACCACACGTCGTGTTTCTCGAAGAGCGGAATCCAATAGTCGAGCGGCTGAGAGGCAAAGGCTTCATCGAGGATGGCGATCAGCTCAGGAGCGTTCTTCCGGATGTCGCTCGCGCTGGCAAAGCGTGCGTCTGTGACAAGGTCGGGCCGGTCGATGGCGGCGCACACGCCGGGGAAGTGACGGTCGGCTTCCATTCCGATCAGCACAAACCAGCGATCGTCTGCGGCCCCATAGGTATTGACCAGCGGTGTGTCGTGTTGCTCACGGGGTCGCATTCTCTTCAGGCGACCAAAGGTGAGCTGCGTGCTGAGATCCCACGACACGGCGTAGAGACCAGTTTGCAGGAGCGACGTTTCGACGACGCTGCCTTTGCCGGTTGCCGTTCGCTGGTGGAGAGCGGCAAGGATGCCCGCGACGGTCGTGATGCCAGTGGTGTGGTCGCCGATGGCGCCCCGCAGGTTGATCGGCGGTGACCCAATCGCTCCGTTGGTGCGAGCAAGACCACTGCGCGACACGAATGCGCCGATGTCGTAGCCGGGGGTGTCGCGCTCTGGACCGACCGACCCGTATCCCGTGAGCGACGCGATGATCAGCGACGGGTGCCGCGCATGGAGCGACGTTGGATCGAGCTCAAGCCGCTCAAGCGCATCGATCCGCAGATTGGTCACGAAGATGTCGGCCCGATCCAGCAGCTTGTGCATGTGGGCCAGACCGTCGTCGGTCTGTAGATCAAGGACGATCGCTCGCTTGCCTCTGTTGTCTTGGGCAAAGCTCGGATTAGGCAGCGAACCCTCCACACCAACGGCGGCGAACATCCCTCGTTGCGGATCGCCCCGCGGAGCCTCGACCTTGATGACGTCCGCACCCCAGTCGCCAAGCGTCCCGGCCGCTGACGGGCCAGCGACCCACTGCGTGAGTTCGATCACCTCGACGCCATCGAGGGGCCGAGCGTCGACCTGAGAAGCACCGTTGTCATCAGAAGTGGCCATGGCTCGAAAGCTAGGCCGGGCTGGCTCACCTAGCAAAGGCCAGATCCCCTGAGCCAAAAGGCCCAATTGCCCTATTCGGAGGTGATCACAAGGGGGGATAGGCCCGACGTGTGAACGATCCCGAGGGCCGAATCTGAAGGTATGACACCGACACATCGCCCTCATCACGCCCCTCGCCCCCAGCACGCCAGTCGTGTTCGGCCCCTTGCCGCTCGCTGTGCCCTTGTTGCCTTCGCGCTCGTCGCTGGCGCCTGCTCGCTGAACGATGCAGACACCGACGTTGCTGCCATCGATCTTGAACCCACCACCACGGTTGCGCCTGACACCACACCGGACACCACCGTCGTCCAGATCGACGATGGCGCCCAGATGATGGGCATGACCCCACAGACCATCGGCTCTGCGAGCGGTGATGCCCCGGCAACGACCGTGGCTCCTGCGCCGTCGACGAGCCAGTCGACCACGGTGCCACCAGTCAATGTCGCCGGTGAGCCGCTCGACTTCGCTCCGGCCGCAGGCACCCCGCTCATGGTCGTGGGCGTCGCCCACGACGACGTGCTGAACTTCCGAGTCGACCCAGACCCACAAGCCACGATCCTTACGGCGGCAGCTCCCCTCGTCGAGGCCGACATCGTGTCAGCCGGCGCCGCTTGGAGCCACCCCACCGGTGTGTGGTGGATGGTGACCGTTGACGGTCAGACCGCTTGGGCCAACCAGCGCTACCTCGCCGCCGCCGGCGGAACGTTCGACGTAAGCGCCGAGGTGCTGGCCGATCTTGATGGCGCCGAGTACGAAGTGCTGCTCGACGCCGGCATGGCAGCTGCTGGGACACGGGTGAACGGCGGCGGCCCAGAGCCCCGCTTTGTGCAGGCCAACGAGGCGCTGCTGTTCGATGATCGTGGTTGGATCACCATCGACGTGCTCGATCTCGGCGACGACTCAGTGAAGGGCGAGCGCCTCCTCGTCACCGTCGAGACCATCTTCGATGAAGATTCAGGCGAGCCTGGTGCTCAAGACGTGCTGGGCGTTCGAGTGGTCTCGGTTGAGGTCACGCCGCTATGCGGACGGGGCGAGTCCGACGGCTTCTGTCTCTGATCGATTGAACAAGTCCCTGGACACCATGCTGATGGTGCCCAACGCAGCGACGGCGAGCCAGACCCACCACGCGGTTTGGTAGTCGCCATCGTTGCGGTCGGTGAGCCAGCCGGTGATCGGTGCGCCGAAGGCCAACCCACCAAGGAATCCCAACATGACGATGCCGGTCGAACGACCGGCATCGGCTGATGGCACGGAGCGGATGACACCCAGCATGGCGACGACGTTCCAGGCGCCGAGGCTAAAGGCGCTCACGATGGAGAAGACCCAAAGCACCCATGATCCGACGGCTTCCGCCACCACGAGGCCACCAATGGTGATGCACGAGGCGACCCCAATGAGGAACAGCCCACGGTTCGGTTCGATCCTGGTCTCGGTGACTCGTCCCCAACCGATGCGAGCGAAGATGCCGAGGAAGCCAGCGATCGCCATAACCATGCCGGCCCGCGTCGTCGAGAAACCGAGTCGCTCCTCGGCAAAGAGGGGAATGAAGCGGAAGACGCCGCCGCCAACGAGTCCGAACAGCGTGGCGTAGATGGCGACCCGGATCACGAACGGGTCATAGCCCTGGCGCTTGCCAGACTCAACGGGCGTGAGATTGGCGGACGCGTAGTGACCGCTGGTATCGAGCCGCATGGCGCCCCCCGCTGCGGCGAGTGCGATAAGTCCGTACGAGCCGGTCGCGACCCGCCAGTTCGATACGGCAGCGAGCGCCGGGAGCGTGAACCCTGAAAGGAAGGAGGCGAGCTGCACTCCTGATTGCTTGAAGCCGGCGATGACGCCTCGGGCATCGGGTGCGAGCTCTTCAGAGATGAGCTTGTTTGTTGCGGGATTGCCCCAACCTTGCGGCAATCCACAGAGGGCCGACACGACCATCAACACGGGAAGCGTCGGCGCAATGGCCGTGAGGAAGAGACCCGCAGCACTGATGAGGCACAGCCCGACGATGGAGTTTCGAGCGCCAATCTTGTCGGTGATAGTGCCCAACTTCGGAGCGATCAGTGCACCGGTCAACGTGTTTGCAGCGGCAACAAAGCCGAGCTCGGTTCGTGTGACGCCGAGCTCTTCGATGATCTCCGAAGACAGGATTGCGATGGCGAAAAACTGGAAGGTCGACACGCCCATCGCCGACACGAGGACGGCGGTAAGGAGTTTGCGGCCGCGTGTCATCCCGGCAGGTTATGCCTCGGCCGTGCTGAGCGTTCATCCCGTCCGCCTGATGGGCAGCAGCTCGTGTCGGGCGCAGTACCGTCTGGTCATGCCTCACGTCACGAACCTCAAGGTTCGGTTCGCCGAGCTTGACCCGTATGCCCACGTGAATCACGCGGCGTACGTGTCGTATTTCGAGGTGGCACGCACCGAAGCGTTGGAAGACTGCGGTCGGGCGCTTGAGGACGTGGCGGCTGAAGGCATCCAGTTCGTGGTCACGGAAATTCAGGTGAAGTTCAAGAAGCCTGCGGTGCAAGGCGACGTGCTCGAGATCGATACCTGGATCAGCGAGATTGGCCGAGCGAGCACCCGCTGGTCACAGCGCATCAGGCGAGGCGACGAGCTGCTGGTGACTGAAGACTTGCGAGTTGCCATTGCCAACAGTCAGGGCCGGCCAACCAAGCCGCCTGCCTGGCTCTTCGAGGGGCTCACGGGCGCACTCATGGAGCCGCCTGCGTGAGTTTCCTCGGGACCGGCGGTGAGGATTGGGTCGAGCTCGACTACGACCTATTCGATCGTCAGCGCGATCTCGATGTGCGCCGCTGGCTCGACGAGAACCAGCCTCGTCTGGAGGAATGGCTCGGAACGAACTATGACATCGATGTCGACGGTGAGGGCACGAGGTATCTCTCCATCGATGGTCAGCGCCGCTTCCGCATTGGTTTCGGGAGCGACGATCGGATGATCTTCACTCGGATCTTCAGCGACGAAGGATTTCTCTAATGGCAGGCCCTGCGTTTAATCGAGACTTCACCCCCGACTACGGCGCTGTCGTGGAACTCTCGCCGCTCGTGCGGCGAGTGGTGGCCAAGAATCCCAATCCGTTCACGTTCACGGGCACCGGTGTGTACCTCGTCGGTCGAGGCGACGTGGCCGTCATCGACCCCGGCCCGACGCTCGATGAGCACCTCGATGCGATCGAGGGTGCGCTTGGTGAGGGCGAGAAGATCACGAAGATTCTCGTGACCCACACCCACACCGATCACACGGCCGGTGTGGCCAAGCTCGTGGCCCGCACCGGTGCCGCCACCTACGGCTTTGGTCCCCACGGGCCGGTGCCAGACAAAGATCCGATGGATGCGGTGTCGTTCGACGAGTACTTCACGGCCGAAGAGAAGGCCGACTTTGAAAAGCAGTGGGCCGACACGCCAGACGAACTGAAGCGCGAGGGGCCAGACGTCGATTTTCAGCCTGATGTCGTGGTTGGTGACGGCGACGAGATCAACGGCGAGGGCTGGACGATCGACGTCGTGCACACGCCCGGACACACCTCGAACCACATCTGCTTTGGTCTGCGAGACGAAAAGGTGCTCTTCACCGGCGACCACGTGATGGGCTGGGCCACCTCGGTCATTTCTCCGCCAGACGGCGACCTCTTCGACTACATGAACAGCTTGGCCAAACTGCTCGAGCGCGACGACGTGCGCTACTGGCCAACGCACGGCACATCCATTGAAGATCCGCAGACCTACGTGCAGAGCTTCATCGACCACCGCAACGGTCGTGAGGCCCAGATCGTCAAGGCGCTGGAGGCTGGCCCCAGCACGATTAAGGACATCGTGCCGCCCATGTACGAGGCCGTCGACAAGCGACTGTGGCGGGCCGCTGCCAATTCCGTCTACTCCCACCTCCTCGCCCTACTCAAGCAGGGGAGAGTGGCCGTCTCCGGTACGACCGAGGCTGACGGAAGCCCGATGATCAGCAGCACCTGGGCCCTCACGTAAATCGACCGGCAGGCCGCGAGGTCTCGCGTACGATCGGGCTATGCGTCTACGCCCGATTGAGCGATCAGAGCTGGCCCAGGTCCGTGATCTGCATCAACGATCCTTCAATCACGATGGTGTGCCAGAAGTGCTTTCGCTCGACGAAGTCGAAGAAGAGCTCGACGACGAGCACGTCGTGCTCGAGTCCGACACTCGGGTGGCCGAGATCGATGGCGAGATCGCAGGAACCTGCTGGGCCTACCACCTACCGTCCGAGACCAAGGAAGAGCGGTGCTACGTAATTGGCGAGGTCGATCCCGCCTACCGGGGTCGAGGCGCTGGTCGCGAGTTGTTGGCGTGGGGAGTTGGCAGGGCAACCGAGTTGCTGACCTCATCGGCCAACGACTTGCCCAAGTTCATTCGGGTCGATGCCTTCGACTTCATCGAAGACGCCCACCGGCTCTACGCACGGATGGGTTTCGAGCCGGTTCGCTACATGGAAGAGCTGTTGCGACCGCTCGACGATCTGCCGCCGCTTCGTGATGTCGATGGCATTCGGATCGTGCCGTGGCCCGACGGCCGTGATGAAGAGATCCGGCTCGAGAAGAATGCTGCGTTCGCCGACCACTGGGGCTCGACCCCCACGAGCCCGGAGCACTGGAAGACCGTCGTGCACGGCTACGGGTCTCGCCTCGATCTGTCGTACGTCGCCCTCGATGGTGACGACAACGTGGTTGGTCATTGCCTCAACAAGCGGTTTCCAGAAGACGACGAGCTGATTGGTCGGTCAGATGCTTGGATCGACAGCGTCGGAACACTCGCCGACTGGCGAGGTCGGGGCATCGCCACCGCGATGATGATCAGGTCGTTGCATGCCTTCGCCGCCGATGAGTTGACCCATGCCTCGATCGGGGTCGACAGCGCCAATCCCACCGGTGCTGCCGAGCTCTACCGCAATCTCGGGTTCGAACCGAACCAACGCACGATCACTCACCAGATCCAGATCTGACCGGGTTCGCTACTTCTTCTTGGGTTTCTTTGTGGGCTTCGGCTTCTTCGTGGGTTTCGGCTTCAGCGTGGCGACGAAGTCCCAACTCTTGACGAACCACTCTTGTGCCAGGTCACCAGCGAACGCCTCGTCCGGCAACCGAACGAAGTCGGGCATGTTCTTGCCGTACTGAACCGGGATCTGGCCGCCCAGTTCTTGCTGACAGGCGATGCTGTCTTCCTTCGACACCCGAAGGTTGAGCGAGCCATCGCGATCGAGAAAGCTCGTCATCCAGCCGTTCAGCGACGTGTACGGGTTCGCCGCACCTTTGCGGACGGCGTCTGGGTGCTGATCAAGCACCGCCAAGTAGCGATCCAACCGTTCGCTCGGACCCGGGTATTTCTCAGCCATGGCCGACGCTACCTCGGAGCGGGGAACAGTTTCACTGGGGCGGCAAAGGCCCCGCCCTCCAGATCAGCGCCAGCGACATACGATGCGGGCAACTAGGTTTGGCGCTAGGTCGGCACGTGGTTGGAGA
This sequence comes from uncultured Acidimicrobiales bacterium, assembly GCA_938009905.1. GTDB lineage: Bacteria > Actinomycetota > Acidimicrobiia > Acidimicrobiales > SZUA-35 > CALEWY01. Next base: position 6,155 of record CALLGK010000135.1, on the reverse strand, counting down.
TCACTGATGGCAACTACCGAGACGAAGCACCCCATCTATGCGATGGCATTCGGCGCCGTCTATCCCCACTACGTGGCCAAGGCGGAGAAAAAGGGGCGCACGAAGCGAGAGATCGACAAAACCATCCGCTGGCTCACGGGGTATTCCCAACGCCAGCTCATGGCCCACGTTCGCAAAGAGACCTCGTTCGAAGACTTCTTCGAGCAAGCCCCCGAGATGAATCCCAACCGTTCATTGATCACCGGAGTCATCTGCGGCGTGCGAGTCGAGAACATCGAGGAACCGACGATGCGCGAGATTCGATACATGGACAAGCTCATCGACGAACTGGCGAAGGGCAAAGCCATGGACAAAATTCTCCGGAGCGCCGAGGCCTAGCGCGACGAAAAGTACCTGACCCCTAGGAGGGGGTTAGTTGTGCATGGCGCCGGCGTCGGCTACTTCGATGTCTGTGCGGCGGACGCCGAGGATGAACAAGATGGCGTCGAGATACGGCACGTTCACCGTGGTGTCTGCGGCTTCTTGCACAACCGGCTTGGCGTTGAAGGCAATGCCGAGGCCGGCCTCGTTGAGCATGGCGAGATCGTTGGCGCCGTCGCCAACCGCCACCACCTGCTCGAGCGGGATGTCTTCCAGGGCCGCGATCTGTTTGAGCAGCTTGGCCTTGCCTGCTTGATCAACGATAAGTCCGGTGACTCGGCCCGTGAGCTTGCCGTCGTGCACCTCGAGCGTGTTGCCGTAGGCGTGATCGAGCCCGAGCTCTTCGGCGAGATGGTCGGTTGCAAACGTGAAACCGCCAGACACGATCGCAGTGCGATAGCCGAGTCGGCGCAGCGTGCGCACGAACGTGCGAGCGCCTGGGGTCGGCAAGATTCGCTTGTTCACCCGCTCGAACATCTCGACGGGTAGGCCCTCGAGCAGCGCGACTCTGGCGTGCAGCGACTCTTCGAAGTCGAGCTCGCCTCGCATTGCTCGCTCGGTTATCTCGGCGACCTCTTCGCGGCATCCGGCCTCGTCGGCGATCAATTCAATGACTTCTTCTTGGATGAGCGTGGAATCAACGTCCATCACGACGAGGCGCTTGGCTCGACGAGCCAGCCCTTCGCGATGCACAGCCACGTCACATCGCAGCGTTTCGGCCACCTGCAGAATGGCGCCTCGAATGGCTTGTCGGTCGCTGCCGCTCACCACGAGCTCGTAGGCCAGCACCGGGTCACGAGCAAGACGCACGATGCGCTCGATGTTGCCGCCGAACTTGGCAATCGTTGCCGCGACCGACCCGAACTCGGCCGGCGTCACCTCGTGTCCGATGATGGTGACGACAAGGCCAGGCTCGCGAGCTGATGGCGTCGAGTCGACGACTTCGAAGTCGATATTGATCTTCTGTTCCCACCCGAAGTGGAGCAGCTCTTTGACGAGGTCGCGACCCTCGGGAATGGTCACCACGAGGCTCAGCGAAAGCTGGCCGCGGATGATGATCTGCTCAACGTCTTGAATGCCAGCGCCCGCGAGCGTCAACAGCTCCATGAGCCCGGCGGTGATGCCGGGGTGGTCGGGACCATTGATGCGAACGAGGATCGTGTCGAGATCGTTCGTGCTGAGTGCCATGCGGTTCCCTCCAGCACCGGCAGCGATCGTGCCAGGCCGAGTTAGTCGTCTTCTGGAGCGAGTTCTGCCTCAACGGCGAGCTCGGCTGCTCCTCCAACGGTAACCAGTTCTTTGACCGCACCGGCCTCGCTCACGTCTTCGCTCACCTGATCAAGGAGGGCAATGCGCTCGGCGGTGTCGTTCACGGTCGCCTTGACGATTTCGGTGCGTAGCGAACGCTTCGCCTCTGTCTTGGTGCGGCGAAGCTCAGACAGGGTCTGGCCGGCAACGTCAACAAGCGCGCCATCGGCTGAGCCGGCCGCGTCGCGCAGAGCATTGGCATCTGGCCAGTTCGAGGTGTGAACCGAACCTTCTTGCCACCACGACCACACTTCTTCTGTGGCAAAGGGAAGGAACGGGGCGAGCAGACGCAGCATGGTGTCGAGCGCTCGGGCCAGTGCGGCGTGGGCCGACTGAGCGGCCTCGTCGCCGCGAGAGCCGTATGCCCGGTTCTTCACCAGCTCGATGTAGTCGTCGGTGAATGACCAGAAGAACGTTTCGGTGCGCTCAAGGGCACGTGCATAGTCGAAGTCGTCAAAGGCCTTTGTGCACTCGTCGGTGAGCGTGGCGAGGCGACCGAGCATGGCTTGGTCAAGTGGTTCGGTGACGGGCTGGCTGAGCGCCGAGTTGAGATCGCCCATGCCCATCGCAAACTTTGATGCGTTGAGCAGCTTGATGGCGAGACGACGGCCAACCTTCATCTGGCCTTCGTCGAATGCGGTGTCGGTGCCGGGACGACCAGAGGCAGCCCAGTAGCGGACGGCGTCTGAGCCGAACTGATCAAGCAGATCGATCGGCGTAACGACGTTGCCCTTCGACTTCGACATCTTCTTGCGGTCGGGGTCGAGAATCCAGCCCGAGAGGCAAGCGTGACGCCACGGTGCGGTGTCGGCCTCGAAGTGAGCCCGAACCGCAGTGGAAAAGAGCCAGGTGCGGATGATGTCGTGTCCCTGGGGCCGCATGTCGAACGGATACACGCGATCGAAGAGATCGTCGTCGTCTTCCCAGAGCCCAGCGATCTGGGGCGTGAGCGAGCTGGTGGCCCAGGTGTCCATGATGTCTGGGTCGCCCATGAAACCGCCTGGCTCGCCTCGCTGGCTGGCGTCGTAGCCGTCGGGCACGTCGGTCGACGGGTCGATCGGCAAGGTTGCTTCGTCTGGAACAAGCGGCTTCTCGTAGATGGGCTCGCCTGCATCGTCGAGGGAATACCAAAGGGGAATCGGAACACCGAAGAAGCGCTGACGGCTGATGAGCCAATCGCCGTTTAGCCCCTCGATCCAGTTGGTGTATCGACTCTGCATGTATGGCGGATGCCACGTGATCTCGTTACCTCGCTCGATGAGCGCAGCGTTGAGATCGGCCTCGCGCCCGCCGTTGCGGATGTACCACTGGCGGCTCGAGACGATCTCGAGGGGCTTGTCGCCCTTCTCGAAGAACTTGACCGGGTGGGTGATGGCTCGAGGCTCGCCAACGAGGTCACCGTCATCGGTGAGCATCTCGACGAGCTCCTTCTTGGCCGAGAACACGGTTTTGCCAACGAGGCGGCCGTAGCGCTCTTTGGCATCCGCCGACATGACCTCTGGTGCGTCTTCGATGAAGCGTCCGTTGCGGCCGATGACGGCCCGGGCTGGCAGGTTGAGCTCTCGCCACCAGGTGACGTCCGTGAGGTCGCCGAATGTACAGATCATGGCGACGCCGGTGCCCTTCTCGGGGTCGGCGAGCTCGTGGAAGACCATGGGAACTTCAACGCCAAAGACGGGCGTCGTGATGGTCTGACCCTTGAACGGCTGGTAGCGCTCGTCGTCAGGATGAGCGACAACGGCGACGCAGGCGGGCAGCAGCTCTGGCCGCGTGGTGTCGATCAGCAGATCGTCGCCCGTAGGGAGCTTGAAACGAAGCGTGTGATACGCGCTTGGCTGTTCGCGATCCTCGAGTTCGGCCTGGGCAACGGCGGTTTGGAAGGTGACGTCCCAGAGGCTTGGAGCCTCCTGCTGGTAGGCCTCACCACGAGCCAGGTTGCGCAGGAAAGCGCGCTGGCTGGCCCGACGAGAACGCTCGTCGATCGTGGCGTACAGCAAGCTCCAGTCGACGCTGAGGCCAAGGGAGCGCCACAGATTTTCGAACGCCTTTTCGTCTTCTTCGACCAAGCGATCGCACAGCTCGATGAAGTTCGGTCGGCTGATTGACACCTGCTGCTTGAAGGCCTTGCCGTCCGGCCCCTTGCCCTCGCTTGCCGGTGGCTCGAAGCCGTCTTCGTAGGGGAGCGAGGGGTCGCAGCGGACACCGAAGTAGTTCTGGACCCGGCGCTCGGTTGGGAGGCCGTTGTCGTCCCAGCCCATGGGGTAGAAGACGGTCTTGCCGGTCATCCGCTGGTAGCGGGCGATCGTGTCGGTGTGGGTGTAGCTGAAGATGTGGCCCATGTGGAGCGAGCCAGACACCGTGGGCGGTGGCGTGTCGATTGAGAACACCCCGTCGCGGCCGACCGAGCGGTCGAACCGGTAGGTGTCGTCGTTTTGCCACTGATCAGCCCATTTGGTCTCGAGACCCTCAAGGCTTGGCTTGTCCGGTGCGCCGGTGTTCATGGCCCACAGGTTAGGAGCGGGCAGGCGAGGTGCAGGCGCAATTCGGTGGTCTCTGAGAACCTGTGGCGTTTATGGACCCTTTGGGGGGTCAGTTGAAGTTTGGCTGGCCGATTGAGGTGACTCGCTGGATCGGAGCGGCGGGGCCGGGCGGATCGTAGGAGAACGCGTCGTTGTCAATCGTCAAGACTGCGTCGGCGCAGGTCGCGTCGGCAGGGCTCGTCGTCTGTGCCCAACACGACGCGTCGTCGCCGGCTACAGCCGTCGACAGCGAGATCGACTGGCCGTTGGCAACGTCGACCAGTGCGCTCATGTCGCCGGCTCCCCATTGCTCCAGGTATGGGGCTGGCACACCCGAGAGTTCCGAGTTGCCGTTGCCGTCATCCCAGGCAACGAAGTCGACGATGTCGCCGTTTGCATCGAGCAGCCACACGTCGTCGCCGTTGTTGTCGAAGGTCGGCCACGGCGGCGCAATGCCGACGTATTCGCGGGCTTCGCCAGGGGCGTGTGGGAACGGCGCCAGGTTGAAGTTCACGCTGATGGTGATTCCGCCCACGACTCGGTTTGCCGTGTATCCGACGCGGTCCGGGTCGCCGAGGAACACCACTGCAGTGTCACCTGGGCCCAAGATGCTCGTTCCATCGTGGATGGCGGTTGGTCCTCGGTCGTCGGCAGCGGGGAAGGCCCAGTCGAACGATGTATCGGCAACGGCACCAAAGATTGTTTCGGTGTCGCGGACACCGACAGTCGGGTCGAAGTCTTGCAAGATCAAGCCGGTGACGTCGATGGCCTCGCCACTCAGGTTTGTGATCTCGATGAACTCGTCGTGCACGCCCACGGTCGAGAGGTTGGCGCTTTCGATCTGTGCGTAGTTGATCTCAGTCAGCGCGATCTTGCCTGCGAGCGGCGACACGGCGAGCGCCTCGAACTCGATAGCAACCGTGACAGACGCCGTCGCCTCATCAGGGTCTTCGACGTCGATGGTGTAGCTCCCGGTTACTCCCTTGTGGATTGCATCTGGTGTGCCGACGATCTCGTACGTCGTCGTGTCGACATCAAGACCGCTCGGCAGATTGTGCGTGATGGTCAGGTCGGCGAGAGCGTGATCTGGGTCGGCGATCGTGAGCGGCACCGGCGTGATGGGCAGGCCAGCGACGAGCACTTGGGCTGGAATCGACCCGATCGTTGGCGGCTCGACGACTGATGCCAGCGAGACGGTGATGGTCTCAGCAACGCAGGCGGCTTCTGGGTCACACACGGTGAGGCCAATCAGCACGTCGCCGTGGACATTGAGTGCCGGCTGGTAGTCAAAGCTTGTCGGGGTGACGTTGAGCAGCGTGCCTGAAAGGGCTGACGGCGTGAAGGTGAGATCGGTGTCCGGGTGGTCTACGTCTGAAGCATTCGCAAGGAGTGTTGCTGTGTCGAACCGGACGAGCGTGTCTTCCGTGCCGTTGACCGTGAACGCTTGTGCGACGGGGGCATCGTTGACTGGGCTCAGGGTGATGGTGATGGCACCGTTGCCACACTCGGCTTCGGGGTCGCAGACGGTGTAGTTGATCGTGGCGTCGGTGGTGGAGTCGGCGACAGGTTGATAGTCGACGCTGTTAGCCGTGGCATTCAACAACGTCCCGGTTGGGGCGGTGAAGGTCCAGGTGAGGTCGGTGTCGAGGTGATCGGCATCTGCCGCATTGGGGTACAGGTCGACGGTGGTGATTTCGACGAGGGTGTCTTCCTGGCTTGGGATCGTGAAGTTCTGGGCCACCGGTAGATCGTTGTCAGACGCGAGGGTGATGGTGATGACGCCGTTGTCGCAGGCTGTTTCGGTGTCGCAGACGGTGTAGTTGATGGTGACGTCGCCGTTGACGTTGGGTGCGGGTTGGTAGTCGACGCTGTTGGTTGTGGCGTTCGACAGGGTGCCGGTTGGTGCGG
>CALLGK010000134.1 GCA_938009905.1 uncultured Acidimicrobiales bacterium | reverse complement strand
GAGTCAGTTGTCACCTTCGAGACAAGCTGCTCACCATCGCTGTTGCCTGATCCGGCCATCACCTACCGAGTGAGCGAAGTGCCAGACAACGACGAAGAGCAGGGCTTGAACGGCCGCAACATTCCGTCGCTCACGCCCATCAATGGTGTGCAGTCCGAGCCGCAAGTTGTGTTTCCAGAATTTGGTGAGCTCGACCTCACCTACATGCACTGTGAAGTAGATGGCCGAGGTCGAGCCTGGTGGGGCGTGAACCACAACGGCGGCGTCGTGTGGTCGTCTACCAGGTTCATCGAGCCGGTCCCCCAACCATGAGCGCCGCTGCCTTGCCTCGGGTCGTGTCAGATGACGAGATTGCTGCGTTTGCGCGTGACGGCGTTGTCATGCTCCCGCAGATGTTTGAGCCGCAATGGATCGATCTGTTGCGCACCGGTCTTGATGCTCATCGGGCCAAGCCAACGCCTCGTGCTCGGATCTGGGATCGTGACGCTGAAGGCCGCACGATGTTCTGGGACTCGATGGCGTGGCACGACGTGCCTGCCTACCAGGAGTTCGTCTTCAACTCGCGGGCTGCGGCGATCGCCGGGCAACTCATGCAGTCGCAGCGCGTGCACTTCTACTTCGATGCCGTGTTTGTCCGTTCGCCGGGGTCGCAGTTTCAGACCCCTTGGCACCAAGACGAGCCGTACTGGTCGGTCTCGGGCCACGACACGTGCACCGTGTGGATGCCGCTTGTGCCCGTCAAAGCCGCGAATGCGCTGGCCTTCGTGCCGGGCTCGCATCGAGGAGAGGCCGTGCTGAACCAGCCAGACTTCGGCGTCCTCAACCCAGACGAGAAGCCAGACATCGACCGAAGCGACTTCTCTGCCGTCGCGGAAACCGACATCCCTGATATCTCGGCTGATCCAGAGGCCTTTGGCGTGGTGAGTTGGGACATGCAGCCCGGCGACTGCGTGGTGTTCAACAGCCGCATCTTGCACGGCGGGTCAGGACGACTTGCTCCAAACGACGACCTGCGGGTCTTCACCTCGAAGTGGCTCGGCGACGACGTTCGCATCGCGTTCAGAGACATCGGTATGGACCCCGATTTCAGCGACGTGATGCGACAGCACGGACTGGCGCATGGCGATCGACCGGGCACCAGCCTGTTGCCGCAGGTTTGGGAGCAGCCCTAACGACCCATGCAGGGGTAAGTTGCAAATATAAACTGACCGTCGTAGTGTCGAATTCGTCATGGCAACCGACTGTTCCATTGCGGCCACCCTCTCGGTCATCAGCGACCGGTGGACGATGCTCATCCTGCGAGACGTGTTTCGCGGCGTGCATCGCTTTTCTGAATTGCAGAGCGAACTCGGGATCGCCAAGAACCTCCTATCTGACCGACTATCGAAGTTGGTCGGCCACGACGTGCTCGAGAAAGTGCCCTACCAAGACCGGCCCGTCCGCTACGAGTACCGCCTCACCAGCAAAGGCGCAGACCTCTCAGCGTCGCTCATCGCCCTCATGGGTTGGGGCGACCGTTGGTACGCAGACGGTGGACCGCCAACGGTGCTCATCCACGAATCGTGTGACACCCCGTTAGTGCAGCGAGTTGAGTGCCCGCACTGCGAAACCGACGTATCGCCAGGCCAGATCCGCAGCCGGTCCGGCGCACCAACCGAATCCGATTCTTCTCAAACCATCGCCTCACGAAAGACCAAGGCAGACGCATGAGCCAGCCCCCATCCCCGAGCGACGCCGGCCTTGAGCTGATGAAGCTCTCGACGTCGGAGTTACTCGAGCGAGCATCGGCCCGCCGCAACGAGTTGTACGGCAATCGAATGACCTACTCCCCCAAGGTGTTCATTCCGCTCACCATGCTGTGTCGCGATCAGTGCGGCTACTGCACGTTCGCCCAGCCACCAGCTCGGCTCGACGATCCGTTCCTGTCGCCAGACCAGGTGCGGCGCTTGGCCCGTCAGGGGGCTCGGGCTGGTTGTCACGAAGCGCTCTTCACGCTCGGCGAGCGACCAGAACTGCGCTATCCGGCGGCTCAAGAATGGCTCCGTGAACACGGCTACGAAACGACCGTCGAGTACTTGGCGGCGATGGCCAAGATCGTGCTTGAAGAGACCGGTCTTCTCCCTCATGCCAACGCCGGCGCCTTGCACGCCGATGAGCTCGCCAGCCTTCGTCCCGTGTCGCCAAGCCAGGGAATGATGGTCGAGACGCTTCGCGACGATCTTGACTGTCATCGCAACGCACCAGACAAAGAGCCAGCCAGGCGGCTTGCCACGCTTGACCATGCTGGCGAACTCAAGATTCCGTTCACCACCGGCATCCTCGTGGGCATCGGTGAAACCGAAGCCGATCGAGTGGCCGCTCTCGAGGCCATTGCTGCCAGTCACAACATGCACGGTCATGTGCAAGAAGTGATTGTGCAGAACTTCCTGCCCAAGGCCGGCACGGCGATGTGGAAACACGATCCCTGCCCAGAAGACGACTACCTCCGGGCCATTGCGCTCGCTCGTCTTGTGCTGCCTGGCTCAATTCACCTGCAAGCCCCACCGAATCTGAGCGATGACTTTGGTGTGCTGATCGATGCTGGCATCGACGACTGGGGCGGCGTCTCTCCCGTCACTGCCGACCATGTGAACCCCGAACGTCCGTGGCCAGCACTCGACCGTTTGCGCGAGATCACAGAAGGCCGCAACTTCACGCTCGCTCCCCGACTCACGATCTACTCAGAGTTCGCACAGCAGCCAGACGTATGGCTGGCCGAAGAGACTCGTTTCCCCGTGATGGACCGGTCAGACTCCGAGAGTCTTGGCCGCGACGATCCCGGCGCTGTCTTCCCCGAGAAGGCCGAGTTCGTGAAGCAGGGCGACGATGGTGCAGACGTTGTGCTCATCGGCGACCGCTCCACGCAGTGGTATTCAGGCGCCGTTGCTCGTCCGCCAGAACTCCTTGAGGGGCCGTTGGCCACCTCCGGTCCGGTGCACGAGGTACTCGAAGGCGTTCGATCCGGTGAAGAGCCAGGTATCGACGAGCTCGTCACCCTGTTCGAGGCTCGAGGTCCTGAGGTTCGATCGGTGGCCAAGCTGGCCGATGAGCTTCGCCAAGAGATCGTGGGAGACGACGTTACGTACGTGGTCAACCGCAACATCAACTACACAAACGTGTGCACCTTCAAGTGCCGCTTCTGTGGCTTCTCAAAGGGTCCGCTCAGCCTGAACCTTCGCGGCAAGCCCTACTTGCTCACGCTCGAAGAGATGGCAGATCGAGTGCGAGATGCCCACGAACGGGGTGCGACCGAGGTGTGCCTCCAGGGCGGTATTCATCCTGACTTCGACGGTGATTACTACATCGACGTGGCCCAGGCCGTGAAGGATGCAGCACCAGACATTCACGTACACGGGTTTACGGCACTCGAGGTCACCGAAGGAGCCAAGCGGCTCGATGAGCCGCTCGAGAGCTATCTCAAGCGGGCCATGGCCGCCGGTCTCAAGTCGCTGCCGGGCACGGCCGCCGAGATCCTCGACGACGGTGTCCGCGAGATTCTCTGCCCAGACAAAATCTCAACAGACGAGTGGCTTGAAGCGCACCGCATCGCTCATTCGGTTGGCCTTCGCTCCAACGTCACCATGATGTTTGGTGCTGTCGAGCAGCCGAAGCACTGGGCCAAGCATCTGGTGATTACTCGTGAGCTTCAGGCCGAGACGGGGGGCTTCACCGAGTTCGTCGGCTTGCCGTTCGTTCACATGGCCTCGCCCATCTACCTGCAGAAGAAGGCTCGTCGCGGTCCGACGTTCCGTGAGAATCTGCTGGTCCACGCCGTGGCCCGCATCGCCTATCGGGGATATATCGACAACATCCAGTCCGGTTGGGTGAAGATCGGCTTCGACAGCGTGCGGCAGCTGCTGCAGGCGGGCTGTAACGATCTTGGCGGCACGCTCATGGACGAGAACATCTCTCGGGCCGCTGGTTCCTCACACGGCACTGAAGTAACGCCAGACGACTTCCGTGCACTCGTCGAGCCGCTCGGCCGTCGTTTAGTGCAGCGGACCACGCTCTATGGACGTCCCGGCTACCGTTCGGTCGGTGAACCCGCAACCGTTTGAAAAGGCTGGATCGTTGGAGAGGGCACGGGTAACCATCCGATGAGTGCTCCGCGCCCACGTTCCGTATTTGGCGATGCCAACGTCGACCGACTGGTCACGCAGCTTCTCGCCTCCGTTGGTGAAGACCGCAACGACGATCTCATTCGAAAGCTCGTTGTCACGGCACTCGACATGGATGTCGCCGATGTTGATCGGCTTGAGCTGAAGATTGCGTCGCAGTCGATGGTCGAGATGCTCAACGCCTACAAGGTGTTCTCGACCCATCGGGGCCGATCGAAGGTCACCGTCTTCGGTTCGGCCAGAACCGATCCTGAGCATCCCGATTTCATCTTGGCCTCTGAGTTCAGCACCATGATGGCCGCCCGTGAGTGGATGATCATCAGTGGCGCCGGTCCGGGAATCATGACCGCAGCCATTGAGGGTGCCGGCCTTGAGAACAGCTTTGGCGTCAACATTGTGCTGCCGTTTGAGCAGCGGGCCGCCGAGATCATCGAAGGTGATCCCAAGCTGGCCACGTTCCGCTACTTCTTTACCCGCAAGCTCTTCTTCATGAAGGAGACCGACGGGTTCGCCCTGTTCCCCGGCGGTTTCGGCACGCTCGACGAAGCATTCGAGCTGCTCACGCTCATTCAGACGGGCAAGTCGTACCCGGCGCCCATCGTGCTGCTTGATCACGCCGAGTCGAACTACTGGAGCGGATGGGAGAGCTTTGTCGACGAGAGCCTTGCCGGCAACGGCATGGTCAGCCCTCACGACACCGATCTGTATCTGCACACCCATGACCCCGCAGAGGCCATGGAGTATCTGTGCAGCTTCTATCGGACGTATCACTCGATTCGGTTCGTCGGGAAGCGGCTCGTCATTCGACTTCGCCATGCCTTGACCGATGACGCGCTGGCCACGCTCAACTCAGAGTTCGCCGACATCATCGTAAAGGGCGAGATCGAGGTGTCAGAGCCAACCGAGATTGAGACGCGTGAAGACGATCACGTGCATCTGCCGCGCCTCATCATGCACTTCAACAACCGCTCGTTTGCGCGGTTGACCGGCCTGATCCATCGCATCAATGCGTTGGGGCCATCAAGCGACGATGTTGGACCCAGCGATCAGATTCACGACGTCGAACCGGCAACGGCCGACGACTTCTGATCGCCCAGCTTTCGCTCTGATCGCTCAGTCTTCGCCCGATACATCTCGCGATCGGCCTGAGCCAGTAGGTCGTCTGCTGGTTCACTGCCGTCGCTGAGAATCCACCCGACGCTCACCGACAAGCTCATGTCACCTAAGCCGAGCATTGGCTCGGCCAACGTGGTGGTGAGCCGTTGGACGATGGGCGTGAGTTGATCGTCTGACGAGACAGACGGGCAGACGACAACAAACTCGTCTCCCCCGATTCTGGCTACCAGATCGGTGCTTCGGAAGGCAGCGGACATTCGCTCTGCTGCCTCTTCAAGCACTCGGTCCCCGCCGGCATGGCCAAACTTGTCGTTGATGGTCTTGAAGTCGTTGATGTCGAGGTAGAGGAGGGCGAGCTGTTCGCCTCTTCGTCGTGCGGTGCCCAGGAGTCGTTCGAGCCTGCTCAGCGCCGATCGTCGGTTGAGCAACCCCGTGAGCGGGTCGTGCGACGCCAGGTAGGTGGCTTGTTCTTCAGCAGCCCGACGCTCAGTGACGTCACGCCCGACGGCCATGACCTCAGTAAGCGACCCCTCTTCATCGAAGACGCCCTTGTCTGTCCACTGCTGCCAGCGAATGTGGCCAACACTGTCGAGTGCTCGGTGTTCGTTGACGATCACGGGGTCGTCGGGGTTCAGACGTTGGACACGCTGCATCGAGTCGTCAACTTCGTGCTGATACTCGGGCGGGACAAGATCAAGAAACGACGTCCCAACGAGGTCGCTTTGGCTCCGACCATGGAACGTGGCGTACGCATCGTTGACGTACAGGAGCAAACCGTCAGGTCGGTATCTGCAGATGAGATCAGGCAGGTCGTCGACGAATGCTCGGAAGTTGTCTTTGGTCATGAAGTGGCGGAGGATCGGGGCGCGCCGACGCCGGGCATAGGTCTCATGTGAGTCTGATGCTGTTGCCGCCCTGGGCTGTGCCTCGTGTATCGGTCAGAACACACGAAAATCTTGAGCGAAGAAGCGCTAGATTTCGAGAGATCTTGAGGCCTTCTCGAGCGCCCGGCGAGCAGCCGCGAGCGCTTTGTCGGCTGGGGGTCGCTTCGAAGCTCCCTTGTCGACGGCATCACGCAGCATGTCGAGCGCCACATCGGCAATTTCTTCAGCAAGGTTGTCGATCCTGCTACGAATATCGTCGATCCGTTCGCGATGCGCTGAGGTCAGTTCGTCTCTCATCCGTGCCAGTGTGCCCGATACGGTGGCGGCCGTGCCTCGCTCCTCCCCCGCTGCAACACCAGGCGTTCCTCCAACAGACGGACATCGTTGGATCTCGATTGTCGACGACGACAACGACACGTGGTTGTTCGACGCCACGTTCCTGCTGTCGTCGTACAACTGCATCTATGGCGACGGCTGCCAGTCGATCGACACCGACGTCGATCACACTGAAGTGCTGGGGTGCTGCATTCACGGCGCCCACTTCGTCGACGACGAAGATCTGCAAGAGGTGGCGAGCGCGGCGGCCTTGCTCACCCCTGATCAATGGCAGTTTCATGGCCGCGCCGTGAGAAAGGGCGGAGCCTTCAAGAAGAACAGCGACGGCGACTGGGTCACACGTAAGGCGCAGGGCGCCTGCATCTTTCTCAACCGGTCAGACTTTCCGGGCGGCGGTGGGTGTGCACTGCACCGGGCTGCGCTCGAGCGCGGTGAGCGCCCGCTCGATTGGAAGCCTGACGTCTGCTGGCAGGTACCGATTCGTCTCGACATTCACACAGACGACAACGGCTTCGACACCGTCTTTGTGCGGGCCTGGGACCGCAAAGACTGGGGCGAGGGCGGCAACGACTTTCATTGGTGGTGCATCGAGCAGCCCGAGGCGTACCAGGCAGTCGATCCGGTCTACGTGACGTGTCGCGACGAACTGGTTGAGATGGTCGGCGAAGACATCTATGACCGCCTGGTGCCAGAACTGGTCGAAATCGCGGAATCTGGGAGTCGACCAACACCCGTCACACTCACGGTTCGGTAGCCAGGCCCCGTCGAATCGTCGAAACGTGGGCCAAACGACTCAACCTTTTGGGTGAATGTGCCGTTATCGCATTCGTGACCGCCCTCGATATCCACACCTCGCCGTTCGCACCGGCGCCCCCGACCCGCCGCACGAAGCCCGTCAACGACCCGACGGCCAACCTCTGGGCCTGCTTGGACCCTCGGACTGATCGGCTCCACGCCGCCCATGCCTTCACTGGGGTCGACTCGGCTGCACTGTTGCAGCTGGCCGCGGCAGATGCACTCACGGTGCCACCAGTTCGTCAACGGGTTGAAGAAGGCCCATACGACGGCCAGTTTCTGTCGATGATCGCTGCTGCTGAGCCAATGCTCATGGCCATGCCGACGTGGGCCTACGACGATGAACTGCTCCGAGACGCTCGGCTGCAGATTGGCCGGGCTAAGGCTCGCCTCGCCGAGCACTCCTATCAGAACGCGCCAGACGCCAGCCCACGCATGCGCGTCAATCCTTCGCTGGCGTCCGTGCTCACCTTGATCGACAAGCGAACCAGGCAACAACACGCCACGTTGCTCGCCGTGATCGCCATCGCCGTAGAAGCGGGTGCCTGCAAAGGCAGCATCCCGCATCTGATGGCGTCGGCAGACGGCGAACTCAGCTGCCCATCAATCGGACAGCTCAGCTTTGTGCATCCTGGAACGCGCGGATCGGACGCTCGCTTTGTTGGCATCCGTGTCGGTCGCATCGTGATCGACGTGCCCGACTACCAGCATCAGCAGCGTGGCGATGCCTGGGAATCACTTCGAGGCCGCTCTGGAGCCAGCCGCTCAATTGTGGTCTTTGATCCCGCCGAAGTTACGAACTTCCGGGACGAGATTGTCGCCGAACTCCGCTAGTCAGCCGATTCCTCGTCGTACTCATCCGACTCTTCATCAGGGCTACCGATGTGGTCGTTCACCACATCGCGGGCCTCGTCGGTGGTGGGAAGATCGAACGGATCGTCGTCGATCCGCTCCATAAGACTCTCAATGTCGTCGAAGGAGCTCCGCTTCATGGCTCGAGCTTCTTCGTAACGGCGATGACGCCCCTTTTTCATGGGACACTCCTCAAAGACGCTGGTGTTGCCGAACTGAGGGCTGTAAACAGCTCTCGCGGCGGTACAGAACGCCCAGTCTAGGGCGGATCCGCGACGCATTGCGAACCAGGTCGGGTGATCTGATCAAGTTGATCTGTTGTTCCTTGACTACCCAAAACAGAGATGTTGACGCTCGTATTCCACCAACTACATCTCTTTCCGTCCGAAGACAGCGTAAATACCGCTGTTTCTCGGCCCAGAACTAACTTCCGAGAGGAAGATTGCTCCGCTGTTCGAGCACCAAACGGCCGTCTCCGTCGAAGGCCAACGCAGCAGCACCGTTTACGAGGGCGGCGATTGGTTCACCCACGAGATCGGCCCGCCAGCCGGTATCGAGCCGACCGGGCTCGCCACCGAGCAGATTCTCGACGTCGGCCCGGGTTGCGAGGATTGCTGGGTCGAGTTGGTGATCACGGGCAAGCTGGGCGATCCAGGACGTCACGAGGGTGACGACGGGACGCAGTTGGCGAGGGAGATCGCCCGACCGTGGTGGCGGCTTAACCGGATCGTCTGCGGCAATGCCAGCAGCAACCGTGGTAAGAATTTCGCGGTCTGCGCCTTTGCGTAGGTGGCGAGAGTCGATGCCGCGGATCTTCTTGAGCCCGTCGATCGAACTTGGCGCTTGTTGGGCCACAGCCACAACCGCAATATCTGGCATGACCTGGCGAACCGGGATGTCGAGCTCGGCGGCCCGTCGCTCGCGCCATGCCGCCAACGCCGTGGCCACGCGAAACGCTTTGCCCTTGAGCGACCGAGCTTCTTTGATGCGGAGCACGGCTTCTTCTGGCGGACGCCGATTGCGAGGCCGGTTGAGCACGATCGTGCTTTCTTCCTGCGCCCATTCGAGACGACCCATCTCGGTGAGCTCTGCGGTAATCACATCGGTGAGTTCGAGCAGGTGGAGCACGTCGCCGGCGGCGTAGGTGAGCTGATCATCAGTAAGGGGACGCCTAAGCCAATCGGTGAGGCGGTCGCCCTTGGGGATCGACGTGCTCAAGAAACGCTCCAACAGCGACACCAACGAACCCGTTGAGACGCCAAGGAACCCGGCCGCGATCTGCGTGTCGAACAGACGGGACGGCACGGTTCCACACGACAGCTCAAGCACTTCGAGATCTTGGGTGCCAGCGTGCAGAATGCACAGGCCAGGCCCGTCGAGCACGGTGGCGAGCGGTCGCAGGTCGACGGCTAACGGGTCGACCAGCACCAAGCTGTCGTTCCACGCCAACTGCACAAGGGCCACCTGCGGGTAGTACGTGCGTTCACGGTGAAACTCGGTGTCGAGCGCGTATCGATCGGCGGTTGCGAGGTCCTCAATCGTCGCCGCAAACGTGTCTTGGTCGACGATCAGCTCTGCCATATGGCCCTCACCCTAGGCCTCAGTGGCGTCCGGCATTGATTCTGTGGTTGTGGCTTGTGCAAGCAATTCGGTCAATGTGGTTGGATCATCAGCATCGCTGACTGACGCAGGGTCGACCTCGACGCCGTTCCACCCGAGGATGTCCAGTCCGTCGTAGTAGCGCGAACGGCCTTCGTCGACGGCGATCTGCAGCCGTCGAGCAGCCGCAGCTGGCCAGCACGCCAACATGGGTGACGGCTTGCCGCCAACCGTTGCACACGCCACAACGTCTGGATTGGCGCGCCATGCCTCGATGATCGTCTCGATGTCGCTCGCCTTCAGTAGTGGAAGATCACATGGGGTGACGACGACGCCGCCCGTGTTCGCCCACGACAGGATCGAGGCGAGGGCCGCGAGCGGGCCCGCTCCCGGCGTTTTGTCGGGCACCGTCACCAGGCCGAGTTCGGCCCCGGCCGTCCCACCTGATGCAACCACGGGATCGATGCCGGCGCGTCGCATGGCCACCACAACTCGCTTGCCCATCGAGATGCCGGCGGCAACGGCAAGCGCCTTGTCAGAACCGAAGCGTCGGCTTTGGCCACCCATGAGGATGGCGCCCACCACTCCGTGGCTCATGCCTACCGGTAGTCGGCTGGCGGCCAGCTGGGATCGAGTTGGCGGAGGAACATCGCACAGCGCTCGTCCTCGTCGTGCTCGCCAATCTCAGCCGCGCATGCTTGCAGGCCGGCGAGCGCCATCAGGAAGCCACGGTTCGTTTCGTGTTCCCAGCGGACGTAGCCCGACCCTCGCCAGCCGCTCTGACGAAGGGCATCGAGGCCCCGGTGGTAGCCAACTCGGAAGGCGGCATACGACTCGATCACATCGCGCCCGAGTCGTCCCAGGTGTGCCCAGGCGTCGAGGAAGCGAGGGTTGGCTGCGGCCAGGGCCGAAAACGCGTCGCGTTGTTGATCTTCTGGCAAGGCAAGCGCCGCCGCCAGGCCTTCAGCCCAATCGGTCGGAACGGGAGGCAGAATCGTTTCGGGCGGCCCAGAGCCGCTGAGGTCGATAGAAGTCACTCGTCGAAACTATCCGCCGGCTCGTCATCTCGGTTGTCGAGCTGCTGGCTCACCGAGTGGTAGGCAGCATCGATCAGCTCTCGGCCTTGTGAGAAGTCATCGAAGCGGAGCTTTGGCACTGGTCCGGCGTCGAGGTCAACAAGCGTGATGTGCTCTGGTAGCTGTTCGAGTTCGTCATCGAGCCGGTTTGCTCGCAATGACCAGTAGGCATGGGCCAACACGTCGAAGGGCCGGCTGGCTCGTTCCATTGTGCGGTCATCGAGATGGCCCACATGCAACAGGTAGATCGTGGTCGCACCGAGTTCGACCGCACGACGGAGCGGCACCTCGTTCACAACGCCCCCGTCGAAGTACCGGTTGCCGTCGAGATCTACGGGCGGGTACACGCCGGGCAGCGCAGCCGATGCGAGCAGTCGAGGCACCAGCTCACCGGCGTCGAACCACTCCTCGCCCGCGGTGTCGATGTTGGCGGCCACGCACGCAAATGGGAGGGCCAGCTCTTCGAACGATGTGGCCATGAGCTCATCATGAAGCAGCTGCTCGAGGGCATCCTGAGTGTGGATGCTGCTCCCCTTTCTGGCCATTTGCACGGCCATCGGCAGCAGGCCCCGGTTAGGCATGATGTCTGGATCGCCGTCGGCGATGCGGGTCCAGATGCGTTCGAGCCTGTGGACCCCTCGCACGCCGGGCTCGGCCGCAAACGCCGCTCCGTTGATGGCGCCGACCGAGCAGCCAACAACAAGATCGGGTTGGATGTCGCGCTCGACGAGTGCTCGCAGCATGCCCACCTGTATGGCACCCAAGTTGCCGCCGCCAGACAGCACGAACGCCGTGAAGTTTGGCTGCTCATTCGGGCGGGCTTTGTCGCCGAGATCGGCTAACCGCTCGCGCAGCGAACTGAGGAAGCGCTCGTGGACCGCTCCCCCGGGTCGCGTCACGGGCATCGCACTAAGCGGAGCGTGTCTGTGGCTCCGATGGTTGCTGTCGACCCGCCAAGCACGGCCACCACATCGCCAGAACGGATGTGTCCGTGTTGCTTGGCCAAACTCAGGACGTTTCTCACGGTGTCGACGTTGTCTTCGATGCGATCAATCGGCATCGGAACGGCGCCCCAACTCATGGTGAGCTGGCGAATGGTTCGAGGATCTGGGCTGAACCCGAGAATGTTGGCGGTTGGCCGGAATCGGGCAATGGCTCGCACCGTGAACCCCGACCGAGAGATGCACAGCACCGTGTCGACACCCATCTCGGTGGCGGCTCGCCAGGTTGCGGTGGTCATCGCGTCGGTCACTGCGGCATCAACGCTTTGAGGTTCGGAGAGCCGGTCTCGCCTGATGTAGTGGCCCCATCCCTCGTAGTCGAATTCTTGGTCGGCACGTTCGGCGATGCGGGCCATCGTGGCGACGACGTGCGTGGGGTTCAGGCCGATCGCGGTCTCGCCAGACAACATCACGGCGCTCGAGCCATCAAACACGGCGTTGGCGACGTCTGAAGTCTCTGCCCGTGTGGGTGATGGGGCCGTCACCATCGATTCGAGCATCTGCGTTGCCGTAATGGCGGGTCGGCCGAGGGCAATGCAACGGGCGATGATGTCTTTTTGCAAGTGCGGCAGGTCTTCGATGTTGCACTCGGCACCCAAGTCTCCTCTGGCCACCATGACGGCTCCCGAGGCCATGATGATGCCGTCGAGGTTCTCGACCGCCGCCCGTGTTTCGATCTTGGCCACCACAAGTGGGCCACGAGGGGCTGGTTCGAGGGCCAGGCGGCGAACGTCATGGGCTGACCGGACAAAGGAGAGGGCCACGATGTCGACACCGGCGTCGACAAACACGTCGAGCAGTTTGAGATCGTCGTCTGTTGGGGTGGCCAGCCGCAACCGATCAGACGGAATGTGAATACCGGGCCGGCCCTGGGTGATGCCGCCATACATGGCCCGGCTCACCAACCGATCGGCGAGCTGGTCTTCCACCTGCAGCACGATCGAACCGTCACCGAGCGTAAGGCGATCGCCGATTCTCAGATCGGTGAGTAGCCCTTCGTAGTCGACATAGAAGGCGCTGGCCGAGCTTGGCTCGGACCCGGGGATGAGGTCGACCGTTGAGCCAACCTCGATCGTGACTGGTTCGGGTAGTGCCCCAATCCGGACCTTCGGACCAGGGAGGTC
>CALLGK010000133.1 GCA_938009905.1 uncultured Acidimicrobiales bacterium | reverse complement strand
GATCTCGTTGAACGAGTCATCGATATCGCTGGTTGAGCTGTCGTCGATGTTGCCGACGTCGTTGATGCTCTCATCGTTGTCGACGGTGACATCGGTGTCGATGTCGGTGTCGACGGTCGTGTCCTCGTTGAACGAGTCCTCAATGGTGCTCTCGGTCGAGGTGTCGTTGTCTTGAACGGATCCACCATCACCGAAGTTCAGGTTGGAATCGTCGACGTCGGCGTTCGAAGCATCGACAACGTTGCCGTCGCCGAACCCAGCGTTGACATCGTCGGAGCCTTGGATCGTCTGGTTGTCGTCGCCAACGACAGCGTCGCCGCCATCGGTCTCGACCTGCGTGATGTCGGAGCCAACCGTGTTGTCTGAGCCCTCGACATTGGTCACGGCATTGCCGTCACCACTCACAACCACATCGGCCTCGCCGGTCTGGGTGTTGCCGTCGCCAATGATCACATCGTCGACATCGCCGCCAGCGACCACACCTTCGTTTCCGCCGGTCACGATCACGCCGTCGTTGTCACCATCAACCTGCGCAGCATTGTCGCCAGAGTTGAACTGTGAATCAGTGGCGTCGCCACCGACCGCAATCGCACCGTCACCGGTGGCTGCACCGTTGACGTCTTCGCCAGCAGCAACGGAACCTTCGCCAAGTGCGTTGGCGTTGGTGACCTCGTTGTCGATCTCGATCTCAACATCGCCGGCAACGTCGCCGTCGATCTCGATTTCGAAGTCGGTTGAGTTGTCAACGAAGTTGTTTGTGATGGTCTCGTCACCCTCATAGACGACGTTCACATACTCGTTGATCGTCGTTTCGACGGTCTCGAGCGTTACGGGAGCCGGAGCAGCGGCCGGAGCAGCAGCAGGGGCTGGAGCGGCAGCAGGAGCCGGAGCAGCAGCGGCAGGAGCCGTTGCAGCAGGGGTTGACGGAGCGGCAGCGGCAGGAGCGCTTGCGGCAGGGGTCGATGGACCAGGATCAGCAGGTGCAGCGGCCGGAGCAGCAGCGGCAGGGGCGGCAGCGGGGCCACCGAACGCCTCGGGGGTGACCTCGATGAGCGTCTGGGTGGTCTGTGGTGCGATTTCGAGCGTGTTGCTCACGTTGCTGACCGTGTCGGCCATGTTGATCTGCGAAAGATCTTCTGAATCGAGTCCTTCAGCGATGAGGTACTCAGACGGGTTCGAGGCGTATGCCTGAGCCTGTGCTGGATCTCCCATGACCTTTTCAAGGATCGTGTAAAGAATCTCGTTGACGTCTGCCATTTTCTTGTTCCCTCCGTAGTGGGTTCCGGTTGGTCGTTGCTTACTTCCATCAACGTATGACGGATCGCGCAGCGCCGAATCGGGGTTACCCCTGTGTTTCCCCTACGACATTAGGGGGTATCGGACCCTCTTGCCTAGTGGAGGAATAGGTGGGCCAAAAGGCCTAGGTTGGTGCTCCGTTTTCGGTCGGAAGAATTCCGATCGCGGGGCTAGCGAGGTGCTAGCTCGCCCCTACGGCGTCACGAATGGTTGCGAGGAGTTCGGCCCGCGATGTGGCGCCGAGCTTCTGGCGAATACGGGCCACGTGGTGCTCGACGGTCTTGGGTGAGATGTACAGCTGGGCACCGACTTCTTTGTGCGTTCGCCCTTCGGCGACGAGCACCGCAACCTCTGCCTCACGATCGGAGAGGCCGAGTGCGACAAGACCACCACCGTCGTCTTCCGTTGGTTCAACCGCATACACACGGGCGGCTTCAAGCAACCGCCGAGCGGCCTTCGGGTCGGTTTGGTCGAGCGCTGCCTGGCCCAAGATTCGTGATGCTTCCCAGCCGTCGCCCACGGCACCGATCTGCTCAGCCGCAGCCACCATGTCTGTCTCGTTGGCGGTTTTGGCCTGGATTGACGCCCACGCCGTGCCGGCCAGAATGCGGGCTTCAGATCGGGGTCCTCCTGGTGAGCAACCGGCAAGCGCCGTCGCCGCATCGAGTCGGTCGGCATCGTTGTCGTCGGTGGCCAGTGCGAACTGCAGCTCTATCCACCGGGCCGCAACCGGCGCGGGCCCGTCTTCGGGCAGGCCGTCGAGCTGCGAGACGAGGCCGTCACGGACGGGTTCGACTCTTCGCAGTTCACCGAGCTTGCAACCGGCGGCCAGCAACTCGACAAAGAAGTCGGTAAACAGCCAGCTCGTTGATTGCCGCACGAGGACTGGGTCGGCCCGTCGCCATGCCTCTCGCAAACGCGAGGTGTCGCCTGAACGGCGGGCGAGTGCTGCATCGATGGCGGCCAAGAGGAATCGGTCGCGCTGGGTCCACGCCTCGCCTTCTCCCTCTCGCACGTCTTCGAGGGCGAAGCGAAAGTCGCCGTCGGTAAGCCGAACGTAGGACCGCAGAAGACGGTGCGTCACTGCTTCGCCCGCTCCCCCACTGCTGTTGTCGATGGCCTGAGTCAGAAGGGAATCGGCTGCCGAAATGTCGCCGATCATGATGGCGCACAGGGCACCGAGCGAGTGCGGCGTGATGCCGAGCGGCGTGTCAGGGCGAATGCGGTCGTAGTCGTCTGCAGCGCGAGCCAGCTCCGAAAGCGCCGACGCTGCTTCGCCATTGGCCAAATCGACGAGACCACGTGTGATCGAGATGATCAGACTCGCCTGCGGCCCGGGATCGGCAACAGCTGGAACCTCAAACGCCGAACCCCAGAGGCACGCGGCAAGCGCCAGCATGGGCTCTGCGAGGTCATCGCCTAGGGAGCGGGCGAGGGCCGACTCCCAACGCATGTCGCGGATGTCGATGCCGTATCCGAGAGCGGCGGCGCCAGGAAGCGTTGCTGATGACACCTGGTCGAGGTGAGCCAGCGCTTCAGATGTGCCAAGTTCGAACGCCGCGCCGGCCCGTACAAGGACGATCTCGTCGCTGATCAGACCACCCTGCTCTGCTTGTTCTGCGAGGGCGAGTGCTCGTTCCGGATCGGTGTGTTGCAAGCGTTCAGCCGCCGTAACAAGCGCATCGGTGGCGCCCGGAATTTCTCCAGACCCAGCAACAATGTGCTCAA
This sequence comes from uncultured Acidimicrobiales bacterium, assembly GCA_938009905.1. Lineage (GTDB taxonomy): Bacteria > Actinomycetota > Acidimicrobiia > Acidimicrobiales > SZUA-35 > CALEWY01. The sequence continues at coordinate 32,527 of CALLGK010000133.1, read as the reverse complement.
CGGCGGCATCGGGGTGGGTTGGCGTGAGGGCAACGGCAAACCGGTCGTGAATCGTTGACCGCTCAGCATCGGTGAGATCGGCGCTCGCCGCAGCCCGAACGAGAGGGATCAGCAGTCCGTCAGCGTCGAGCACGCCACCGGCCCGAGTTCCTCGTTGGGCGCTGTTGCGGTCAAATGCTTCGTCGAGGGCCTCAACCGCCGTGGCTGGTTCGAGTTCGGGAGCCACGCACAGCATCTGCACGAGGGCCCTGGCATCCGGTCCGCACCGATCGACCCGCCGACGAACAGCATCGATGAGTTCCTCCGACAACGCTTCGAGATCGCCATTCCAGCTCGAGGTGATGGCATCAGCAGCGAGACCGACAGATCCAGACGTTGCGGCAAAGAGCTGATCGATGACCTGGCTCGACGTCGCCGAACCGAACAGCGTCGACACCGTCTGTGCGAACGCTTCCTCATCGAGCAGCCCCACTCGACTTGCCGCTGACCGCTCAGTGAGCGCGTCGTTGAACACCTGCAGCGTCTGACTTGATGGCCACGGGCGACGGCTGGCCCACAGCGCCACGTCGTCGAGGCCATTCAGCAGAATCTCGAGCGCAGCTTCGGTGAACCACTGAAGGTCGTCGACCACAAGCACCTGCGGGCTCGCTTTCACGGCCTTCTTGACGGCGCTTTCGTCTGGGGACCGCAGCGGACTTCCGCTGAGCCAGAGCACAGAAGCCGAGTCGCCGACGTCGAGATCAGCCTCTGCGAGCCACGTCTGCAGCACATGGGTACGACCCGTGCCGCCGGCGCCGATGACGAGTCGACGGGCCGGGATCTGCTGGGTCATCGAACGCCCTGTCCGGCCCGCGCCTGCTCAACTGCCATGTTCATTCCGGCCCCTCACCTCATCATTGTGGTCAAGGATCAGACAATTCGCCACCATGGTTCCATCGACCGACCCGAACTGGAGGCCGTAGAGCACCAAAACGTGCCCTACGGCCTCCAGAACGAGGGGTTTTCGTGGCTAGGCGTCAGCGAATCCGACGGCTTCGGCGATTGGCTCGATCTCATCGGCCGGTTCGAATCCGAACACGCTGCCGTAGAACCAGAGCTCAGCCTCGAGCGAACGCACGATGGTGTCGGCCTGTCTGAAACCGTGCTGCTCACCTTCAAACAGCAAGTAGGCGTGAGGCAGGCCCTTGGCTGCCACAGCAGCGACGATGGCCTCTGACTGGCTGGGTGGCACCACTGCATCCTCTGAGCCCTGCATCACGAGCAACGGGCAGGAGAGATCGTCTGCGTAGTTGATCGGCGATCGGGCCTCGTACACGTCTTGGGCGGCCGGCCATGGTCCGATGAGACCGTCGAGGTAGCGCGACTCAAACTTGTGCGTGTCAGCGGCCAGCGCCTTCAGATCAGCAACGCCATAGAGGCTTGTGCCCGCCGAGAACTGCTCTGAGGTCTGGAGCGCTCGCAGCACGGTCAGACCACCAGCTGACCCGCCGCGAATGGCCATGCGAGCGGGGTCGACCAAGCCGGCCGATCCAAGGTGTTGGGCAACGGCGATGCAATCCTCGACGTCAACGATGCCCCAGGCGTCGTTGAGCAGACGTCGATACGACCGTCCGAACCCCGTAGAACCGCCGTAGTTGACGTCGGCGACAGCCACGCCCCGGCTCGTCCAGTACTGAATCTTCAGGCTGAGTGCCGGTGGGGCGTGCGAGGTCGGGCCACCGTGACCCATCACGACCAGCGGTGGCAACGCATCGGTGTTGGCGTCCAGCGGAGCCGTCGGCGGATAGAAGAAGGCGTGCGTTTCTCGATCGCCAACGGGGACCGACACTGCTTGTGCGACGCTAAACCAGGCCGAATCGATCTCGAGGTCTGCTGGTTCGCTGATGTGACTGACCTCTGAGCTCGCCACATCAGCCTTGGCAACGCACGGCAACACATCGGGGCGATGCCCAACAAACGCAACGGCGTCATCAGCGGCCGCCGTCACGCCAGAGATCGCGACGAATGGCGTGTCGATCGGCCTCAACTCACCAGATGGTTCGACAACGACCAGCGAATCAACCGCAGCTGTCGTGACAACGGCCGCGAGACGGCCGTCGCTCAGTTCGGTCCATCGTTGCAGCCCAAACACCCACGGTGGGCCGCCGATCTCGGCTCCTCGCAGCGTCGTGAGTTCGCTGCTGGTGTCGTCGCCGGGGCGCCATGCTTCGAGGTTCCAGAAGCCCGACCGGTCAGAGGAGTACACGAGCCGGCCGTCGCTGGTCCAGTGTGCGCCAACGATGGCCTCTTGTTCCTCGCCAAGCGAGGCTTCGCCCCCAGCAACGATCTTGACGTTGCCGATACGCAGCTCACGAGCCGACTGCCACAGCGGCGCCGCCAGCAATCGTGTGCCGTCCCACGGCATGTTCGGGTGGTTCCAGCAGATCCAGCTCAACCAACGACCGTCCGGAGAGATCCTCGGGCTCGAGACGAAGTCGGTGCGATCCGACAGCACCAGCGGCTCGCCCCCGCTCGCGGGAATGGCCACGATGGCGTTCACTGCCTCGCCGTGATCGGCCACGACGGCCTCATGGTGGTCTTCAGAAACCGACACCAACCACTCGCCATCCGGCGTGACGCGTCCGTCGGCGTAGCGCCACGCATGAGGCTCTTCTGGAGTCGGCGTGACTGCGCTGGGATCGGCGGTGGCCGCATCATCTGAGAGATCGATGCGATACAGGCGCTGATCGTCCCAGTTCGAGAAGAACACGGCATCGGCCGTGAGGAACCACGCCCCTCCCCCGTACTCATGCACTCGAGTGCGGGCTGAGTATGGCGCGGGCAGCATGTCGACCGGAGGGCCGTCACCAACCCGGCGGACGAGGACAGCGCGGCCTCCCTCGGTCGGCCGTAGTTCGCTCCACCAGACTTCAGCCTGACCATCGGCTCGGTTGCGAACGGCGGGACCGCCCAGGCCGATTCCCCCACTCGAGACGGCAGCGGCCGTTATCGGCGACGGCCAAGAACCAAACGCAGCCCCAGCCGACATCGTCAGCCCTCGGCCAGAAGATCACCGATGCGGGCCAGACCCTCACCAAGATCGTCGTCACCAAGAGCGAACGAGAAACGGGCGTAGCCCGGGCTGCCAAACGCCTCTCCCGGAACAAAGGCCACCTTTGCCTCGTCGAGAACAACGTCAGCAAGATCGAGCGTGCTGTTGATCTGCTTGCCTCTGATCGTGCGTCCGAGCACTGCCTCAAAGCTCGGGAAGGCGTAGAACGCGCCCTCGGGAGCAAGACAGGCCACGCCTTCCATGCCGTCGAGCAAGGCGTGCATGTTCTTGCGACGCCGGTCAAAAGCCTCCCGCATCTGGTGCACGGCCGTGAGGTCTCCTTCGACCGCAGCGAGGGCTGCCATCTGCGACACCATCGCAACGTTTGACGTTTGGTGAGACTGCAAGCTGGTGAGTGCCTTGGCCATGTCGGGCGGGGCAATGACCCAGCCAACTCGCCAACCGGTCATGGCGTAGGTCTTCGCTACGCCATTGAGCACGATGCAGCGATCGGCGAGTTCGGGAACAAGCGTCGGCATGGAGTGAAACTCAGCACCGTCGTAGACCAGGTGCTCGTAGATCTCGTCGGTGAGCACCCAGATGCCGTGCTCTACGGCCCACTGGCCGATGGCTTCAACTTGCTCACGGCTGTAAACGGCGCCCGACGGGTTGGACGGGCTCACAAAGATGAGGGCCTTGGTTCGGTCGGTGCGGGCTGCTTCGAGCTGCTCAACGGTGGCCTTGAAGCCTGACTCGATGCTTGTCTCGACCGGTACAGCGACACCGCCGGCGAGCTTGACTGGCTCGGGATAGGTGGTCCAGAACGGCGTCGGGATCAGCACCTCATCGCCGGGGTCGACCACGCCAGCGATGGCGTTGTACACGGCGTGCTTGCCGCCGTTGGTGACCACAACCTGGGTGGGATCGACCTCATAACCGGAGTCGCGAGCCGTCTTGGCGGCGATCGCAGCCTTCAACTCCAACGTGCCGCCGGCCAAGCCGTAACGATGGTTCTTTGGCTCGCGGCAAGCGGCCGCAGCGGCTTCGACGATGTAGTCGGGCGTCGGAAAGTCGGGCTCGCCTGCGCCGAACCCGACGACGGACTCTCCCGCGGCCTTCAGCGCCTTGGCCTTATTGGTGACCGCAAGGGTTGCTGAGGGGGCAATCGCGGCGACGCGCGCTGAGATTCGAGCTTCTGACATGTGACATTTCTCCGTGAAGAGGTATCCAGGGACGGGACCGGCTGCCATCATTCCAGGCTGTGAGCCAAACAACTCCCGAAATTCGGATTCCGACCGAGAAGCTGCCAAACGACGGGCGCTTCGCCTCCGGTCCGTCCAAGGTCAGGCCTGAGGCCGTTGCCGCCTTGGCGGAGATTGCGGATGACTTCCTTGGCACCTCTCACCGCAAAAACGCGGTGAAAGACATCGTCGGGCGTCTACGAGATGGACTGTCCGACCTGTTCGACCTTCCCGATGACTGGGAAGTCGTGCTTGGCAACGGCGGCACCACGTTGTTTTGGGATGCCGCCACGATCGGCTTGATCCGCAATCGATCACAGCATCTGAGCTTTGGAGAGTTCTCGTCGAAGTTCGCCAAGGGAGTTGCGGCCGCGCCCTTCTTGGCTGAACCAATGGTGATCGAATCAGACACCGGCGACCACCCAACTCCTGTCGGCACACCGGGCGTTGATCTCTATGCGCTCACTCACAACGAAACCTCAACGGGCGTGTCGATGGATCTGGTTCGACCGAGTGGCGCAGACGACGACGCGTTGGTTGCCGTCGACGCAACGTCAGCTGCCGGAGCGATCGCGTGGGACACCGACCAGGTCGACTGCTACTACTTCGCACCTCAGAAGGCCTTTGCGTCAGACGGTGGTCTCTGGATTGCTCCGTGCTCGCCCAAGGCCATGGATCGCATTCGCGAGATCGACGCCGGTCCTCGCTGGATTCCGCCTGGCCTCAACCTCAACACCGCACTCGACAACTCGGTCAAGAACCAGACCTACAACACGCCTGCGCTGGCAACGGTCTTCCTCACGATGCATCAGGTCGAGTGGTTCAACGAGAACGGCGGCATGACGTTCTCCGCCGGCCGTAGCCAGGCCAACGCTGAGGTGATCTACGGATGGGCCGAGGCATCGGATACCACGAGCCCGTTCGTGAGCGATGCGGCAAAGCGAAGCCAGGTTGTCGCCACGATCGACTTCGATGACAGCGTGAGCGCAGACGACATCGCCGCGGTGCTTCGTGCCAACGGTGTGCTCGACACAGAGGGCTATCGCAAGCTCGGCCGCAACCAGCTGCGAATCGCGCTGTTCCCGGCCATTGAGGCCAGCGATCTGCACGCACTCACGGAGTGCATCGACTACACGATTTCGCAGCTCAGCTAACAGGCAGCCCGAATACTCTGCGACGGCGTAGGGAAAACGCCCCGGAAGGGGCGATCCGGTCCCACGCTTCGGCCGGCACGAACTACGGTGCTCAACCAGATGACGTCGACGCGCCACCGCGCTGCGAGACCCTCGACTCGAGCACCGATGCTGCTTCGACGCGTATCGATGCTTGCGGCGCTCGCCTTGTTGGCCGCGATGCTCGGCACGACGCCGGCAACGGCAACACCTCACCAACGGGGCCCGGTCGAGCCCGGCCCATTGAGCGAGCTCACCGACGAAGAAGCGACCTACCGGATCTGCCCTCACCTCACTGATTCAATCGCTCGGCTCTATGCCGCCTACTTCGATCGCGGTCCAGACGACGCGGGATTCGAGTTTTGGGCCGATCAGCTGTCTTCTGGGCAAACGGACCTCGATGCCATCTCGACGTTCTTCTCCGAGTCGCCGGAGTTCCGGATTGTCTACGGCGCAGACAAGAGCGCGACCGAGTTCGTCGAGCTCGTCTACCAGAACGTGCTTGGCCGCGGCGCAGACGCAGAGGGGCTGCAGTTCTGGACGAACAAGCTTGAGGCTGGCGAGCTCAGCCGGGGCGCGGTGATGCTCAACTTCAGCGAAAGCCCCGAGTTTGTTGCGCTGACCAACACCTCTGACCCGCTGGCCGGACACTTCAGTTGGTACCCGGAAGGCACCCGCTTCGTGTGTGGCCAGGGTGCCTTCACCATGTCGGACCTTGGCTCCGACGCTCAAGACGTCGACGTGTTGTCGTTCGTCGATCCGCGCATGCTGACCTCCGCGCCACAAGCGGTACAGATCGTCGTTCGGAGCGAGTCAGCAGGCTCCACCTCATCGACCGACCAAACCGAGCTTGTCCTCGCAGCAGAGACGGTGCCGCTCGATCTTCTGCTGCTGCGAAATCTGTCGCTCCCGACAAGTGAGTCAGCGGTGCGCACCCATCTCGATGTTCGAGCCGACGCCGCAGCGTTCACCTACATCGCCGTGCTGCCAGCCGACGTCGCTCCCTTCGCACAGCGCTCCGGTTGGGAGCCAGAGGATCGCCTCCCAACGATGCGAGAGTTCGTTGCCGAGACCGAACTCGCAGTCGCTGCCGTCGATGCCTACTGGGACGCGAACGCTCCCGATCTCACCAGGATGCCGTACGTACCACCGACGATTGTCGGCACCTACGACGGCTTCGACGCACTCTCGACTCCTCGGTGTGGAACTGCCACCCTGCGACCCAACAACGCGTACTACTGCTCAACATCCAACTGGATCGCGTGGGATCTCACGCTCATGGCAAACGGCTACGCATTCGGCGACTCGTTCATCTATTTCGTCATCGCGCATGAGTGGGCGCATTCCATACAGGCACAGATTGATGCGCCGCTCGTTGACGTTGCTGAAGAGCTCCAAGCTGATTGCTTGGCCGGTGCTGCGCTCTACGGCTGGACCGCTCCCGGCTCTGAGTCACCGCTCGCTCCGGTGTTCGGCCCCGCTGCTGACAGAGCTGACGATCAAGCAACATCAGCAGTTGCGGTTCAACGACTCCGGTCAGACAACGAGAGCCGCCTCATCTTCGAACCGGGCGACGTAGACGAACTTCGTGAGACACTTCGTTTCCTGGCAGACGATGAGCCATGGACGAACCCACAATCACACGGCAACCCGGAACAACGCATCGACTCGTTTGCCGCAGGGGCCACTGGCGGCATTGATGCCTGTCTGGCGCCACAACAATGACGCTGGTCGCTGGCCAGAGAACTGGATACCGAGACCTATGACACGTCTACGAAAGCGACCCCTTCGAGCGGTTGCGGTCTCGCTCGCATTGATGGCGACCATTCTCGTCAGCGGTCCAACACCAGCGGAAAGCCGAGCGTTGCCCGCAGGCGACTGCATCGCCATGACCGATTCGATCACACGCTTGTACTCCGCGTACTTCCTCCGAGCCCCTGACGACGGCGGGTACGCGTTCTGGTCAGATGAGTTTTCGAGCGGCCGTCGCGGACTGCAGAACATGTCTGACTTCTTTGCGTCGTCCGACGAGTTTCGGGCCCTCTATGCCAACCTCTCAAACCGCGAGTTTGTGCAGCTCGTCTATCAGAACGTCCTTGGACGTCAGCCCGACGTGGAGGGTCTGAACTTCTGGACAGGGCGCCTCGACTCTGGAGCGATGAGCCGTGGCACGGTGATGATCAACTTCAGTGAGAGCTCCGAGTACGTACAGCTCACGGGAACCGTTCCGCCGATCGCTGGCTACTTCAACTGGTACCCGGAAGGCACCACCTTCACCTGTGGGCTGGGAGATCTGCGGCATCCGACCGGAGGCAAAACCCAGCTCGACATCGTGGCGTTCCACATTTCTGGCATCAATCCCGATGGCACACCGCTCAGCATTCGCAGCATCGGAAACGCCGAGATCAACACGATTGCGTTGGACTACCTGCCGTTCGATCACCTGTACCGGCGACAGTTCCCAGCCGCGTCGACCCCACCGGCCGACGAGGTCATCGACATCATCGCTGGCGGCCAGGCGCTGACCTACATCGTGAGCTACGAGGGCGCGCCGATGATCGACTTCGACGAGCGGGGAGGCCAGAAGCCGGGCGAGCGCACCAGACCAACGACCGACGAGTTCTTTGAGGACATCGAAGGTGCCGTCACGGTCGTCGACACGTTCTGGACCACTAACTGGTCAACGCATCTCCCCGGCACCTATCAGCCGCCAAACATTGTCGGCACCTACGACGGCTTTGGACCCACCCCGCCAACATGTGGCGGACAGCCGCTGCCCGCTCTCAACGCCGTGTATTGCATCCCGGGTGACTACGTGGCCTGGGACGTAAACCTGCTGTCGTTCTTCTACGCCGTGCAGGGCGATGCGCTCGTGTACCTCGTGGTTGCACACGAGTGGGGCCATGCCATTCAGGCGAGGCTCCACCCCAGCCAGGTCGCCACGCAGATCGAACTGCAGGCCGACTGCCTCGGCGGCGCCACCTTGCAGGGAGCGAGCGTGAGTGCGTTCACCACAGACGGCAAAGGCGGGTTGATTTGGGAGGCCGACGATCAGGCAGAAGTCATCGAGGCGCTCACCGCGATCGCAGATGAGACCCCATGGTCAGATTCTGGATCGCATGGCAATGCCGAAGAACGGATCGGTGCCTTCATGCTCGGCGCGGACGGCGGTGTACCTGCGTGCCTCGCAATGCCCTAGGCCGTCGTCTCGCCTTCACTCGTTGACTCGTCGTCTGTCGCAAGACGAAGCGACGCCGAATTCATGCAGTACCGCAAGCCGGTATCGGTCGGCCCATCAGGAAAGACGTGACCCAAGTGGGCACCGCACTTGCCGCACACCGATTCGACGCGCACCATGCCGTGGCTGAGATCTCGCTTCTCACCGACCTTGTCGTCGGAAAGTGCACGGTCGAAGCTTGGCCATCCGCAGTGGGCGTCAAATTTCGTTTCCGATGAGAACAGCGCCTCGTCGCACACGATGCAGTGATAGGTGCCGTCTTCCCAGACATCCCAGTATTCACCGGTGAACGCTCGCTCAGTGGCGGCGTGTTGCGTGACTGCGAACTGTTCTGGAGAGAGGCGCTCGCGGAGTTCGGCTTCGTCGAAGGTCTTGTCGCTCATGGTGGTTGTAACCCTAGTGCGGCTGTGTTTCTGCCCGCCCCGAAGCACAAAGCCAATTCGTTGGAACAACGAAAGCGCCATAGCGACCCTCAGTCGACCCGGCGAGCGTCTTCGACCAAGTTGATTTCGTAGATCACCTCATCGAGCCGGTCACCCGCTTCGATCGGGGGAAACCGCTGGGGGTTCTCTGGTGTGATGCAACTCGGCACCGGATTCAAGATCGTCCACGGTGTGGGGTGACAGAACTGCACGACCGAGTAGCGATCACCAACGTGGTCGGGATCGGCAACGACACGATGCCATCCGCTGGGAACCAGGCCGTTGGTGATGTGTTCAAGCATGATGCCGGTGTTGATAATCACGCCCTCGTCGGGCGGAATCGCGTCGACCCACTCTCCGGTATCGAGACGCACCTGAAGACCCTTGGCCGAGGCTCGAGGGAGTGCGGTGATCAGATTGATGTCGGCATGTTCGGCGGCCCAGAAGTGTTCCGACCCCGGAGCGCTGTCCATCGCCGGGTAGTGGATGGCTCGCGTGAGTGTCGTGCCGTCAATCGTCATCTTGTCGAAGAACGTCTCGTGACAACCGATGCCCATCGCGATGATCCGCAAGAAGCGTCTCTGGATGTCGAGCACCCGTTTGTGAAACTCCTCGAGCACCTCGGTAATGCCCGGCACCTGTTGTTCTGGCAGCACTCGGTCGGGGTAACGCGACGGGTACTTCCGACGAAGCGGATGGCCATCAGGAAGCTCAAGGCCCCAGTTGAGCATCTCTTTCCAGTCGGGCACGTCGCTGACCGCAGCCGTTTCAACGAGCAAACCCGTGTAGCCAGTCTGGCCGTGTGTGCCCGACGCTGTGGACTTGACCTTCTCGTCGACGGAGAGTCTAAAGAACTGCTCAAGCATGCCGTATGCCGTATCGAGCAGGTCGGTGCTCAAATCGTGCCGGGTGAAGACAAATCCGCTGCGCAGGCTTTGCATGGTTCCGTCGACCACAGCCTTACGGGCGGCGTCAGTGCCGCCCTCGAAGGCCAGAAGGTCAACGTCAAGAATCTCAGACACGGCCCTGACGATAGTGCCAGGGGCCGCGGTGAGTCAGTAGGGAAACTCAGTCAGTTGCTTCGGTGATGGTGACCGATTCGATGGTGACCGCGGGGTTCGGACGATCGCCCGGATCGGTGTTGACCTTCTCGAGTTGATCCACAACGTCGAGGCCCTTCACCACCTTGCCAAACAGCGAGTATTGCGGCGGCAGACCAACACCACTGGCACCGCTAACAATGAAGAACTGGCTGCCGTTGGTGTTGGGACCAGCGTTGGCCATGGCGACCGAACCAATCTCGTAGCGCCCAGGGGCTGGGAGTTCATCTTCGAAGCGATAGCCGGGCCCACCACGTCCGCTGCCTTCTGGGCACCCGCCCTGGCACATGAAGCCCTGAATGATGCGGTGGAAGGAGAGGCCGTCGTAGTAGTGGTAACGAGCGAGGCTCACGAAGTTGTTCACGGTCTTCGGTGCACTCGAGGAGTCAAGGGCAATCACGATCGTGCCCATGCTGGTGACCATCTCGGCGGTGTAGCGGTTTGCCGGATCAATGCACATATCGAAGGGTCCGTCGAACGACGTCTGACGGGGGCTTGATCCGTCCGCAGCGGGGCACTCGGCCATGGTGGAACTCCTGAGGTTCTTCAGCACCGGTGTCTCCAGCGCGCGGCCGAGTGTAGTTAGGCCGCGGCGCCACATGGCCCATCGCCTCGGCCTGGGTTCTCCCCCTGCGTGGACAGGCGCATCGACTGTGCGAGAGTTGTTCGACGACGTCGGAATTTCCGATCTGCGATGACCGAGATCACTCGTCCCACCACTCGATTTGGCCCTCTTGTCGCCGATAGATCCAGGACCTTCCGGCGTACCCAAGGCGACGGCATATGACGAAACACAGACGAGATATCGATGGCCTTCGCGCCGTCGCAGTGACGCTCGTTGTCGCGTTCCACGCCGGAATCCCGTTTTTCGACGCCGGTTTCGTCGGGGTTGACGTCTTCTTTGTGCTCTCTGGATTTCTCATCACCGGTATCCTCGCTCGAGAGGCAGACGACCTCGGCACGGTGCGTCTCGGGCGGTTCTACACACGACGACTTCGTCGTCTGTTGCCCGCCTCGACGCTCACGGTGGTCGTCACACTGATCGCTAGCGCGCTGCTGGTGTCAGCGCTCAGTTGGAAGACGCTGTCTCGAACAGCCATCGCTGCCGCGGCGTACGCATCAAATCTTTACTTCGGCCAGGAAGCCGGCAATTACTTCGCCGATTCGAGCGAATCGAATCCCCTCTTGCACTTTTGGTCGCTCGCCGTCGAAGAGCAGTTCTACATCGTCTGGCCGCTCATCATCGCCGGTGTCGCCCGCTTCGGGCGAAGAGCCCGCACCGCCACGCTCACCTTCATCACCGTTGCGTCATTCGTCCACTCGGTCATGCTGGCCAACGCAGCAACGCCATGGGCCTACTACTCGCCATTCTCACGAGCCTGGGAGTTCGGCGCCGGCGGCCTGCTGGCCCTTGCCCTTCCTGCTGGCCTTGCCCTGAAGAACTCAGCCGTGCGGGAAGCCCTCGCATGGGGCGGCCTCCTGATGATCGGCAGCTCGCTGATCTTCATCGGGCCGACGACGCCCTTCCCCGGCATCGCCGCCGTCCCGACGGTGCTCGGCACCTGCCTCGTCATCGCTGCTGCGGTCGAAGAAAAGGGCTCGTTGCTCGGCTGGATTCTGGGCTCGTGGCCGTTTCAACAACTCGGTGCTCTCTCGTACAGCTGGTATCTGTGGCACTGGCCGGTGCTCGTGATCGGCATGGTCGCCCTTGGCACAACGGCTCCGGCCGTTCGTATTGGCCTTGTGTTGCTGTCGCTGCCCATCGCCGCTGGCTCGTACTACTTGCTTGAGCGCCCTGTGCGCTTCGCCAAGCCCCTCGTTGCGGCCCACCGCCCGAACTGGGCCATGGCCGGTGTTCTCATTGCCGTGATGGTCGGGGGCGCACTGCTGCTCAACCGCGCTGCTGATGCCGAGCTCAACGATCCAGAGTTCGCTGCGCTCGTCGAGGCCAGGGACGACGTTCCGTTCCACCTTGCATTTGGCTGCAATCTTGGAGACGTCGAATTCTTGTCCGACACATGCAGCGGCGGATCGTCTGCTTCGGAGCGAACCATCTTGGTGCTCGGCGATTCGCACGCCGAGATGTGGACGCCGATGCTCGAGGAGCTCTCTGACGAGCTCGACTTCCGCTACGTCATTCACATTCTCGGTGGCTGCAACGTTGTGGGTGTTCAGCCGACCATTGCGGTCGACGCGTGCCGACGGGTGCAGAGCCAGAACCTCGACATCATCGACGAACTCCAGCCAGATGCGATCTTCGTATCGCACTTCGCGGCGAACGCCGAGAACACTGATGCAGACGAGTGGCGATCTGGCCTCGAGGAGTTCCTCGCTGGCGCGGCCGAGCGCAACGTGCCCGTTGGGTGGGTGCACGATGCCCCGACGATTCCGCTCGATCCGGTCGAATGTGCCGCCAAGAGAAACACCGAGGCCTGCACCCCAACGACAGCCGAGGCCACTCGCCTCGCCGTTGAGTTGCGCGAGCGTGAAGCCGACATCCTCGACCGACCAGGCGTGCTGACGATCAATCCTGTTGAGTTCATGTGCAACGACACGTGCCCTCTGATCTCAAACGGCACGTTCCACTACCGCGACAATCACCACATCACGGCGTCATACGCAATGCAGCTCGGGCCCGACTTCGAAGCATTCCTCGCCGATTTGCTCGATGGCGAGACGGCTACAGAAGCCGCCTCGTCGTAGCTTTCAGCGCCGCCCTGTTACGCGCCCTTCGCGGCCCGGAAGCCAACCTCGAGATCGGCGATGATGTCGTCGAGCGACTCGAGGCCAACACTCAATCGAACCAGGCCAGGATGTACGCCCGTTGCGGCTTGCTCTTCTGGCGTGAGCTGCGAGTGCGTGGTTGATGCCGGGTGAATCACGAGGGAGCGCACATCGCCAATGTTGGCGACGTGGCTGTGCAGCTCAAGCGCGTTCACAAAGCGCTCGCCCGCTTCCTTGCCGTCTTTCAAGATGAACGATGGCACCGAACCGAAGCCACGACCCTGCGTGTATTTCTGCGCGGCTGCGTGCCACGGCGATGAGGCAAGCCCGGCGTAGTTAACCGATTCGACCTCGTCACGGGCCTCGAGCCACTCGGCGACGGCCAGCGCATTGTCGCAATGACGCTCCATGCGGAGCGACAAAGTTTCGAGTCCCTGCAGAACCTGGAATGCGTTGAACGGGCTGATCGCAGGGCCGAGGTCGCGCAACAGTTGCACGCGCGCCTTGGCGATAAACGAGCCGGCGCCGAGCATCGGCCAGTAAGTCAGGCCGTGGTAGCTGGGATCTGGTTCGTTGTAGTTGGGGTACCGGGCGGCATCAGAGAATTCAAACGACCCGCCATCGATGATGGCGCCTGCAATCGACGTGCCGTGGCCACCGATGAACTTGGTTGCTGAGTGCACGACGATGTCTGCGCCCCAGTCGAGCGGGCGGATCAGGTAGGGCGACGCAACCGTGTTGTCGACGACCAGGGGAACGCCGGCGTCATGAGCCGCAGCTGCAACAGACTCGATGTCGAGCACGTTGTTCTTTGGATTGCCGATCGACTCTGCGTAGAAGAGCTTGGTGTTTGGCTGCACGGCCGAGCGCCACGCTTCAGCGTCATCAGTGTCTTCCACGAAGGTCGTGGTGATGCCCATCTTGGGGAGCGTGTAGTGCAGGAGGTTGTACGTACCGCCGTAGAGCGCAGCGCCCGCGACGATGTGATCGCCCGCTTCGGCGATGTTGAGGATGGCCAAGGTCTCCGCGGCCTGACCGGACGAAACAGCCAAGGCTCCGGGAACTCCGGCCGCCGTTTCCGAGAGGCCGTTCTCGAGAGCGGCGAGACGAACCTCGAGCACGCCCTGCGTTGGGTTCATGATGCGGGTGTAGATGTTGCCTGGCTCGCTGAGGGCAAAGAGGTTGGCCGCATGCTCGGTGTTGCGAAACTCATAGGCCGTCGTCTGATAGATCGGCACGGCTCGGGCACCCGTTGCCGAGTCGGGCTCTTGCCCACTGTGAATCTGCCGAGTCTCGAAACCCCAACTGTCGGTGGCCATCGCCAACCCTCCATTGATCTGTCGCTCAGCCCTCTGCTGTGCTGGGTTTCGACGCTAGTTCTAATTCCCGACAAAACAAATCAAGATTTGCGGTAATTCGTCCGGACATTCGCGCTGATCAGGAAACTTGCGCAAGAACCACCCCTGCTTCAACAACCAGGTAGAGGCTCTGCCAACGGACAAACAATGCGCGAATCCGCCGCCAAGTACGGCACGACGCCCCCTAACATTCGCCCCGATGTCCTCTTCTAGGGCCGACGCGCAGGCCATCACCCGCGAGAAGATCCTCGCCGCAGCTCACGAGGAGTTCACCTCCCGTCGCTTCGTCGATGTCTCGCTCGATGCCATCGCCGCCCGCGCCGGTTTCACCAAGGGTGCCATTTACTCAAACTTTGCCTCGAAAACCGACGTGTTGTTCTCGGTCTTGGAACGGCACATGAGCAAAGTCGGTGACGAGTACTCGTTCGCGACGATCACGGCGGCCGACAACGATCTCGGTGATGCCATCAGCCGACGAGCACAAAAAACCCAAGACACCGACCTCGGCTACTTCCGTCTCATGACTGCCGTCTGGGCCGAAGCGGTTCACGACCCAGACGTGGCCAAACGACTGGCGGCGATCCGCAGGGAACACCGCGAGAAGATCACCAACGCCATCAGCGAGCGACTCGCCAACATGCAGCTTGACCTGCCGGTCGAGCCGGTTCATATCGCCACCGGACTCATCGGAATGAGCATGGCGTCGTTGATGGACGCAACGATCGACAGCGAGGTCGACGCGGGCAAGGTCCACAAGACGATCATCGACCTCGTGCTGGCCGGTGCCTTCGCAACGGCCGCGTCACCGGCTACGTCTCCATCAACCTCTACGTCGGACGCTCATCACACCGGCCAAGACGGCAGCGACTCGAGCCAGCCGGACACCTAGCGCACTATTTGCCAGTGAAGTCGGCCTTACCGGGGCCGTTCTCGAGGAAGCTCTTGATACCGATTGGCGCATCGTCGGTCTGAAAGGCCTTGACGAATTCGCGCTTCTCGATCTTCATCGCCTCGTCGAGCGACACGTGCATGCCGTCCATCATCGCCCGCTTCACCATCGCCAATGACGCTGGCCCCTTGGCGTACGTGCCAGCAAGTTCGATCGAGCGCTCCAGCACCGCATCGTCGGCAACAACTTCGGAGACAAGGCCAATCTCGAGCGCTTCGTCTGCCTTGACCATGCGCCCGCTGTAGTTGAGCTCCTTGGCCTTCGTGATGCCAACGAGACGAGGAAGACGCTGCGTACCACCGGCGCCGGGAATGATGCCGAGCAGAATCTCGGGCTGGCCAAATACTGCTCCCTCACCGGCGATCCGGAAGTCGGTCGCCATTGAGAGTTCGCATCCGCCACCGAGGGCATAGCCGTTCACCGCTGAGATGGTGATCGCGCTCATGTTCTCGATCGCAAACGTGGCGGCAATGAGATCGTCGACTTGCTGTGAGGGATCTCGATCACCGGTGATCGGAAACTCCGCGATGTCGGCACCAGCTGCGAAGATCTTCGGGCCACCCCACACCACAACGGCACGCACGTCGTCACGAGCTGACAATTCGTTGGCGACCTCCAGGAGTTCCGTACCGACCTGGCCATTGAGCGCGTTGACCTTCGGGCGCTCGAGCCGCATGATGGCGACGCCTTCGGTATCGGTCTCTTCGATTCGAACGAATTCAGTCATCTGTCTCTCCCAGTGCAACCGTTGCTCCGGCGCAGATTAGGCGAAGAACTCCTTGGTCTCATCAATGCGGAACCGACCAACTGCGAACGCTCCGACGACCACTGCCACACCAACGAGCACGCCGAACTCCAGAAGCACATCGCCCACACCGCCCTGACGAAGCAGCACATCCGTGTGACCTCGCATGGCCCAGTAGGCAGGAGTGACTGGAGCGATGGCCTGGGCCCAACCCGGCAGTTGCTCGAGCGGCACAAGTGCGCCACCGAGCCCACCAAAGACCATGGCGCCGACATTCTGAAAGGCGTTGAGCTGGTTGACCGTTCGGAAGGTTGCCGTCGTCAGCAGGATCAGCGAGATCACACACAGCGAATAGCCGAGCAAGATGAGAAACAGGGCAACCGGTGATCCACCATTGAGCTTGAGTCCCAACACGAGTGCACCGGCCGCGAACAACAACGCTTGCCAGGCCACATGAATGATCACCCACGGAAGTCCGAACCCTCCGAGGAGGGCAGCAGACGGTGCCGCTGATGCCCGCAGTCGGTCCCACGTCTTCCAGCCGTGCTCACGAAACACCGTGAATCCGACCGATCCGCCGACGAAGAATCCGAAGAGTACGACCTGGCCAGGGACAACCTGTTCGGCGCCCGTGGCATCCGCAAAGCCTGACGCTCGCAGCGAGAGGCCCATGGTCTCGCCAAACAACGGCATCACCACGAGGGGCATACCGAACATGATCACCAGGAACCATGGATCGTTTCTGATGATCCTGATCTGGACTTTCGTGATGGCGAGCAACGCGGTCATGGCGTGCCTCCTTCCGACGCCGCTGCCTGCCCGGCGGACGCATTGTTCGTTGCCTCAGACGGCGAGCCGTCGCTATCGAGGCGGTGTCCTGTCACGGCGAGAAACACGGTTTCGAGATCGGGGCGAAGCTCTTCGACCGAGGTCAACAGGTCGGCATGATCGCCGAAGCGGCTCAGCAGCCCTCGCATGTCGAGATCGCCGAGTGCCCGGTACGCCGAGTCACCCACCTCGACCGCCCCGAGTGAGGAGGCCAGCTCCGGCGGCATCTCGCCATCGAGCGTGAATCGCACTCCCTGAAGGCGATGTTCTGCGACAAGCTGTTCTTGCGTGCCGCGCGCCCGTACTTGCCCCTCGTCGATGATGACAATGTCGGCGTCGAGTGCCTCAACCTCGGGCAGATAGTGCGTCGTGTACACCACGGCTGCACCGTCTTCGGCGAGCTGGCGCACAGCCTCAATCAGCTGAAGGCGGGTAGCGACATCGGCCCCAACCGTTGGCTCATCGAGCATCAGAAGCCTGGGTCGGTGCACGAGTGCACACGCGGTGTGCAGGCGACGCCCCTCTCCCCCGCTCAGTTGCGATGCCTTCCTGTCGAGCAGTGGCCCAAGACCAAGCTGATCGGCAACTTCGACGGCTCTAGGTCGGCGGCTTGCGCCAAGACCGGCTAACTCGCCAAAGAACTCCAAGTTCTGGCGAACCGTGAGAATCGGATAGATGCCGGTTTCCTGGGGTGCGATGCCGAGGAGCTTTGCGGCTGCTTCTGGGTCGGCAAGCACGTCGACATCGCCGATTGACACGCTGCCGGCATCAGGCGCCAGCAACCCGGCGATGATCGACAGCATCGTTGTCTTGCCTGCGCCGTTGCGTCCGAGCAGCGACACGATCTGGCCTTCGCCGACATCGAGGTCAGCGCCACGAAGCGCTTGTACGTCTCCATAGTTCTTGATCAGGCCAGCCGCTTGTAACACCACGGCAGTCTGCACTCTCAGGCACCGGCGCGAAAGCCAATTTGGGAGCGATGTGGTGGCAGGCATCAATCAGACCTCTCCCATCGGGCATCGTCATCCGACGCCAGTACCGTGCACGGGCGTGGAACTCCGCCAGCAGAATCTGGATCTCCTCGACCGTGGCTCGTTCGATGTTCTTGTCGTCGGCGGTGGCATCAACGGTGCCGTGTCGGCCGCGGCGCTCGCTGCTCGCGGGGTCAAGGTGGCGCTGATCGATCGGTCCGACTTCGCCAACTTCACATCGCAGGAATCGTCAAACCTCGTGTGGGGCGGCTTCAAGTATCTGGAGAACTACGAGCTCGGTCTGGTGTGGAAGCTGTGCGCATCCCGCAACCAACTCATGAAGGCCTATCCCAGCTCGATCACCGAGCTCGGATTCCTCGCAACGCTCGACAAAACCGCACCGTTTCCTGCCCTGCTTGCGGGGTTGGGGACGCTTGGCTATTGGGGCATCGGCCGGTTCGCGACGAAGCCACCGAAGTACTTCCGTCCAAACGCGATCAAGAAGACCGAACCCATCGTCAACACGTCGACGGCCAAGGGTGGCGTGCAGTATCAAGACGCCTATCTCAAAGACAACGATGCCCGCTTTGTGTGGAGCTTCGTTCGATCCGCGCTCGACAACGGCGCCGCAGCTGCAAACTACGTCAGCCTCGAAAAAGCCGAGCGAGAAGATGGTCGCTGGCATGCGACGCTGCGCGACGAAGAGGGCGGACGCAGCATGCATCTCGTGGCGAAGGCGGTGGTGAACGCCGCCGGTCCCTTTGTTGACGGGCTCAACGAGAAGTGGGGCAACGTTACCGACCACCGGATCGTGTACTCCAAGGGCATCCATCTGATTGTGCCGAAGCTCACCGACTCCGAGCGAGTGCTTGCCTTCTTCGATGACACTGGCCGGCTGTTTTACGTGATCCCCATGGCTCACCGATCGGTCATCGGCACCACAGACACGCGCACAGACGACCCCAACGAAGGTGTGCTCGACGAAGATCGCGAGTTTTTGCTCGAACAGATCAACGCTCGACTCGATCTCGACACTCCGCTCGAGAAGTCAGACATCATCAGCGAACGCTCTGGCGTCCGCCCCCTCGTTGTTGCGAGTTCCGGCGGCGATCAGACCGACGTCGATTGGACATCGCTGTCGCGCAAGCACGAGATCGACGTCGACAAGCCAACCCGCATCGTCACCATCTTCGGTGGCAAGCTCACCGACTGTCTCAACGTCGGGGAAGAAGTCGTCGAGGCCGTGTCTTCGCTCGGCATCAAGCTGGGCCCAGAAACTGACGACTGGTTTGGCGAACCGAGCGATGCCGAGTTCGAGGCGTTCATGACACGAGCTCGCACGCTCGGCCTCGACCGCAAACCCGACATCGAACGCGAGCCCACGATCGCCCACGTGATTTGGCGCCGCCACGGTCGGGCCGCAACCGCAGTACTCGACGCCATCGAGGAAGACCCATCGCTCGCCGCACCAGCTGTGGCATCAAGCGACCTGTTACGAGGCGAACTCCCCGTCATGGCCGAACGCGAGATGATCACCCGACTCGACGATCTCTTGCGACGACGCACCAAGCTCAGCCTTGTGCTTCAGCGAGACGAACTCGGCGCCGACCCCGGCATGGATGAGGTCAAGCAGGTGCTGTTCAGCGACAGCTGACCACACGGACCAATCGTCTCAGCGGCCAACCTCGCCCTTCCACCACGTCAACGTGTCGTCGGTGCCCGCAGGGTCGATCACCTCGGCCACGTCAACCCGCAGCTCAGGCGGGTGATTCAGAAAGGTCTCTCGGCTAAGGGTCAGGACTCCCTCGACCTCTGATGATTCATAGGTCGCCTGGATCGCCGCGTTCATCAGAGAATTGTCGCGAAATGCCGTCGTCTTGTTGTGGAACGGAATGGCGGATCCGATCATGATCGGACCGGTTGGACTCGGGATCTGCTCCTGCGTTGCCGCCAACAGCGCAACGGCATCATTGCCCGCTTCGTTCCACGCTCTGGACTCGTCCCATCGTTGGATGGTCACGAGCACAAACAAGGTGCTTCCAACGGCAAGCGCCGCTCGGCGATCGACACGAAGCAACAACGTGCCGAGACCGACCAGGATCATCGAACCGCCGATCGCAGAGATGTACAGCACTCGATCTCCAACGAGGGTGTTGTTGTAATAGAACCGAGCGAACGGAATGAGTCCGACCAACGCCACAACAACACCGAGTCGGATCAAGCGACCGGCCGCTCCCAGCTCCCAGCCCCGAGCCCATGAACCCCACGCAACGCCGGCGATCGACGTCAACACCAGGGCGACCACCACGATCTCAAACTGCCGAGGAACGATCGACGAACCAAAGAGACCCTCGGCAAACTCCATCGGCTTCACGAACCGTTGGGTCGACTTTGACGGGTGCCAGTTGGTCATCAGCCACACGGCAAGCAGGCCTTGCGTCGCGGCTCCACCGAGAAGAACTGGTACGTCGATCTGGCGCCGCACAACCCACGGCACCGCGAGCATGGCCAGGGCGAGCAGGGGCATCGATGCCTCGTAGAACAATGACGACGCCAGCGCCAACAAGACGACGACAACTCGATCGGTGCTGGTGAGGTCATTGCGTCCAAGTCGTGCGATGGCAAGTGCGGCCAAACAGAGCGACAGCGTGATCATGGATGCACTCGCCCACACCTCAAGTTGCATGTGGTTGGGCAGGAAGATCCAAAGAGCGACAACCGCTCCGGCAGCTCGGGGAGCCACGAGCGGGATCAGCGCGCGGAACAGTGCCTGTCCCGTCGCAACATTGATCGCAGACAACACAAGAAAGATCGGCAACGGGTGATTCCCGAACACACCGAAGGTGGCGCCGTACGCGAGCCCAACGCCGGGCCGAGCACGAGCAATGTCTGGTGATGTCGCAGTCCAAGGACCGCCCGTCACCGCGTACCGCACTGAGTCCCAATCCTCAGCAACGAAATTCGGGCCGAAGAGGCCGTGTGTCAGCGCAACAGCGATCGACAACAGCCCAAGCCCGAACGCAATCGAACGAGTCGACAGCTGCTGGTTATCCCCAACGTGCTTCGTCGACGTGGGGCGCGACGATGCCGCGGGAACGTCAACAAGCTGTGCGCTGCGGGCCACGTGTGCCTGTCGGCGGGCCGCAAATGATGTTGAGACGTCTCATCGGCGACAGCTAGCCCGCCCACCTGAGGCGGGCTCGTTAGCTGCGAAGTTCGGATTCAGGAATCGCCGACGGCTCGGAGCACGGGAACGCTGCGATCCATCTTGGGCAGAGCGATACGTCCTGTCCGCTGCAGATCACGGATCCCGTAGTCACGCAGCAGCGTTTCGAAGTCGTCGATCTTCGATGGCGCACCGTCGAGCGACACCGTGATGGCTGCCGGACCAACGGCGAGAATCTTGCCCTCGAAGATGTTGACGAGCTCGACGATCTGAGTTCGGGTCTCGGTTGGCGCTTCGATCGTGGCGATCATCAGCTCGCGTTCGACGGCATCAAACGCCGAGAGTTCTTGGATCTCGACGATGTTGATGAGCTTGAACAACTGCTTGACGATCTGTTCGAGCGGAGCCGATTCGACGTCGACGACGATGGTGATGCGGCTGAACGCCACGTCATCGGTTGGCGCAACAGCGAGCGACACGATGTTGTAGCCGCGGCGAGCGAACAGGTCGGCGACTCGAGCGAGCACGCCGGCCTTGTTCTCGACGAGTACCGAGAGCGTGTGGTGAGCGAGGTCTCCTGGGCGGTTCATGCGGTTTCTCCTTCAGCGGCAGCGATGGCTGCAGCCGCACGTTCAGCCTCGAGCAGAGGCGTTTGCGACGGATCAACAATGACATCGTCGTTGGAGCCGCCAGCGGGCACCATCGGATACACGTTCTCGTCGGCGTGGCAGCGAAACTCGATCACGACGGGTCGGTCGTTGATCTCATTGGCCTTGGCGATCACCGCATCAACCTCGTCGACGTCTTCAACTCGGAAGGCCACGCAGCCCATCGACTCGGCCCACATCACGTAGTTGGGCACGTCGTAGCCGAGATGCACTTCGCTCAGACGCTCCTCGTAGAAGAGAGATTGCCACTGACGGACCATGCCCAGGTACGAGTTGTTGAGCAAGGCGATCTTCACGGGAATCTTCTCGACGGCTGCCGTGACGAGCTCTTGGGCTGTCATCTGGAAGCAACCATCGCCGTCGATGGCCCACACCATGCGATCTGGCATGCCTGCTTTGGCGCCAATCGCAGCCGGAATTGAGAACCCCATGGTGCCGAGACCACCAGAGTTGATCCACGTATAGGGGTGGTTGAACTCCCAATACTGGCTGGCAAACATCTGGTGCTGACCAACGCCGGAACACACGATGGTGTCGGACGGCGACAGGTCACGCAGCCGCTCGATCACGTACTGCGGCTTAAGTAGCTCACCGTCCTGGGACTGCTCGTAGGTGAGCGGGAACTTCTCTTGCCAGCCGGACACCTGCTGACGCCACGGCGAACGATCGGGGTTGGCGGCCGGAAGACCACGCTGTCGCAGCTCCTCGTTGAGCAACTCCATGGAGATGCGACAGTCGCCAACAACCGACACGTCGGGCTTTCGAACCTTCCCATGCTCGGCCGGGTCGATATCGAAGTGCACGACCTTGGCATCAGGCGCAAAGGCGCCGACCTTGCCCGTGACTCGATCGTCGAACCGACTGCCCATGGCAATCAGCAAGTCGCTGCGCTGAATCGCCGTGACGGCGGTGTAGTTGCCGTGCATTCCCGGCATGCCAAGGCACAGCTCGTGCTTGTCGGGGAACGCACCCCGAGCCATCAAGGTGGTGACGACTGGGATGTCTGTCATCTCTGCCAGCTCGAGCAGGGCCTGGGCCCCTCGGGCCTTCAGCACGCCACCGCCGACGTACAGAACCGGTCGCTCCGCGGCCATGATCAGGTCGACCGCCGCGTTGATGTCAACATCGGCCGGTGTGAGGTTTGGGTTGTAGCCGGGGAGATCAAGATCTTCCGGCCACTCCCACTCGAAGTAGGCGTCTGGGTTGTTGGCGTCGACGATGTTCTTCGGAATGTCGACGAGCACTGGACCCGGGCGGCCAGTGGTCGCGATATGAAACGCCTCTCGGATCGTCCGAGGAATGTCCTCGGCTCGGGTCACCAAGAAATTGTGCTTGGTGACCGAGCGGGTGATGCCAGTGGTGTCGCACTCCTGAAACGCATCGGTGCCGATGGCAGGAAGCGCGACCTGGCCCGTGATGCAGACCATCGGAACCGAGTCGAGCATCGCATCAGCGAGCGGCGTGACGACGTTGGTGGCCGCAGGACCGCTCGTCACCATGCAAACCCCTGGCTTGCCGGTGGCGTGGGCATACCCCTCAGCCATGTGGCCGGCGCCCTGTTCATGGCGCACCAGCACGTGCCGTAGGCCGGCATCGAGGATGGGGTCGTACACCGGGAGGATGGCGCCGCCGGGATACCCGAAGACGATCTCGACGTCTTCCATCTCGAGCGAGCGGATGAGCGCCTCGCCACCGTTTACACGGTCGGACGTTGTCGTTTCGCTTGTCGTTGCTGAATCGGGGGCGGTTGCACCGGTCATCTCGGGCTCCAAGTCGGTGATCGAAGAAGATCAGTTGGCAGAAAGTCTGGGGGCGGAAGGAACAAAATCAACGAGGCCGTTGACGTGGACCCAGTGACACGGTCGAAACTGGGCCCAAAAACAAAGAAACCTCCCCGGGGGGAGGTTGAGCGCACACGGAAGTGGGAGCGCGCTCTACATAACGATTACTACGAGAAGGTCGGCGGTAAAGTAGGTCGTCATCGGAGGTGAGTCTGGCAGGTTGTTTCAACGTGCACAACCCAGATCGGTCAAAGCCGACCGATTTTGAGCCTGCTCCAAGATGTCCTGCCGCTCAATCAGAGGAGCCCCAGGCCGACTTGTAGCCAATGGGCAGTGGGTTTCGGACTGACATTGAGGGGTTGCGCGCTCTCGCCATCACCCTCGTTGTGCTGTTTCATGCCGACGTCCCTGGCTTTGGTGGCGGATTTGTCGGCGTCGACGTCTTCTTTGTCCTCTCCGGCTACCTGATTACAACAAAGCTGGTCACCGAGTTACGCACAGACGGACGTGTCGACCTTCGGCGGTTCTGGCTGGGCCGCGGTAAGCGCCTTCTCCCCGCGGCGTGCACGATGATCGCGGTCACCGTGTCGGCCCAGATGCTGATCCGGAATCCGATCTTGTGGCGGAAGTCCATCGCAGAGGGCATCGCGGCAACGTTCTACGTGTCGAACGAGTATTTCGCTCGAACGTCCGAGGGCTACTTCGACAACACGTTCGTCGAACGGGCACTTCTACACACCTGGTCGCTCTCGGTCGAAGAACAGTTCTACATCGCCTTTCCGCTCCTGCTCTGGCTCGTCGGCCCCAAGCTTCGCCGCGTTCGAATCGCCGTTGGCGTGATTGCGCTCGGTTCGCTGATTGTGAGCGCCGTGCAGAGCGCCAACTCACCCGGTCTCGCCTATCTGCTTGCGGCCAGCAGGGCCTGGGAGTTCCTCGCCGGTGCAGCGCTGGCAATGGCCACCGTCACCTTTGGTCTCAAGACAGACCGAGCTCGACACACCGCAGCCGCCCTCGCACTCATCAGCATCGTTGTGAGCGCCGTGCTCACGACAAAAGACAGCAACTTCCCGTTTCCCCTTGCCATCGTTCCAGTCGGCGCAACCGCAGTGCTGATCGTGAGCGCAGTCGGTCCGGATTCCAGAGTCGGTCGGCTGCTCGCCGTTCGACCAATGCAGTTCATCGGCCGGCTTTCTTACTCGTGGTATCTCTGGCACTGGCCAGTCCTCGTCTTGGGTATTGAAGTTCTCGGTCGGGAAGACCTCGCCCTGCGAGTGGCGCTCGCTATCGGTTCACTCGCCCCTGCCCTTGTCAGCTTCTACGTGATCGAGAACCCGATTCGCCGGCTGCAGCCGGACTCGCTCCCCCGCTTCGCTCTGATCGGCGTCTTTGCACCGATTGCTGTCGCGGTTGGTGCGATCTTCACCGTCACCTACCAGGAACAGGCCGTGTTTGAGGTGCCGGAGACGCTGGCCCTACGCGAGGCCAAGAACGATCTGCCGTGGGGAGTGCTCTTCTGCACGTCCCCAGACATCGCCCACGTCGAGGAAACCTGCATCGGCGGCAACCCGGATGCGGACGAGACCGTCCTGCTCTTCGGCGATTCGCATGCGTCGCATTGGTATGAGGCCATGAATGTGATCGGCCAAGAAGAAGATCTGCGAGTTGTGCTCACGTACGGGGCTGCTTGCCCAACGTTCGTAACGGACAGAGACGAACTTGACGAAGACTGTCGGGCTATCGCCGAGAGCTTCGAGTCGATCGTCACGCATCTTGATCCCGCACTTGTCGTGATGAGCCACAGCGACGTTTACGACATCGACAGCATGCGTTGGGAAGCCGGACTCTCCGCCATTGCTGAACAACTCGGTGAGCAAGATCGGTCGCTGCTGATCGTGCACGACGTACCCCGGTTCCCCGAGGATCCTGTGTTGTGCCTTGTCGACGTGCAGGCACGTTCCGATGACGATGAGGATCGGTGTGCCATCGACCGATCGATGGCAGAGAGCCGCGCTGCACCAGTGCGGGCCGTTGAGCGCAGTGTCGTTGCCCGCTACCCAAATGTCTTCAGCTGGGATCCACTTGACGTCATTTGTGAGCCGACTGTGTGCCGGGCACAAACCCCTGAGGGGGTGCGCTTCCTCGACGCCCATCACCTCACACAAACGTTCTCCGGATCGTTGGCCGGCGACCTCAAACCATCAGTGCTCGACGGATTGCAACACGCAACATCAGGTGGGAACCGATGACCCGCCGCGGTTCTCACCCAACGATCCATCAGCAACACAGAACCGATATCGACGGCCTCCGAGCGGTCGCTGTCTTACTCGTCGTGTTCTTTCACGCCAACGTTCCTGGTTTCGACGGTGGCTTCGTTGGCGTTGACGTGTTTTTCGTGATCTCCGGCTATCTCATCACGCGAAAACTCATGGAAGAACTGAGCGAACGGGGATCTATCGATCTGATTCGATTCTGGCTCGGTCGAGCCAAGCGACTCTTGCCTGCCGCGTCACTCATGATCGCAACGACCCTCGTTTTGCAGCTCGTGGTGAGAAACCCTCTTCACTGGGACGACGCCATCAGCGAGGCATGGGCTGCGGCCTTCTACTTCTCCAACGAAGCGGTGGCCCGAACATCTTTTGGCTACTTCGACGCCACCCGTGTGCAACGAGCGCTGCTGCATACGTGGTCGCTGTCGGTCGAAGAACAGTTCTATTTCGCGTGGCCGCTGATCCTAAGCATGGCAGTGGGAGCCAAGCTGCGACGAGCCACGGTTGTTGTCGTTGGGCTCATCGTTGGGTCGTTTGCGCTGAGTGCGGTGCTCACCGCCATCAACTCACCGTTTGCCTATCTCGGCGCGGCCAGTCGTGCATGGGAGTTCCTGCTTGGCGCCGCCCTTGCGTTGCCAATCGCGAAGCGAGCGTTCCCACGCATCACCGAGTCGCCCCGCACTGCTCAACGGCTTGCTGTTGCCGGACTCGGCGCCATCGTCGTGTCGGCGGTGGTGTTATCTGAAGAGGGTGGATTCCCCGTTCCGACAGCGCTCATTCCCGTGCTGGGAACAGCAGCAATCATTGCCGCGAGCGTCGATGAGAGCTCGCCGATCGGAACCGTGCTCGGGTGGGACGCCGTCCAACGCCTTGGTCGACTCTCGTACTCCTGGTACCTCTGGCATTGGCCAGTCTTGGTGCTCGGCATCGAGATTCTGCGACGAGCCACCCTTGCCTGGCGCGTTGGTCTTGTGTGCCTTGCACTCGTCCCCGCAGTTCTGAGCAACAAGTTCGTCGAGAACCCCATCAGGCGAATGCAGCCTCGGTCGTTGTCAGGTGTTGCGATGGTCGGTCTTGTCATGCCATCACTGCTGGTGGTTGGCGCATTGTTCGTCGCGATGCAACGAGACTCCGCCACCTTTGCCCCGCCGCAAGCTCTCGCATTGCGAGACGCGCAAAACGACTGGCCCGAACAATTCGACGACTGCAACGTGCCAGACCTCGATGTGCTCATGCGGCATTGCGTTGGCGGCGACGAGACAGCCGAAACGACGATGTTGCTCGTTGGCGACTCGCACGCTGCTCATTGGTTTCCCGCGCTTGATGCTGCGGGAAGCAACCAAGGCATCCGGCTTGTCGCTCTGCATCAGGGGAACTGTCCGGCCACGATCCTCAGCACCGACCCAGGTCTCTTGGACGATTGCCGACGAGTGATTGACGAACTCGACGACGTCATCGCGCATGTTGATCCGTCGATCATCGTGACCAGCCACGCAGACAGTTACGCAATCGACCGGCCTGACGACTGGCAAGCCGGACTTGCATCGTTGGCTGAGAGGTTGGAACGCGACGGGCTCGAACTCATCGTCATCCACGACGTCCCTCGGTTCGCCGTTGATCCCATCCTGTGCCTCGCTCGAACTGGTGCCACAGCTGCGGGGGCCGACGCAGCATGTTCGATGTCTCGAAGCGCCGTCGAACAGCGTGCGGAACCGGTTCGGGCAGCCGAGCAAGCCGTTGCTGACAGCTTTGACAACGTGGTGATCTGGGATCCGATCGACCTGCTTTGCGAACCAGCGGTGTGTTCGCCCCGCCGAGAGGGGGTGCCGATGTACATCGACGCCCATCACATCACGGTGAGCCATTCAACGACGCTGGCAGACGCGCTTGAACCGACACTGCTGCGCGCACTTGAGGCTGCAGGGTCTCGGTAGCTCCAAGCCGGCGAACGTCGGTCAGCTCAACAGGGCGTGGCGGTGGGCATAGACCACGGCCTGCACACGGTCTCGCAGGTGGAGCTTCGACAACACGTTCGAGACGTGCGTCTTGACGGTGGCCTCACCGACAAAGAGCGCTTCGGCAATCTCTGCGTTCGACAGACCCTTCGCTACCTGCCCAAGCACTTCAAGTTCCCGTTCGGTGAGCTGGTCAACTTCGTCGGGACGCGTCAATGGCTCGGTTCCTCCAGCAAAGGTCTCGATCACACGCCGAGTGACGCTCGGGCTGAGAAGGGCTTCGCCTGATGCCACGATGCGAATGGCATCGATCAGATCTTCTGGCGGTGCGTTCTTCAACAGAAACCCGCTGGCTCCGGAGCGCAGTGCCTCGAAGATGTATTCGTCGCGTTCAAACGTCGTGAGGATGATTACGAACGGTGGATCGTCGATGCTGTCGTGGATTTCTCGTGTTGCCTCCAGCCCATCCATGTCTGGCATCTGCACATCCATCAACACAACATCGATGTTTGGCGACTTGGCCAAGGCAACGCCTTCGCGCCCGTTCGTGGCCTCACCGACGATTTCGAACTCGTCTTCGAGACCCAAGATCATGCCGAAACCAGCTCGAACCATGTCTTGGTCATCGACGAGGCCGATGCGGATGAGATCACTCATGACGTAGCTCCATACGTAACGCCGACAGGTGCTGCACTCGGCGCTGCGGCTACATCGCCGTCGAATGGCAAGTCGGCCACAACTTCGAATCCACCGCCATCGCGAGCTCCGTGATGCAGGGTGCCGCCGAGCAGAGCGACCCGTTCAGCCATGCCAGGCAGTCCAGCACCGCCAGTTGTTTGTGAGACGGAACCATCGGGGCCTCGGCCACGATCTCTCACCGCAAGGCTCAAACCATCGCTTCGGTAGTCAATCTCGACGTCAGCTTGATCGACCCCTGCGTATTTGAGGCAGTTGGTGAGGGCCTCTTGAAGAATCCGGTAGGCCGACAGGTCAACGCTCGACGGCAACGGTGTCTCCGTGCCGGTGACGGTGAGGCGAATGGCGAGCCCGGCGTCAGCCAGCTGGCGACGTAAATCGGGCAGCCGTTCGAGGCTGGGGCGTGGAGTGAGCGCGTCTTGGCTCAGCCCGTCTGGATCGATTTCGTCGACCCTGCGGAGGAAGCCGAGCAACCGGTGAAGTTCTTGCACGGCTTCACGACTGGAATCTTCGATGGCTCGCAGCGGCCCTTCAGCCCGATCTGGATCGACCTTGACGGCTCGACGAGCAGCACCGGCCTGGACGCCCATCACGCTCACATGGTGAGCGACGACGTCGTGAATCTCACGAGCGATACGCACCCGTTCGTCCATGACGGCCCGCCGCGCGTTTTCTTCACGGCTTGCTTCGAGCTCCATCGTGCGGGCCGCGAGATCTCGCTCTCGCATGTGGCGCTTCCGAGCAAAGTCGCCAAACAGCCAGGCACCAACAAACAACACGAGGTTGGCCAGAATTTGCGAGATCGCGATGAGCGTGAATGTGCGTCGAGTGAATCCGAGCGACTCGTAGGTGTTCCACCCGCCGGACAGCGCGTACACGATCAGGCCGAGCAACACGAGAATTGACAGTGCTCTGATGATGTTGCGCCACGGTGCCTCGCCATGTCGGCCGGCTGCGAACAGGGCAAGCACCCAGGCGAGCCCGGACACTTCGAACTCAGGTACTTCGAGCAGCCGAATGGCCGCCAGGAGGGCGGTCGAGATCACCAGCACCGTGATCGACCAACGACGCCGGCCCAGCAACACCAAGACAATGGAGATGGTGAGGGCGATGCTGAGGGCGTTGGGCGGTGGATCAAACCCGGGCGGAGCCGTGTCGCTCAGCAGCGCGAGGGCTGCGATGAGCGAGAACGTCAAGGCGAACGCCATGATCAGCACCTCGGCGACGAACCACCTGACGTTCTTGAAGCGCAGCTCGTCGCTTATGGCTGTGAGGCCGGACACCCGTTCCACAGTACTGAAGAGTTGGCATCTGAGGATCCCCCACAGGGGGGAGCTCGGCCTCAACCCCAGGAGTGACCTCCAATCGGGCCCCGGCCTGATGCGCCGCTGAGGTTCATCAACCACACTCCATCACATGCTCCACATCTCGGATCTCTCAAAGAGTTACGGCGATCTTGTCGCCGTCAATGGCGTGACGCTCTCGGTTCCCCGGGGGCGCATCGTGGGGTTTGTCGGTCCGAACGGTGCGGGCAAATCAACGACGATGCGTTCAATCTTTGGGCTCGTCGAACCAGACGCCGGAACCATCACCTGGGACGGCTCTCCTGTCGGGCCTGAACATCACTCCCGCTTCGGCTACATGCCAGAACAGCGCGGCCTGTATCCCAAGATGAAGATTCGCGAGCAGATCGCCTTTTTCGCAGAGCTCAAGGGCATCGATCGAAAGACGGCCAACAACCGAGCCGTCGCAATTCTTGAATCACTCGACCTCGGAGATCGACTGAACGACCAACTCGAGAAGCTGAGCCACGGCAACCAGCAACGGGTGCAGCTTGCGGTGTCGCTTGTAACGAACCCAGAACTGCTCGTGCTCGACGAACCGTTCAACGGACTCGACCCCGTCGCAGTGAACACCTTGCAAGAAGTGCTGACAGAACGAGTCGCAAGCGGCGCTGGCGTGCTGTTCAGCTCGCACCAGCTCGACCTTGTCGAGCGGATCTGCGACGAGATCGTGATCATCGTCAAAGGCGAGGTTCGAGCTGCT
The DNA here is from genome assembly GCA_938009905.1 of uncultured Acidimicrobiales bacterium. Lineage (GTDB taxonomy): Bacteria > Actinomycetota > Acidimicrobiia > Acidimicrobiales > SZUA-35 > CALEWY01. The sequence continues at coordinate 2,169 of CALLGK010000133.1, read as the reverse complement.
GGCACCGTGCACGACGTGCGGGCCTCAGCCGGCATTCGCCATCTTTCAATCGAAGTTGACCGGCCAATCATGCCGCTGGCGGATGCGATCAATCGGCCCGTCGTTACCGGCTCGACCTCACAAGGAGTCGTCGAGATCAGCGACGACAGCGAGCTCGAATCGGTGCTTGCCCAGGCTCGCACCGCTGGCACCGTCACTCGATTCGACTACGACCTACCCGACCTTCAGTCGGTCTTCACCTCGATCGCAACCTCATCCGACATCGCCGAGCAGGAGATCTCATGACCGCCATCCGACCCGCTGCACTCTGGCTCATCACCCGGCGAGAGATCCGCTCCCGAGTGTTGTCAAAGTCCTTTCTCGTCGGATTGCTTGTGACCGTCGTTGTGATCTTTGGCGTGTTCGGAATCGTGTCTCTCATCGGCGAGGACGATCCCATCAACCTCGGCGTCGTTGGCGAGGCTCCGACTGGTGCGATCGAGAACCTTGAGCTCATCGCCGGGCTACAAGAAACCGACGTTGAGATCACGTCGCTCGACTCACGAGCCGACGGTGAGCAAGCCATCGAGGACGGACTCGTCGATGGCTTCGTGATCGAGTCGCAACTGGTGATGAAACAGGCAAACGGCGAGCTCATCGCCTTTGTTACTCCGGCCTGGCAGCAGGCAACGCTTGTGAGCGAGCTGGGCAACGCCGGCTTGAGTGACAACGAGATCAGCCAGGCACTAACGGCTGCCGGTCAGCTTGAGATCATCGAACTCGAAGCCGACCCTGACTCTGACGCCAAGGAAGCCGTTGCTTTCATGAGCGTCATACTGCTGTTCATCTCGATTCAGGTGGCTGGTGCCTACATCATGATGGGTGTCTTCGAAGAGAAGTCGACCAAAGTCGTTGAGCTCGTGCTCTCGTCGGTCCGGGCCCGCGATCTTCTGATCGGCAAGCTGATCGGCATCGGGCTGCTTGGCATCATCCAGGTCGCGGTCCTTGCCGGATCCGCTGTCGCCGCCGCATCGATCTTCGGTTCAAGTGCGCTGCCCGCCCTTTCCGTCGGGCTCATTGGCACCGGCCTTGTTTGGTTCGTGCTTGGCTACATGCTCTACGGCTCGGTGTTTGCCGCCGGCGCCTCGCTGGCCCCTCGCCAAGAAGATGCGCAATCGACGCTGGCGCCGGTCAGCGTGATCTTGATGCTGAGCTACTTCGGCGCCATCTTCAGTGCCGCCGATCCAGATTCGGTCTTGGCCCGCATCGTGAGCTGGGTGCCGTTCACGGCTCCGTTCGCCATGCCCGGCCGGATCGCCTCAGGCGACGCGGAATGGTGGGAAGTCGTTGGTTCTATGGCCATCACAGCGTTCGCAGCGCTGCTCGTGTTGGCATTGGCCGAACGGATCTACGTGCGCTCTGTCATCCACACCGATCGCAAGCTCGGCTGGCGCGAGGCGTGGACTCTCCAAGCCTGAGCACCATTCCCGGCGTGGACGTGGACGTGGACGCGGGACGTGCGACGTGCGACATCGACCGCGAGTTAGCTAGAGCGGCGGCCGGCGAGCAACGCCCCCGCAACCACGAGCACGACCCCGCCAACGGCCAGGGGCGAGACGTCATCGCCCTGAAAAACCACGCCGAGCACAAGGGCGATGCCGGGTATCAGGTAGGTGATGAACGAGGCTCTCGTCGATCCAACTCGACCGACCAGTGTGGCCATGACAAGGAAGGCTGCTCCGGTCCCGATCGTGCCGAGCGCAACGGCCGCGAGGACCGGGCCGGCCTCGAACGTCGAGCTGCGAAGCCCCCAAAGGCCATACGGAAGCGTCCAAACCGTGGCCATCCAGAGCATTGACCGCATTACGAGGACCGAGCCGTACTTCTGTTGAAGGGGCGCAGCCAGATTGATGGCAAAGCCGTAACAGATCGTGGCGGCGAGGACGAGACCAACACCAAGCGCCTGCGTCGAACCTTCGCTGAGAGATGGTGCGCTGATCAGGGTGACACCGACGAAGCCGATCACGATGCCTGCGAGCTGTGAGCCTCGCGGTGCCTTGCCAAGAATCAGCGTGGCAACGAGGGCAACGAAGATCGGTGTTGCCCCGTTCAGCAGGCCAGTGACGGCCGAATTGATGTATTGCTCCGCCAGCGGAAAGAGCGTGAACGGAATCGCCGTCCAGATGAGCG
>CALLGK010000132.1 GCA_938009905.1 uncultured Acidimicrobiales bacterium | reverse complement strand
ACCGGCATCGATCCGTCAGCCGCCATGATTGATGCTGCCACGCACCTCGCGTCGACGCGCTCCATCGCTGGCGTCACGTTCAGCACCGACCTCGCCAACGCCAAGGGTCCATTCGATGCCGCGGTCGCCATGTTCACAACGATCGGCCAAGTTGGCGCCGACCAGGCGAGTAACGAGGCCATCATCAACGAGGTGGCCGCCCGCCTCAGCCCTGGAGCTGGCTTGCTTGTTGAGGTTCCTCAACGTGAGGCGGCCGTGGCCCAGCTCGTTGCACACGACGCGTTCGGCTCGGGCGACAACAGCACCACGATCAACCGCCGATTCGATCCAGCAACGTTCCGAGTGCACGAGACGTTCGAGGTTGTTCAGGATGGCGTCGAGCGATCGTTCGATCTGGCCTATCGCTTGTTCGACCAAACCGAACTCGAGCAGCTGCTCACCAGTGCCGGCTTCGAGCGCATCGAGTTCTTTGCCGATCTTGATGGCAACCAGCTCGAAGCCAGCAGTCCAACCATGATCGCGCTCGCTCGCCGTCCGGCGTGACGGGCATCAGCCACCGGCGCTGCGCTCATCGTGTTTGATTGGCTGACACGAGAGATCACCAACGATCTACTCCGAGGCGTCTGGCTCACGGTTGCACTCACGATCGTCACGGCAATCTCTGCCACCATCGCCGGCGTTGCCGTTGGCGCCCTCAGGATGTCGAGCCGGGGCGTCGGCCGCAGACTGGCCGGCGCCTACATCGAAGTGTTCCGCAACGTACCCGCGTTGATCCAGATCATCTTCTGGGCGTTTGCCGTTCCAAACCTGTTCAACCCGGCTACCCGTAAGGCGCTGCTGTTTGACAACGCAGTGATGGACGTCGCCCGCGACCTCACTGGAATACCGATTCCCTACTACGGACTCGCGGGAGCCCTGGCGCTCACCCTGAATACATCTGCGTACATCGCCGAGCTCTTTCGGGCCGGAGCAAGCTCGATCCCGACCGCCCAGGTCGATGCCGTCCGCACGCTTGGAGCGACCAGATCAACCGCGTTCAGAACCCTGGTGTTGCCGGCTGGGCTGCGGGCGGCGTTTCCCGCCATGTCGACCCGACTCGTCCACAACATGAAGAACACGGCACTGGTGTCGTTCGTTGCGGTCCCAGAGTTGTTTCACGAACTGCAAGCGTCGATTCAGTCGACCTTTCGAGCCACCGAATTTCTCCTGCTCGGAGCTGTCATCTACCTTGTCCTCGCGGCCGCTCTGAGCGCATTGCTCGGTTGGGTCGACCGGCGACTCCATCGCGGTCGCCTTCGCCACCAAGGCCACCGGCCATCTCCGGGCACTCGCGAGCGGGTCGCGGCATGAGTGATCAGCTCGACTTCATCATCCGAAATCTGCCGAATCTGATCTTCGGCTTTCCCGGTCAGCGGCCAGGCGGCTTGCTGCTGACGCTCGTGCTGGCAGTGGTTGGGCTGGGGCTCGGGTTTCTGCTCGCACTCCCCATTGGCACCGCTCGAGTGGCACGATCAGCCACCCTTCGCCGAGCCGCTCAGGTGTACATCTGGGTGTTCAGAAGTGTGCCACTCATCCTCTTACTGCTGATCGTTCACAACCTGTTCAGCGCTGGCAGGCTCTGGCTAGAAACTTCGTCGTTCGTGTCGGCCCTGATCTCGCTCGTTCTCTACAGCAGCGCATACCAGGCTGGCGTAGTTGCCAGCGGTCTTCGAGCGGTGCCAGAGGCGCTTATCGACGACGCACGAACGCTCGGCGCCGGACGGGCAAAAGCCTGGCAAACAGTGCGATTTCCCTTCGCCGTTCGCATCATGGGCCCGGCCTTCACCAACCAAGCAATCACCTTGTTTAAGGACACGTCTGTCGTTGTGGTGCTCGGCGTGGCCGACCTCACAACGACGGCGCGAATTGCGCTCGGATCCGACATCGAGAACGCCCCATTTTGGGTGGCCACGTACCTCACCGTCGGTGCGCTGTATTTTCTTGTCGCCACAGCTATCGCTCAGGTTGGAAATCGGCGTTTTGGGTCGAAAACAGTGGCCAGAACGGGATTCGTCGACCGTCTGGACAGCACCGCAACTCGCTGAGAACACCCGAACTTGGCGGCCGACGCAACTGCGCTGAACGGAACGGATCCAGCAATCGGTCCGGTTAACTGTCTCCGTGAAACGTAATCACCCATTCAAGCGCGCCATCGGCGCAAGCCTCGCCCTCGCGATCGTTGCCGCCGCATGTGCCAGCGACGAAGAACCCACTGCCGGAAACGACGCTCCGGCCGAGTCGGTCACCGAGGCCGCACCGGCATCGACAGAATCGTTGAGCGACGCCGTCGCCGAGTCTGGTGTTGTGCGCATTGGCGTCCGGAACGACAACCCGCCGATGAGCTTCATCGACGAAAACGGCGATTGGGTCGGATTCGATGTCGACCTCGCCAACGCCATGGCTGATCAGATGGGCTTCGAGCTCGAGCTTGTGCCCGTCGACGGCACGACCCGCATCAGCTTTCTGCAGGAAGGCCAAGTCGACATGTCGGTGGCCAGCATGAACCACACGCTGTCCAGGGAAGAAGCCATCGACTTCAGCATCACCTACTTCTGGGACAACCAGTCGTTCCTGGTTCGCACCGATTCATACGCCTCCATCGATGAACTCATCGGTGAAACTGTCGGGGCAAACGCTGGCAGTTCGACCATCGATAGCTGGGGCAACTACGTCGCCGAACAGGGTGGCGACGCTCCCGACTTCGTTGAATTCGACGACAAGCTCGCGGCGATGCAAGCCCTTCGCGACGGAGCGATCGAGGGATACACCGAAGACAACATCACCTTGCTCGCCCTTGCCGCCGGCGATCCGGCGCTCACGCTTTTGCCGGGCGGACACAACCCGGTGCAGTTCGGTATCGGCGTGCCCGAGAACGACTCGGAGTGGCGAGACGACGTGAACATCGCCCTCCAAGGTTTGTGGACCAGCGGCGAGTTCGCCGAGATCTACGAGCGTTGGTTCGAAGGACCAGACCGCATCATCGACTTGCCCCTCGGCGGAGCGATGGAGATCTGGTCGTAGTAGACACGCGATCCGAGCAGGGACACCGTGGCAACACTTACGCTCAACAACCTCGTCATGACCTACGGCGATTCGTTGACCAAGGCTGTCCGTGGCGTCACCCTCGAGGTCGAGCAGGGTGAGTTGCTGGTGTTACTCGGGCCTTCCGGTTGCGGCAAGACCACGGTGCTGCGGCTCATCGCTGGTCTTGAATCGCCGGACGAAGGCGACATCGCGATCGACGACGTCTCGGTGGTCAATATGCCGCCAGAGCGACGCAACGCTGTGCTCGTCGCTCAGCAGCACGCCCTCTTCCCGTTTCGAACGGTGCGGGAAAACGTTGGGTACGGGCTGCGCCTTCGAAAGGTCGACAAGGCTGAACAAGCCACCCGTGTGGATGAGGCGCTCCGGTCTGTGCAGCTCGACGGCTACGGCGATCGCTACCCGAACGAACTATCGGGCGGACAACAGCAGCGGGTGGCCCTCGCTCGGGCGTTGGTCGTCCGGCCCCAGATTCTGCTGCTCGACGAGCCACTCAGCAGCCTCGACCCTGAGCTTCGGACAGAACTCCAACAATTGATCAGAGCCGTGCAGACCGAGGCCTGTATCACCACCGTTTTGGTCACCCACGATCGAGACGAAGCGGTTGCGCTCGCTGATCGAGTTGCGGTGATGGCAGACGGCGAACTGACGGGCGTCGGCGACCCAAGCGAGCTTCACACCTTGGTCAGCCAACCGACACCAGTAACCCAATCGACCTCAGCAACCCCGTCGACAGCTGCAGCCGGCCATGCATCATGACCGGCAAGACCGCACCGCTGTGGCCGATCTCGATCGCCCGAATACTCATCGGTGTGTTGTGGCTGTACGCGTTGCGGTGGAAGCTGCCACCAGACTTCGAGGGCGGATCAGAAACAAGCCTTCGCACGTGGCTCGAACTGGCCGTCGAACATGCGGCGTTCGCCCCATACGGCGAACTGATCGACAACGTCGTCTTGCCGAACTTCACCCTGTTTGCCTGGCTCGTGTTTCTGGCGGAGTTGGTCACCGGTCTGTCGTTGTTGACCGGCACGCTGACTCGGGCGGGAGCCGCGCTCGGCCTGCTCATGTCGCTCAACCTCGGCGTCGCGATGCTGGGGGTTCCCGGCGAGTGGCCGTGGTCCTACGCGATGCTGGCCATGTGGCACGCCGTGTTCTTTCTTGCTGCGCCCGGACTCAATTGGGGCGTCGACGCGCATCTCATCAAACGCAACCTGCCATCGCCCACCGTTCGACTCATGGCGTCGAACCAATCGTGACCAAAGGGAATAGATCATGACATCAGCAACGTCCGGAGCGACCGCCGGCACCGACGGCAGCAACGTCGACAGTGCCGACAACCAACAGGGCTCTGTCGCCGTGGCCCTGCTGAGAATCACCCTCGGGGTCATTCTCCTGGTGACCTGGTGGGGCAACATCGGCGACGACTTCTACTCGGGCGACGGCATCGAGGGATTCCTCAGCTGGCTGTTCACGCCAGAGGAAGAGGGCGGCAACGGCAGTTCACTGAGCTTCGTGGGCGACCTTCTCGATGCAACCATCGTGCCGATTTCTGGCGTCGCCGGGTTTGCGCAAATGGTGATGGAGGGTCTGGCCGGCCTCGCCCTGCTCGTTGGCGGCGCCACACGGCTCGCCAGCCTGTGGGCCATGGGCTTCTTCTTCCTTCTCTTTGTCTCCTACTTCGGCGGCGGCGAATGGATCTGGACCTACGTGCTCCTCTTCATGGCTGCCCTCACCGTGTTCCTCGGGTGGGGTGGCCGCCAGCTCGGCCTCGACCAGGCCATCAGCCGGGCCAAGGGCTCCTCCCCTGCCGGCTTGATCTGGTAGCGCGGGCTTCTTGATGACCGACGGTGTGCTCATCGCGGCGGGAGCGATCTACCTGATCACCTCGCTGATGCTGTTTGTGCTCGGCACCAACCTCTCGCTGCTCGCGATCTTGGTTGTTGTTCGAGACCCCAAAGGCAAAACGCGACGCAACGCACCGTCCATGGTCGACGCTCTCAACCACGCATCGATCGACCTGACCGAGCCAGACCATGCGTCGCTGCCGACCGTCACAGTCCAGCTCCCGATCTACAACGAGTTGTACGTCGCCGAACGAGCTATCCGGGCTGTGGCAGCGATGGATTATCCGGCGGAGCTCCTACAGATCCAGGTGCTCGACGACAGCGACGATGAAACCGCAACGCTGATCGCTCAGGTCGTCACCGAGCTAGGGGCGAACGGGCTCGACATCGTTCATGTTCAGAGGACAGACCGCACCGGCTACAAGGCGGGTGCTCTCGGTGAGGGCATGCGATCTGCCACCGGAGAGCTGATCGCCATCTTCGACGCCGACTTCGTGCCGCCAGCAGAGTTTCTCACCGAGACCGTGCCCCACTTCAGCGACCCCGACATCGGATTTGTGCAGTGTCGGTGGGGCCACATCAACGCCGACTACTCATGGATGACCAGGCTGCAAAGCCTTGCCATCGACGGCCACTTCATGGTCGAACAAGCAGCCAGAGGGCTCCGCAACTACTGGTTCAACTTCAACGGCACGGCCGGCATCTGGCGGGCCGCAACCATCGAAGACGCCGGCGGGTGGACAGCCGACACACTCACCGAAGACCTCGACCTGTCGTACCGAGCCCACCTCAAGGGCTGGCGAGGTCACTACCGCGAAGACGTTGTGGTGCCCGGCGAGCTCCCCGCCCAGATGTCGAGCTTCCGCCGCCAGCAGCACCGCTGGGCTCGCGGTTCGCTGGAGTGTGCGAAGAAGCTGCTCTCGCCGGTGTGGCGATCCGAGGCTCCGTTTGCGACAAAGTTTCAGGCCACCGCTCACCTCACCGCCTACTCGATCCACCTCATGCTCTTCACGCTGGCATTGATCTATCCACTCGTCGTGCAGGCTGGCGCTCGTTTCCAAGGCTTTTCCACCCTGTACGGCGTTGGGTACGTATTCGCCCTGTCGTCGCTCTCGCCCGGCATCTTCTTCATCGCCGGCCAGCGTCGTCTCGGCCAGAGCTGGTGGCGCAGACTGCCCCGCATCATCACCGTCACCATCCTCGGCGCCGGCATGATGGTGAACACGTTGCGAGCAGCCATCCAGATCTTCACCCACCCCAATCCGGAGTTCGAGCGAACCGCCAAGTTCGGCTTGGCAGAACCTGAAGCCGTTGGTCGTTCGTGGACCCACAAGCGTTACCAACTCAGCTTGGACAGGATCGTCTACGTCGAGATGCTGCTGGCGTTCTACTGCTGGTTTGGCGCGTGGACCGCACTCAGCCATCGCAACTGGGGCATCGCGCTCTACGCAACCGTGTTTGGGCTCGGGCTGTTTGCTATAGCGTCGGCGACGATCGGCCAGACCATCTCGGTGTACCGCAGCCGAGAGCGACGGGCTGGCACCGTGGCGGCCGAGCGTTCGGCGCTTCTCGTCGGATGAACACCGTCGCATGACGCGAGCAGTACTCGTCATGGCGAAGGCCCCCATCACTGGCCGGTCCAAGACTCGGCTGACGCCACGGCTCAGCCCCGAGCTGGCTGCTGAGCTCTCAGGCGCGTTCATTCGCGATGCGGTGGCGCTTGCCGCCGCGGCAACACCGGCAACCGCTCCGTCGACGGTGACAAGCGTCGTCGCGATCTCGCCGCCCGAGGCGACAGCGGCGTTCGATGAGCTCGTCGCTGGCGTTGGCCAGATCGCGCAGATCGGTGACGATCTCGGTCAGCGTTTGAACCACGTCATGTCGACCGCTCTCGACCAGGGGTTTGAGCAGGTGGTCGCCATCAACGCTGATGGTCCGACACTGCCGGCGCAGTTCATTGCCGATGCGTTCGACCGGCTTGATGAGGCCGACACCGACGTTGTGCTCGGACCAACCGAAGACGGCGGCTACTACCTGATCGGTTGGAAACAGCCGCACTCCCGGATTGTCACTGACGTCGAGATGTCGACTCCGTCGGTACTCGCAGACACCCTGGCAACTGCCGCCGAGCTCAACCTGCGCGTCAGCCTGCTCGAGCCCTGGTACGACGTGGACGAACCGGCAGACCTCGATCGGCTCATCGACGACATCGCTGCTGGCATCCCGTGCGGCGAACACACGCTGGCGTTCCTACGCCAGGCTGGGTTGTTGCCCGCGTGAGCCCAACAGATGCAGACAACGATCGGCCGCTGGCCTCGACTGTCGTGGTGGTTCCCGCACTCGACGAGGGCGACAACATCGCCGCGCTTGTGCGCGACGTTCTGGCTCAGGGAGTCAGCCACGTGGTCGTTGCCGACAACGGCTCAACAGATCACACAGCCGCAGAGGCCGCGTCCGCTGGCGCCATCGTCGTGTCCGAACCTCGCCGGGGCTACGGCTGGGCCTGCCAGGCCGGCACAACCGAGGCGTTGTCTCTCGGTGCTGACGTCATTGCGTACATCGACGCCGACCACAGCTCGCGTCCTTCCGAGCTCTGTTCGCTCATCGAGCCACTCGTCGCAGACAACGCCGACATCGTGCTTGGCTCGCGCGTCCTCGGCACCATCTCGGCTGGCGCCATGCCTCCGCATCAGCGATTCGGCAATTGGCTGTCTGCCAAGTTGATGAGACGGCTCTATGACATCGACGTCACCGATCTTGGTCCGTATCGGGCGATTCGGAGCGATCTGGTTGCGGTACTCGACATGCACGAGATGACGTTTGGCTGGCCGACCGAGATGACGGTGAAGTGTGCAAACCGGGGCGCTCGTATCGCCGAGATCCCCGTTGCCTGGGACAACAGGCAGGCTGGATCTTCCAAGGTTGGCGGAACGATCAAGGGCTCTGTTTTGGCCGCCCGTCACATTCTTGGTGTGACAATCCGCTACTCACGAGGCTGACACTGAGGCACTGGGGCTACGGTTAGTGAGGCGTCGGGTCCGACCCGACGACACGGAAAGCAAGAACGCCAGTTACTGAAACAAAGGGGCAGGGCGAATGAAAGACATGAAGATTGCAGGCATCGGTATGGGAGCCATCATCACGGGGCTTGGCCTCCTGCTCTGGTCGCCCATCATCGATGGTCGAAATTTCCTCGGCATCATCATCACGCTCATCGGCCTGATCGGCTTCGGCGGCTTCGCAAAGGGCAAGTGGTACTAACCCGTCGCACGAGCGGCGCGAGGTAGCGCACGAGCGAGATCATCGAGTCTTCAACTCGACGGCAACGAACTCGGATGCGAAGCTCGGTTCTCGATCAGGAGGACCGAACGATCATGAAAACCAGAGCAGCCATCTTGCGAGATGTCGGTGAACGGTGGAGCGTCGAAGAGATCGAGCTCGATCCGCCCGGCCCAGGTGAGGTCTTGGTCAAGACGGCATACGCCGGACTGTGCCATTCAGACGAGCACTTGGTGACCGGCGACATGCTGCCGCCCCAAGAGCTGATCGACCAGCTCCCAGGCGGTTCAATCTTTCCCATGATCGGCGGCCACGAAGGCGCCGGCGTGATCGTCGAGGTTGGCGAGAACGTCACCCGCGTCGCTCCTGGCGACCATGTTTCGTGTTCCTTCGTGCCTGCTTGTGGCATTTGCCCGCCGTGCGCTGCTGGCAAGCAAAACCTCTGCGACCTCGGCGCCCGAACCTTCGGTGGCGGCATGATCACCGACGGCACATATCGAGCTCACGCCGCCGACGGGACCGATCTAAATACCTTCGCCAAGCTCGGCACCTTTGCCGAACACATGGTGTTGGCCGAAGCGTCCGTCATCAAGGTCGAACCAGATCTTCCACTCGACGCGGTCTGTCTTGTTTCGTGCGGCGTGGCCACCGGCTACGGCTCTGCGGTGAATCGTGCCGAGGTCCGAGCGGGCGACACCGTTGTGGTTGTCGGCTGCGGGGGCATTGGCTCAAACGCGGTGCAGGGTGCTGCGGCCGCAGGTGCTGCCAACGTGATCGCCGTTGACCCCGTGCAGTTCAAGCAAGAGATGGCCATGCAGCTCGGCGCCACCCACGCCTGTTCGTCGATGGAGGAAGCGAAGGCCCTGGTCAACGAAGTCACGTGGGGCCGCATGGCCGGCGCCACGATCATGACCCCCGGTGTGCTTACCGGTGACCTCATCCAGCCGGCTATGGATCTGACGGCCAAGGGAGGCACGGTTGTGGCCACCGCCGTCGCCCCCATGCGACAAGAAGACGTCAAGCTCGACTTGGCGAGGATGACGCTGTCGCAGAAGGAGCTTCGAGGGACCATCTTTGGGTCGGCAAGCCCGAACTCGCAGATTCCCGAGCTACTCATGTTGTATCGCCAGGGTCGGCTCAAGCTCGACGAGCTCATCACCCGCCGCTATTCGCTCGACGACATCAACCAGGGCTACGACGACATGAACGCCGGTCTCAACATTCGCGGCGTGATCGAGTTCGACTAGGCCACGAATCTGGCGGACTCAGTTCGACGCTCGGGGCTCAGGAGTGCGACGCTCGTCGGTATGACAAGCACGTCCCCGCAGGACATCGATACCGAGTTCCTCCGAGAGAAATACCGCGAAGAGCGCGACAAGCGTCTCCGCGCTGATGCCAACGATCAGTACATCGAGATCGTCGGTGACTTTGCCGAGCACGCGACCGATCCCTACGCCGACCCCGTCGAGCGGGAACCGCTGTTTGATGAGGTGACCGTCGCATTCGTGGGCGGCGGGTTTGCTGGGCTCACCACCGGCGCACGATTGGTCGAGGCAGGCATCGACGTACGCATCATCGAGAAGGGCGGCGACGTCGGCGGCACCTGGTATTGGAATCGCTACCCGGGCGCTCAGTGCGACACCGCCTCGATGGTGTACATGCCGTTGCTCGAAGAGACCGGCCACATGCCAACCGAGAAATACGCCAAGGGCGCGGAGATTCTCGAGCACAGCCAGCGCATCGCCCGCCACTACAACCTGTATGAGAACGCGCTCTTCTCGACAGAAGTGACCGAGGTCGAGTGGGACGACGACGCCAGTCGCTGGATCATTCGCACCGACCGGGGCGACGAGATGCGAGCCAAGTACATCGCCATCGGTACCGGCCCGCTGCATCGACCGAAGCTTCCCGGCATTCCAGGTGTCGGCAGCTTTGAAGGCCACACCTTCCACACCAGTCGCTGGGACTACGACTACACGGGTGGTGATTCCAAGGGGGCGCTGATGACAGGCCTCGCCGACAAGCGAGTGGGCATCATCGGGACCGGTGCAACGTCTGTGCAGGCCGTGCCTCATCTGTCGAAGGCGTGCCAAGAGCTGTTCGTGTTTCAGCGCACGCCGTCATCGATCGACATTCGCAACAACCACGCCATCGACCCAGAGTGGTTCGCCACCCTCGAAGAGGGATGGCAGCAGAAGTGGCTCGAGAACTTCACCATTCTCCAGACAATGGGCTTCGCCGAAGAAGACTTCGTCAAGGACGGGTGGACAGACATCACCAAGCGCATCGTCGCGCGCCTGCTCGCCGAGCCAGAGCCCGATCTCTCGCCCGCAGGCCGTCTGCGGGCCTACTACGCCAGCGACGACGAGAAGATGACCGAGATCCGAGCTCGAGTCGACGAGATCGTGTCTGACGAAGCAACCGCTGAGGCTCTCAAGCCGTGGTACCGCCAGCTGTGCAAGCGGCCGTGCTTCCACGACGAATACCTCGATGCCTACAACAACCCCACCACTCACCTGGTCGACACGGACGGCAAGGGAGTCGAGCGCATCGACGAAACCGGTGTGTGGGTTGGCGACACACACTACGAGCTCGATTGCTTGATCTATGCGTCTGGCTTCGAGGTCGGCACAAGCTTCAAGCGGCGTTGGGGGTTCGAACCCGTCGGGCGCGACGGCCAAGGCCTGTTCGACAAGTGGGAGAAGGGCATGGTGTCGCTCCACGGCACACACGTCCACGGCTTCCCCAACATGTTCATCGTGGGCCCGTACCAAGCGGCCAATCTGATCTCGAACGTGCCCCACAACCTGGTCGAGCGAGGCCGCACCCTTGCGGCCGTGATTGGTCATGCCGAACAAACCGGCGCGGCAACAGTGGAACCCACGCTCGAAGCCGAGACAGCCTGGATCGAGCTGCTTGAAAACGGCGAACGACGATTCGGCAACGACGTTGACTGCACCCCCGGCTACTACAACAACGAAGGACAGCTGTTTGACGACGCAGGAGTTCGCAACGGCTTGGGCTATCCGGACGGGGCCGTCGCCTACTTCTCCTACATCGACGAGTGGCGAACGTCTGGCGCCTTTGAAGGGCTGACCTTCAGCGACCCGAGTTAGTCGAGGACGTCCTCGAACACATCAGCGAGGCGTTCACCAAAGTTCTTCCGGCGCTTCTTGCGTCGGCGGCGGCGATCGTCGTCGTCATCATCATCGTCGTCATCGCGGCGGTCGTGCTTGCGGCCACTGTCTCGATCATCATCATCGCCGTCGTCATCATCGGCGGCTGGCTCTCCGGCGAACCGGCGCGATCCAGGCCCAGGAGGCGCAGGGGGAACCGCCGCTTTCTCGAGCTCACCACGATCGAGCCACACGCCACGACACTTGGGACACACGTCGACTTCGATGCCATTGCGGTGTTCAGCGCGAAGCACTTGCGATACGCACATAGGACAATTCACGGGGACTCCATCGGCATTGATCTACCAGAATCGACTCGTTTGGCTTCACCGACCGTCATCTAGAGATGTGCGATCTCCGCATGCGCTGCTTCGAGGGCCGCTGCCTCATCAGTGACTCGTTGCAATTGAGCGGCCAGACGCTGGTCGCCAGACCCCGCAGCGACGGAGGCAGCAACGATTTGAGCCACCATCGTGTCGAGATCGATCAAGAGACGATCGACGCGGCGGCGAAGCTCATCGAGCCGGTTCTCGAGATCGGCGATGAGCTCGTGCCGCTCCCGCAGCGCCAAGATCGATGGCGTATCGGCTGCCATGGGATCGGGCCGCGACCGGAGCGCTGACTTGAGCTCGGCTCTCGACTGTTCAGGAGCAAGATCGCGCAACGCCCGCTGCAATCGATGATCGTCTTCAACGGCGTGAACAAGCGCTTGATCGACATCGGCCACAACCGCGCTCGCCGTGTCTTGAGTGTCGTGGCGGGCAATCGTCACGCGGGCCGTCAACGTACGGTCAGCCCAAGGATGAAGCGGCGCGTTCACACCGAAAGCGTACGCGACACAAGGTCAACGATCGGACATCGCACGCTGTTGGCCGTCGGTCGTGTTCGACTGGCCGGCAGGACGAACCTAGGGTTCGGCCGTGTCGACCAACACCAAACCCGCTGCCGATGCTCCGGTCGACGAGGTCTTCCACGGTTGGCGCGTCGTCGGCGCTGCGTTCACGGTGTTGTTCGTCGTCTACAGCATTCAGTTCAGCTTCGGCACGCTCGTCGATGACATCGTGGCCGATACAGGGTGGTCCGAGAACCGGCTTCAGCTCATCTACGCCCTCTACATCTTCAGCTACAGCTCGCTCTCGGCGGTCAGTGGCATCCTCACCGACCGGTTCGGGCCCCGTCGAGTCATCGGTGTCGGCGCATTGATCCTCGGCATCGGGTATTTGAGCTGGGCCGCCGCACCGAACCTGTGGGTGGTGTTGTTCGGCCTTGGCATTTTGGCTCCCATCGGCATGAGTGCTTCGTGGGTCCCGTGCAATGCAACGGTCGTCCGTTGGTTCATCGCCCGCCGAGGTCTTGCCGTTGCGGTGGCCACCGCCGGCGGCAGCCTCGCAAACATCGTCGCTCCTCCCATCTCGGCCGCCATCGTGCAGGCCCGAGGCTGGCGTACGGCGCTCGCCTCGATGGCCATCGTCGGCGTGATTGCAATGTCGGCCGGGGCCGCTCTGATGCGCCGCGATCCGGAGTCGGTTGGTCAACATCCAGACGGCCGACCGCAGATTGACGCCCCGGTTGGGGCCGTTGAGGGAGCAACGGTTGCCGAGGCTTTTCGGACTCGGCCGTACTGGCTCATCTTCGGCATGTATGCGCTGTCGTTCCTGGCGATCTTCGTGCCGTTCGCCCACATCAGTCAGTTCGCCACTGATCAGGGAATCGATGCCATCAAGGCCGCCACGGTGATCTCGGCCATCGGCATCGGCGGCTTCACCGGACGGCTCAGCGTTGGGCCCGTCTCAGACCGCTTTGATCGACGACGCGTTGTCGCCATCGCCTTTGCGGTGCAGACCATCGGCTTCGTCGGACTCTCCGTGGCCAGCAGCCTCACGTTGCTGTATCCCGCGGCTGCTGCCTTCGGATTCGCCTACGGATCAGCCGTTGCCCTGTTCCCCGCGTTGGTCGGCGACTACTTCGGTCGAGCTCACGCCGGCGCCATTGTGGGTCGGCTGTTCGCCACCGCCGGGGCGATGGCCGCAATCGGGCCGTATGTGGCCCAGCTGCTGGTCGATGCGTCGGACAGCTACCGATTCGCATTCACGTTGTGTGCGGTGGCCAATGGCGCCGCGATGCTGATGGCGATGCGGTTGCCTCGGCCCGAGCTCAGCTTTCGGTAATCGTCACCGAAAGCATGATGGTCTCTTCTGTCGGGGCACCGGAATCCGTGCCGGTCGACTCGATCTCCATCACGACGTCCATGCCCTCGGTGACCTGACCAAAGAGCGCCCAGTTCGGAGGCAGCGCAACGCCGTTTTCGCCGGTGACCACAAAGAACTGACTGCCGTTGGTGTTGGGCCCGGCGTTGGCCATCGCAACCGAGCCGACGACGTACTCGCCTTCGTCTGGGAGCTCGTCAATGAAGGTGTAGCCCGGTCCGCCCGTGCCAACCGGGTCACCAACGGCGTCGCCACCCTGAATGACGAACCCCGGGATGATGCGGTGGAACGAGACGCCTTCGTAGAACCGGTTGCGAGCCAAGAACACGAAGCTGTTCACCGTGATCGGCGCCCTGTTCGGAAACAACTCGATCGTGAACGAACCACGATTGGTTTCGATCACCGCCGTAATTGCTCCGTCCGGGTCGATGCAGAAGGGCGGAACGGTGTCGAACTGGGTTGTCCGCTCGGCTGTGCCCTCAGCAGGCGGACACGGGATCTCCGAGGGCGTCGCAGCTTCAAGCGACGTCTCGGTCTCAGCCGGCTCAGCTTCTGTGGTCGTTGTTTCTGACTCGATCGAGTCGGTGGCGGGTGATTCTGGTGCCGTTGTGATTAACGAACCAGCGTCATCACTGCTGTTGCCACAGGCGGCCGCAACAAGCATCGCAGCGACGAAGAGCGGGACAGACAAATTGAAGCGTCTCATGATGCAATCAGTGTTGTTGGCGCATCGCCTCAAGGGTCGGATAGCAGCCGCAACAAGCTCATCCAAGAAGCAGCGGGAAGAGCTCGTGATCGAGCTCTGCTCCGTCGGCCAGTTGATCGGCCAGCCCGGGAAACGGCGGCGACGTTGTCCACGAACGTGGGGCATGACGCATGTCGTCTCCGAGGAATCGCACCGAAAGCACTCGGCGTCGGTTCGGGCCTTCCACCCCGCCAGCGCCATGCACGGTGGCCATGTGAAAGAAGATGGCGTCTCCTGGCTCAAGCTCCCAACCAAGCACCGCCCACCGATCTGGATCAGCAGCGAAGTCGGGAGGTTCGGCCAGGCTGCCTTCTGGAAACCACTTGGCCTGCGCGTCAAGGAAGGTGCGGGGCATGAACCACGGACCCCGATGCGTTCCGGCAATGAACTCGATGCTCGATAACCGAGGCACAGGGTCGACCGGAAACCACATGCTGGCGTTCTGGCTGCCGGCAACGTTGTAGTAGGGCTGATCCTGATGCCATGGCGTGCGTTGCTGTGTGCCGGGCTCCTTTACCAACATGTGGTCGTGATAGAGCCGGATCGTGGAAGAGCCGGTGAGCTCGGCGGCAATGGCGGCGGCCGGCGACTCGCGGATGAATCGCTCCATGGATTCGATCCGGTTCCAGTTGCAAAAGTCTTCGATGAACGCCCCGTCGTCGGCCGCAGATGCTCGTTTGGCCCGGGGCGACAAGTCGGCGAGGTTTGCCTCGATCGCGCCGGCCGCGAGTGCCACGTGCTCGGCAGAAAACGCCTGCCGAACACACACGGCACCGTCGCGCTCGAAATCGCCTTCGATGGTGAAGGTCACCACGCCAGTGTGCCCGCCCTAGCATGCTCTCTGTGAATCACGCGGGCCTTGCCAACGATGTGATTGTCGTGGGCAACACTTCAGACGATCCCTTTGCCATCGATGTGGCCTTCACGATCGGACAGGCAGAAGACATCGCAGACGTCATCAGCCTGAAGACGTTCGCCAACTCTGAGTTCTGTCCTCGGTTTATCTCTGACGAAGACGACCTCACCAAGATTGGTCATCACCTCGACGGCAAGACGGTCATCATCGTCAGCACCACCAACGGCGTACAGAGTCGCAACCAGTTGGCGATGCGTACGTTCTTGATCGCCCGGTCGGCCAAAGACAACGGTGCCGCAAACGTCGTGTTGGTCGAGCCAGACCTGTTCTTCAGTGCGCAAGACCGCGGACCTCGCATCGAACACGGCGAAACAACCTTCGAGCGTGACGCAACCGATCTCAAGAAGTTCGATGGACAGCCGTTTTCGTCACTGCTCTATGCCGAACTGCTCAAGATGTCTGGAGTCGATCGGGTCGTCACGGTCCACAACCACTCCACCTCAGTGCAGGCGGTCTTCGCCGACGTCTTCGAGGGTCGATTCCACAACCTGATTCCATATGACATCTACGCCGACTACCTCCGCGAGTCCGATGTTGTCGACTGGAGCGAGGGCGGCGACGGCCTGGTGCTGTGCGCCCCAGACAAAGGTGCTCGCGATTTCGTTCGAGAGATGTACTCCCGCCTCGATCTTCCGAAGGCGAAGTTCATCATGCTCGACAAGGAGCGCACGGGTGAGCGTCAGGTGTCAGTGACGTTGCACGACCAGAGCGAGGCGACGCTCAACGACATCGCTGGCCACGACATTGTGCTCTTCGACGACATGGTGAGAACGGGCTCAACCGTTGTCGAGTCTTGTCAGTTCCTCCAGCAGGGTGACCCGCGACGAATCGTCTTTGCGGTGAGCCACTTCTATGCGAGCGATGAGGGCCGTCAAAACATGGCCGACTCTGCGATCAGCGAGATCCTCACGCTCAACTCGCTGCCGACCGTGCTCAACCGCGATGTGCAGGGGCGACTTCGCAAGAAGATGGTGGTGCTCAAGATCGAGAAGTGGCTCGGCAAAGCGCTGTGCGGGATTCTCGACATTCCGTGGCAGACCACGAACAGCTCCTACCAGATCGACATGTCGTCGAAGAACCCCCGCTTCCTGCGGAAGATCTGGTCGAACGATCAACTCCCAGACCTCCGCGCGTAACGAGGGCCACGGGGTGTCAAAGCAGATCACCGGCTGGATCTTCGTTGCCGTGCAGGCAGTCATTCTGATCGCGTTGATCATTGGACCGGCCCGCAACGATTGGCCAACACCAGATGTGGTGCGGCTTGTCGGCATGGCGTTCATCGTGGCGGGCATTGGCATCGGCATCGTCGCCACGCTGAGCCTTGGCACCGCCTTGACGCCAACTCCTGTGCCGACCGAGCGCGGCACGCTCACCACAGAAGGGCTCTACCGGTTTGTGCGCCACCCGATCTACACCGGCGTGCTGGCCATCGTTGTTGGGCTCACGATCCGTTCCGGCAGTGTCCTCAGTCTGATCATCGCGGTTCTGGCCGTCGCGTTCTTCAACGCAAAGGCTGCGTGGGAAGAGCAACGACTGGTCGAGACGTACCCCGGCTACGAGGCCTATGCAGCCCGGACGCCTCGATTTGTGCCTCGGCCTGGGCGTACTGGCCCGGCCTGAGTCAAGCGACCCTTGGGTGGGTCAGTCGAGCGACAACACGAACGCGTGGCTTGGGTCGACGTCACCGCTGAGCACCTCGAGGTAGGTCGCGGCCACGGCGTCTTCTCCACGCCGTTCGACCATCGTGATCATCGAGTCGATAAGCGGCAAGATGCCAGCCCAGGCTTCGCTGAAGCGCTGGTCGTATCCCTCGCGACCCCAGTCAGCCTGACGTTTCACCACCTGATCAGGGGCAAAGAACAGGGCCGGAGCTGGCCCCGGTCGAGCACCACCGGTGCCGACTTCGCTCCAATGGGTGGCACCAACCTGCACGCTGGCGGTGAGGCCCGTCATCTGCGTGTGCACTGAGAAGCCAATGCCGCCGTCACCCGACATGTCGACATACACCGAGGGCTGCCCGGCCGGAAGTTCACTGATGTTGTCGTAGCTGACGACCCGGTCGTACACCCCAAGACCCTCAACAAACTCGACACGGCTTGCGGACGTGAGTCCAACCACCTCGATGCCGTCGCGCTTGGCGAGAAGGTGGGCAAGGCCAAACGCTGTCTTCGACGAAGCGCTCGACAAGACCACGACCGAGGCGCCAAACATGTCGTTGTCGGCGAGCCAATCGTCGAGCAGAAAGTCGGTCATGAACAGTGGTCGAAACAGCAGTTGCGCCGCTTCGGTTTCGGGGTTGTAGATCGCATCGGCGCTGCTGCGCACGTAGCCGTTGTAGGCCGGCGGCAACTGCGAACGGTGAGGAGAGGCGTCAACGAAGCCGCCCTCGTTGACTCGGGTTGGCGTCACGATCAGCTCGGTGCCCATCGGGAAGTAGCCATAGATCAGCTCGCCGTCTGTCAGGCCGGTGCCGTTGGCGTCGACAACCTCGGCGAATCCCCACACGGGGATCTGGCCCCACCCTTCATCAGATGGAAAGAACGACCAGTACGACATCATGTCGCCGAACACGGCATAGGTGATGTTGTTCGCACTGAAGCCGAACCGCTGCACGCTCAGACGAGCCTGGCCGCCAGACAACTCGGCGGCGTTTGCCGTGATGGTTCTCGTTTGTTCGAGGTCGGTCTTGTTCACTTCGATGTGCATGTGGAGGCTCCGGTTGGCGACACTTCCGAGCCTACGGCTCTGAGGTTCTACAGTCGCCTCGAACCAGTCAGTGCACGGCCAACTCGTGCATGACCAGCCAGCGCACGATCCCAGCCGGAGCGGACACCCATGCTGAACAAGCTCGACGACTACCCGATTCATCAGACACCGGAACCTGTCGCCCACCCCGCGACGTCGGACCGCAATGTGTATGACCGAACGTGGTTCAACGGATACAACGCCGACGGTTCGCAGTACTTCGGCATTGGCATGGCCGTGTATCCCCATCGGGGTGTGATCGATTGTGCGTTCAGCACCGTTGAGGCCGATGGTCGCCAACACGCATTCTTTGCGTCTGGTCGGGCACCGCATGAGCGCACAGACATGGCGGTTGGACCGTTCCGTATCGAGATCATTGAACCGCTTCGTCGGGTGCGGGTGATCCTCGACGACAACCCATCTGGCCTGTCGTGTGATCTCACATTTTCCAGCCGGACGTCCGCCATTCAAGAGGCTCGGCAGACGTTGTGGTCTGGCACCAGGCGCATCATGGATGCCACACGCTTCGACCAGTTCGGCAAGTGGGAAGGCACCGTCGTGAATCCGGACGGCGAGTTTGCGGTGAGCGATTGGTATGGCACGAAGGATCGGTCATGGGGTGTCCGCGGCGTTGGCGAGCGGGAAACGACCGGGGCGCCACAACGACCGCCGCAGTTCTTCTTTCTGTGGGCTCCTCTGTTTTGGGACGACCACGTGAGCCACGCCATCTTCTTCGATGGCAAGAGCGGCGAAGCGCTCGTGCGCGAGGGGATCGAGGCGCCTCTGTTCGACTCGGAGGCCGACATTCCCGCCGCCCTCGTCGATGTCGACACCCGCATGGCGACGGCTGCGCATCGAGTCACGTATCACCCGGGCACCCGCTTGGCCTCGTCGGCCGAGATCGACCTGGTGCGGGTTGGGGGTGAGGTTCGAACGATCGAACTCACTCCCGTGCTCCGTTTCCAGATGAAGGGACTTGGCTACGGCCACCCAACATGGCGCCAAGGGTCCTACCTCGGCGAACTCGAGATTGGCAGCGAGACGTACGAACCGAACGAACTCGATCTGCTGTCGCCCGAGAACCTTCACGTGCAGCAAATCGTGATGGCCAACGATGGAACCCAAACCGGGATTGGCGTGCTCGAGCAGATCGTGATCGGCCCATACGCCCCCGCCGGCTTCGTCGACATCCTCGACGGCGCCGCCGATCACTAACCGCCTTATCTCGGTTCTGGAGGCCGCCGCTCACTCCGTTCGCTAACCGCCTTTTCTCGCTGGCGCTCGAAAACGCGCCCCGGCTCTCACCACCAACCCCGTTCTGGAGGCTGTAGGGCACGTTTTGGTGCTCTACAGCCTCCAGTTTGGGGTTTTGGTCGGGCGCGGGGACGGTTCGGGAGGGTGGGTTTCGTGCTTGTGGAGGGTGTTGTCGTAGTCTTGGCGGGCTACGAAAAGCACGTGACAAGGGAGTCCACCGCTATGCCAGACGCACTGATCATCGACGCCTGCCGAACCCCACGAGGAGTAGGCAAGCAGGGCAAGGGCGGCCTCTCCCACCTGCACCCACAGCACCTTGGTCGCACCGTGCTCGAGGCTCTTGTTGAGCGCAACGGCTTCGACACTGCCGAGGTCGACGACATCGTGTGGGGCACCAGCGCCCAAGTCCAAGAACAATCCGGCGACCTCGGCCGTATGTCGGCCCTCGACGCCGGCTACGACGTGGAGGCCAGTGGCGTCACCCTCGACCGCTTCTGTGGTTCGGGCATCACCGCCACCAACTTTGCAGCCAACGCCGTGATGGCTGGCATGGAAGATCTCGTGATCGCCGGCGGTACCGAGATGATGTCGCTGCCCAAGAAGGGCCTCATGCCCATGGGCGCCAACAACGAGCACCTTCGTGAACTGCATCCGCAGTCGCACCAGGGTGTGTGCGCCGACGCCATCGCCTCGATGGAAGGCATCCCTCGCACCGCACTCGACGAGCACGCCGCTGAGTCTCAGGCTCGGGCCGCACGAGCGATCGAGGAAGGTCGCTTCGATAAGAGCCTCATCCCCGTGATGAACCTCGACGGATCAGTCGCGCTCGACCGTGAAGAGTTCCCCCGTCCGGGAACCACCGCCGAGAAGCTTGCCGGCCTCTCCCCCAGCTTCGCCGCCTTTGCCGACTACCGCCGCGATGACTACCCAACCTTCCGCGAGCTCATCAACCAGAAGTACCCAGATCTCGAGATCGAGCACGTGCACCACGCCGGCAACTCATCCGGTGTTGTCGATGGCTCGGGCGCCATCCTCATGGCCAGCGAGGACTACGCCAAGGCCAACGGCATGAAGGCTCGGGCCCGCATCGTGGCCACGGCCAACATGGGCGACGACCCAACGCTCATGCTCAACGCACCAGTGCCCGCCGCCAAGAAGGTCCTCGCTCGGGCCGGCCTCACCGTCGACGACATCGACATCTTCGAGATCAACGAGGCCTTCGCGGTGGTGTCCGAGAAGTTCCAGCGTGACCTCGACCTTGATCGCGACAAGGTCAACGTCAACGGTGGCGCCATGGCCCTCGGTCACCCCATCGGAGCGACCGGCGCCATCCTCATCGGCACCGTGCTCGACGAGCTCGAGCGCACAGACGGCCAGTTCGGCCTCATCACCATGTGCGCCGCCGGTGGTATGGCTCCCGCAATCATCATCGAGCGTGTCTGAGATGGCAGAGACCCTCGGGTTCGACAACAAAGTCGCGGTTATTACCGGCGCCGGTGGAGGACTGGGCCGAGCTCACGCTCTGATGCTCGCGTCGCGTGGCGCGTTGGTCGTCATCAACGATCTCGGTGGCGCCGTCGACGGATCTGGCAGTGACAAGGGTGCAGCCGAACGAGTTGTCGACGAAATCAAGAGCGCTGGAGGCGAGGCCGTCGGCAACACAGACTCGGTCGCGACCACCGAAGGCGGTCAGGCGATCATCCAGACCGCTATCGACGCTTTCGGACGAGTTGACATCGTGATCAACAACGCCGGCATCCTTCGGGACAAGTCATTCCACAACATGACGCCAGACCTCTGGCAAAGCGTCATCGATGTGCACCTCACCGGCGCCTACAACGTCACTCAGGCCGCGTGGCCGCACATGCGTGAACAGTCATACGGCCGAGTCGTATCGACGGCGTCAGCCGCCGGTGTGTTCGGCAACTTCGGCCAGGCCAACTACGGCGCAGCCAAAATGGGTCTCGTTGGGTTCACGAATGTGCTTGCCGTTGAAGGAGCGAAGCGCAACATCCGGGCCAATGCCATTGCCCCCCTCGCCAAGACTCGAATGACCGAAGACTTAATGGCTGGTGGCTTTGCCGAAAAGCTCCAGCCCGATCTCGTCTCTCCGCTGGTCACCTATCTCTGCCATGAAAGCTGCGAGTCGACTGGACGCCTCTACTCAGTAGGTGGTGGGCGAGTCGCCGAGGTCGTGATCGCCGAAACGCCCGGGTTCCAGTCTGACGAGCTCACCCCAGAAGCCTTGGCTGACAATTGGGACACCGTCACCAACCAGGAGGGCTACACGGTGCCCGCGTCCGCCACCGACGAGATCAAGCTCTACATGAAAGAGCTTGGCTGATCGGCCCAATCAATAGCTCTTTGGCCGGCCAAGCGTGTGCTGGGCAACGCAGCGCGGCGTTCTATGAGCGGAGCAAGCGACATCTGCTAACGACCAGACCAGCGAGGCTCGCGCCGTTCAGCGAACGCAGTCGCTCCCTCACGCGCATCGTCAGAGGCCAGCACCTCATCAACGATCGGTCGCTGACGATCGAACCGCTCGTGAGAGGGCCAGGTTGGCGACTCCGAGATGATCTTCTTGGTCGCCTGCACACCAAGTGGGCCGTTGGCTGAGATCTCTGCCGCAAGCTTCAGCGACTCGGAAAGTGCATGACCTTCAGGAACCAACCGGTTCACCAACCCCCACCGATGGGCCTCTTCGGCAGCCAGTCGGCGACCTGTCAACGAGACTTCCATGGCGATCTGCCGAGGAATTCGCTCGGGAAGCCGCAGGACGCCGCCGGCCCCTGCAACTAAACCTCTCGTTACCTCGGGGAGCCCAAACTGCGCGGTTTCGCTCGCCACGATCATGTCGCATGCCAGCGCCATCTCGAATCCGCCAGCGAGCGCGTACCCCTCGACGGCGGCGATGATTGGCTTGTTTGGCGGTGCCTCGGTGATGGCGGCAAAGCCGCGACCGTCAACCTCAGGTCGTTGCCCGGTCTGCGCGAAGGTTTTCAGGTCCATCCCGGCACAGAACGTTCCGCCAGCACCCGTGATGATGCCGACCGCGAGGGTTGCGTCTGCATCGAGCGTGTCGAGCGCAGAAGCCATTTCGAGGGAGACCGCATGCGTCACTGCGTTCTTGACCTCGGCCCGGTCAATAGTGATGACCAGAGTCTTGTCGTGGCGTTCCGCTCGGACGAACTCTGACATGTCAACACTATTGTTGACGGCGTCAAGGAACGGCAACAAAGATGGCACCAGCGGAGACGATGGTGATCAACGACACCGCTGCCCCACGTAGCCCACGCAGCGCTCGTACGCGAGCAAGTGGAGATGGTCGTACAGGGATTGGCTGCGCAGCCGAGCGATCTCAACTAGGCCGAGGCGAGCGCTTCGCCTGCCACCGTGATGCGGTGCATGAGCCGACGGTGACCGTGGTAGTCGTTCTCGGCAAAATGCCAGGTGCTTCGGTTATCCCACATCGCAATCGAACCTTCCGCCCACGAGAAGCGGTAGGTGAACTCGGGCTGAGCCGTGTGCTCATACAGATACTCAAGCAATGGTGCCGACTCTTCTTCGGTCCAGCCGACGAAGTTGGTCGTAAACCCACGATTGACATACAGGCAGGGACGACCGCTC
>CALLGK010000131.1 GCA_938009905.1 uncultured Acidimicrobiales bacterium | reverse complement strand
CACGGCATGGTCAACAAGGTGGTGGCCCGTGACGATCTTGAATCGGAAACGCTGGCCATGGCCGCCCACATCGCCAAGCGACCAATGTTTGGTCTGACCCTGGCCAAGCAATCGGTGAACAACGCTCTTGACGCGATGGGCATGCACACCGCATTGCAGTCAGCCTTTGGCCTCCACCACGTGGGTCACAGTCACAACCGCCTGAAGTACGACAGCCTCGTTGACCCTTCGGGCCTGCAGGTCATTCGCGACGAGGCCTAGAACCGACCTCTGAGTGGCGCGCTTCGTGCGTTTTGCCAGGACGAAACATGATGCTCAGCCGAGATCCAGCGTGTTTGACCTTCGGCACGGCGTGTTGCCACGTGGCTTGTGTGGTGCCGCCCATCACCAACAGATCGCCGTCTCCCAGCATGAATCGGCGACTCGGTCCACCCTCGGCTGGACGCATCATGAACGGTCGCGGCTGGCCGAGTGACACGATGGCGATGATGCAATCGGCAGGTTCGGCAACTCGGTCGGCATGCCACGCCACCGAGTCGTCGCCATCCCGATACAGGTTGCATCCAACCGATCGAAACTCGCGTTCGTAACGCTGTTCCATCGTTCTGGCCAGATCGCCGAGCGGAGCTGGGGCGTCGTCTCGATGAAACGATGAGATCAGCCGGGGTACGTCGACGATTCGGTCGTACATGGGCCGGCTCGCGGCCGTCCAGTTGATCGTGTCGGTGAGCCGATCGAGCAGAAACTCGGGATCGTTGAACCAATGCGGTTCGTGATCAAGCCAAGCACCGCGGCCAAGGTCGATTCGAGTTGCTTCAGCCGAGGAGTCGGCGCCGGCGAGGAGCGAGAGCTGGCGGGCCATCAACCGATGGTAGCCGCGGATCGAACATATGTTCTTCCTTGAGAGTTTCCAGTGGATGCTGAGAACCACTCTCCGGGCTCGGCGGTGTCGCCAAGATGAAGAAGGCAATCCCGAATGCGGCGGCGATCGTCACGATGGTGAAACCCAGCTCATAGCTGCCAGTTGAGTCGGCGAGTGCACCGACCAACAGCGGCCCACCCGCGGTTCCCGCCATCACGATCATCGACGAAAAGCCCATGATCTTGCCGAAGTGGCTCGAACCGAAGTAGTCGGCGCGGAGGGCCTGCATCAGCGGCCCTCGAACGCCCCAGGCGACCCCATGCAGTGGCACGAAGGCCCAGATCATCCAACGCTGGTTGGCGTGGGTCAGCAGCAGCAGTCCGATGAGGTGTCCGCCCATCGCGATACAGGCGAGCAGGCGCTTGTTGATTCGGTCGCCAAGCTGACCGCCAAGAACCATGCCGAACAGCTGGAGCACTGGCACCGCGCCGCCGACCAGACTCGCCTGTTGCAGGCTGAAGCCTTGCTCTTCTGTGAGATAGAGCGACAGATGGGCCATCACCGAACCGACCACCAGCAAAGCCGAGGCATGGCCGAGGGAAATCATCCAGAAGGCACGTGTCCGCATCGCTTCGCCTGCCGTGAGGTGCACATCGGACACCCCTTCTGCTCGCACCTCGTTTGCTTCGATCGTCGCCGGGTCGATGCCGTCAACGAACTGGCCACGATCGGCCGGACCGCCATCCATCAATCCAGCAACCGGCCAGCCGACGACAGCGACGACGACACCGGCGAGAAACAGCGTCCAACGCCATCCAATCCTCTCGAGCAGAAACACAACGCCCGGTGCTGCCGCACCGCCGATGGCGAACCCCATCGAACCGATGGCAAGCGCCCGCGCCCGTTTTCGTTCGAACCAGCGAACAACCGATGTGGTGACCGACAAGAAGCCTGACAGGCTGGCGCCGACGGCTAACAAGACAAGCGTCAAGATGAAGTGCCACAGGTTCTGAATCTGACTGAACGCGAAAAAGCCAAGGGCCATCGCCACTACACCGATGCGCATCACGCGACGGGTGCCGTAGCGATCGAGGGCCCAGCCCTGGAACGGCCCGAGCAACGCACTCTCGAAGCGCGTGGCCGAATAGCCGACCGACAACATCGTCTTGCTCCAACCGAACTGTTGGTTGAGCACGACGGCGTAGTTGCCGTAGCTGCTGAGGAAGAGGCCAGCCTGCATCGCCTGCATGGCGGCGCCCGCCCCGACGATCCGCCACCCGTCGAACCGTCGGTTGGTCATCACCGACGAGTGTTCCATGCCCTACAGACGAAGCGGCAATCCTCAGCAATGTTGAGGGGGCACGACGTGCTGTTAGGTCTCGCGAGGCAGGATCTGCGTCATCTCAAGAAGGCGGCTGTCATCGAGTGCGGCTGCTCGAATGGGAGCGATCGCTTGATAGTCGGGATCGTTGAACATCCCGACGAACTGAGCCCGGGTTGGGTATCGCACCAGGATGATGATGTCCCACTCTTCGTCGCCGATGATCGGGTGCTTACCTCGACCCATCCACACGGGTTCGCCGCCAAAGCGGGGCTGGAACTCTGCGAACTTCTTGCCGTACTCGCGATACGCCTCTTCGCCGGTCATGCCATCGACAGCCGCGCCGGGTGCTGCCATGTCGCGATAGCGAAGCAGGTTGAGCATCACGACCGGTTCGTTCGGGTCGCCCTCGGCAATCATGGCGTCGAGCATCGCCTTGTCAGAGTCCACGTGTCCCATGCCGGCGACCGTAGCTGCCGTTCTGTTCGCGGGGCGAAGGCGATCTTCATTGCCCGTGCAACGAATCTCTTGACCTCAACACGAGTTGAGGTTGTTGCATCGATGCATGACTTCATTCCTTCCTCCAAAGCTCGTTGCGCTCCTTGCTGTCGCCATGGCGGTCGGCACCTACGTTGCACCAACTCCGGCGCTTCCGTGGCCGGCCCGCATTGCCGGGCTCGCAGCCATCGCTGTCGGCGTTGCCCTCACGCTCCGGCACGCCCTTCTGTTCCAACGGCTCGACACGAACATCTACACGTTCAACGATCCCGACCTGCTCGTGAGAGACGGCGCGTTCGCATGGACCCGCAACCCGATGTACCTCGGTTTCGTTCTGTTCCTCACGGGCCTCGCCATCGGCCTCGGATCGGTTGTGGCCTTCATCGGCCCGCTCGTCTTCTTTGTTGCGGCCGACCGTTGGTACATCCCATTTGAGGAGCGCCGCATGCACGCAACGTTTGGGGCCGACTACGAGCGTTATCGACAAACTGTGCGACGCTGGATGGGACGCAGGAGCACGGCATGACCAGCACAGACAGCACTGACTTGCTCGACATCGGCGAAGTGATCGAGGCCTCGGGCGTGAAGGCGTCCACCCTGCACGTGTGGGAAAAAGCCGGGCTCATTGACGTGGCTCAGCGCAACGGTCTTCGCCGTCAGTACGAACCAGAAGTGATGACCCGCATCGCCGTCATCGTGGTAGCGAAACGGGCCGGCTTCTCACTCGACGAGATTGGCGACCTGTTCACGCCCGGCATCTTCGATGAGGGAAAGACGCTGCTCACATCGAAGCTTGATGAGCTTCGTCAACGCCGCGACGAACTCGACGCTGCGATCAACGGGCTCGAACACGCCATTGCGTGTCCGGCGTCCTCGCCATTCGCCTGCGAGGGATTCCAGTCGACACTGCCGGACGTGCTGCCGGTTACCTAGCGTCCCCTCTCAGCCGAGGGGGCGGCGGGCGACCAGTGCGGTCGTCTTCACGTGCTCGCCGATTGCTCCGTCGGTGGCGTGACCGACGAGAAGCTCCACGAGTCGAGAGGCCGCAGCATCGTCGATTGCTCCAGACGCACTCGACACCACCTCACCAACGATGCTCTGCAAGCTCCTCGGGTGGTCACGCTCGAACACCCACTCCTCGATCGCTGAGAACGCTGAGGCTTCGAGCACCGCTCGATCTGACTCGTGATCTGGGGTGCCGCCGGAGCTCACTTCTCGTCCCAGCTCTGCGCTCAAGCCAGCGCGAAGTGCCCTTGACCAGTCCGCGTCTTGGAGCCAGACCGGCACGCTCGACGAACAGATCACTACCGCCCCACTCGGACGCAGCAACAGGTCGAGATCGGCGAGCAGTTCACGCTGCGCCATGTGATGGAACGCGTTCCCGATCACCACAAGGTCGATCGGCCGATCGATGATCGAGAGCAGATCGCGGTCAGCCCCGATGAGCCATTGGATCCCGTCGATGCTCTCGGTGGCCTCCACACCAGCCCGCACCATGTCGGGCTCCGGGTCGATCGCGGTGACTCGTCTGGCCACCCTGGCGAGCAGCGTTGCGAGCTGACCAGTGCCAGCTCCAAGGTCGATTACGTCTACCTCAGGGGTGAGCACCTGCAGCTCGACGAGGTGGTCGCGCAACTCAAGGGGATAGCGACGCCTGGCCTCCTCGTAGATGTCAGCCAACCCGTCGAACGATCCCATGCCGCCAGTATCGGCGACGTTCTATCGTTGCGTGACCCACCCACGTGAGACACTCAGATGATGGAGCCCTCAGGAAGCGATGTTGGCGGTGGGGACATTGAGATCGGTCCGGCCACTGCAGCCGAGACAGACGCGCTTGCCTCTATCTGGTATCTGGGTTGGCTCGACGGTCATGCCGATTCCGTGGCTGACGAGCTCGTCGCCATGCGAACTGCTGAGGAGTTCTCGCGACGAATGACCGAGCGAATCGAGGGATCGCAACGCGGTGTGGTTGTCGCTCGTCGAGGCGGAGAGGCAGCAGGGTTCATCATGGTCGTCGCTGACGAGCTGGAACAGATCTACGTCGGCCGCAATCACCGAGGGGCGGGCATAGCGCAGCTGTTGCTGGCCGCCGCAGAGCAAGAGATCAGCGCTGCGGGACA
The DNA here is from genome assembly GCA_938009905.1 of uncultured Acidimicrobiales bacterium. Classification (GTDB taxonomy): domain Bacteria; phylum Actinomycetota; class Acidimicrobiia; order Acidimicrobiales; family SZUA-35; genus CALEWY01. The sequence continues at coordinate 5,511 of CALLGK010000131.1, read as the reverse complement.
CGCCGAGGCGTGGCTGGCTGTTGTTGCCGGGAACGATCGGGCGAGGGCGTTCTATGCCAAGCACGGGTGGCGAGATGGCGGACTCTTCAACTACGAAGCGGCCGGCGTCGACGGGCCGATCGCCGTGCCGTCGCATCGGTACGTCAAGACGATCGCCTGACGCCAGTAGAGATTGATCGGAACAGGCTCGCTGACCCGCCACAATGAAGACGCATGGCCGAGCAACGTCACACAGCTGATCTGCACTTCACGATGGGCGAACCGATCGCCGTTGGTGAGCCGATGATCGATCGCAATGGCGACGCCATCGGAACCGTTGTGTCATGCACCGACGATTGCGGTGAAGCGTTCCACGTTGTGGTTCGGCCCGCCAACGCTCACATGCAGTAGCGAGCTACCGCTCTCCGGCGATCGATCACATCAGCGAACGTCGCCGTAAGGGCTACTTGTCGTTGCCCTTGTTGCCTTTGCCGTTGTTGCCCTTCGGACCCTTGTCGGCCTTTGGGCCCTTCTCGTCGTCGTCGTCATCATCGTCGCCGTCGTCATCATCATCGTCGTCATCGTCAGACTCGTCGTCGGAGTCGTCATCCTCATCAGACTCGTCGTCGTCCTCGACGTCGTCGTCATCTGACTCATCGATGTCATCTTCGTCGTCGCCATCGTCGTCAGCATCCTTGTCGGGCTTGCCACAATCGGTCTTGGCCGCTTGGCTGACGATCTCGCCCTTGCCACCCTTGCCATCGAGACGCTCGTCCTTGGCCACGCCAGACACGTACTCGCCATGGTTTTCGGCGTCATCACATGCGACGTCTCCGTACGCAACACCATCGTCGTCAACGGGTGGCTCGACGACCGTGGTTGTTGTCGGCTCCGGCTCTTCAGCCTCGACATCGCCGTCGACCTGCTCAGGCTCAACAACCGTCTCGATCGTTACGTCAGCTTCCGTCGTGGTGACCTCGAGCGTCGTCGTGACTTCAACGGGGTCTTGCTGAACGTCCTCGTTCACGGCTGCTGTTGCTGCCGCGGCTCCGGCCGTGCCAACCGCGGTGGCGGTCAGGGCGACAACAACTTTGTTGGCAACGATGTACTTCAACATGAACAGGCTCCTTGGCGTGAGCCACTCCTATCGACGAACTCGCACCGAAAACTTGAATTGTCTTCTTGGGGAATATCACCCAGCGAAGCGTCCGCTATGTCCCTAGCCGCCGCGGCGAGGGGCCGCTTCGGCCCGCACGGTTACCTCAAACGGCTCGCCATTCATAAACAGCGAGAGCAGGGTCATGTCGACGCTGCCGGTCACCAGCACCTCAACCGTCTCACCATCGGCAGTAACAATCGGCGCCCCGGCCAGCGATCGTTGATCGGGCTGCGACCCGAGAGAGTCCCACGCCAACGACTCCGCCAGCTGAGGATCGAGCAGGACATCGCCGGAACTTCGATACGCAACCACGTCGACGCCGTTGGCACCGGCAGCAGCTGCTGCGTCGGCCATCTCTGCCAATGCCCGACGTTCGCTAAAGACGCGCCACAGATCGACGCTGAAGCCCGAGACGAAGAGCAACACGATCACCATGCCAACCCCGAAGAACGTGACGTGACCCGATTCGTTGCGTGCTTTATTGGCTGATCGCATCACTCGATCGCTCCGTAATCGGGGAATCGCTCGACGTGCTCGGCGGTCCACGTAACCTCCCCGAACGAACCGAACAACGGCAACACAGCGCCCGGCATCTCAACGGTGACTCGGGCCAGCACCGCTTCGCCGGGCACCAACCCGCCGCCCTGGGCAATGCCATCGGCTAGCTCCAACCGCATGGAGCCGGCTGGCAGTCCATATCCAGCCTCGATCTGACGAACAAGCGCCTCTGCTTCGGCGACGCCGTCGTCGCCGTGGATCACCACGACGCGGGCCGCCTCACCTGCGGCATCACGGGCAGCGGTCTGTCGTTCGACCCACGTCGACACCGAAAGCAGGAGCACGCCAAAGGGCAAGAGAATCAGCCCGAGAATGAGCGGCAGCTCAAACGCGGCAGATCCCCGCTCGCCGACCCGCTGGCCACCTCGATCGCTTGCCGTCGCGCCTGTCACGACGGTTCAACCTCACGAACCGCAACAGCCTCGACGGTGAACGACCAATCGGGAGAGATCGGCAGCCACGCCTTAAAGTCGGCATCGACCGACACCACAACTCGCTCGGCACTCACGTCGCACCGCACGGCAGAGACTTGTTCGCCAAGATCGCCGCCCAACAACTCGCTGCGGACTTCCTCAAAACGCTGCTCGCATGACCCGGCGGGTGCATCAAGACCAGCCTGGGCCCGAGCAGCCTCGAGAGCAGCCGATCGCAACACACCCCGTCCGTACTGCCAAACAGCGAATTGCACGAAGAGCGTGAGGATCATGAGGAACATCCCCATCGCCGCGACCGCAGTGAGCGCACCAGACCCTCGCTCGCCCGAACGCTGGGCGCCCGTGTCAACGGGCATTCGCTTAGAGCCCGAGCGACGTGCGAATCGACGCAACGAGGTCGAGACCGAGCTGCTCGAGACCGGCAAAGACTGCGACAAGCAGCCCGATTGACAGCGCGCTGATTCCCAGCCACTCCACGATCCCTGCGCCACGCTCGCCAACGCGATCGCAACCTTCTGCAAGGTCGTCTGTCGACAAGCGCTCGGCTTGCTTCACCGCAAGATGCATCAACATGTTGTACCTACCCTCTTCACTTGAGATGTTTGACTGGGAAGCGGCTCATTGACCGGTTCCGAGAACGAGTGCGGGGAGTGCGGCGCCCACAAAGATCACCATCACGGGGGCGATCAGGAGCAAAAGCGGAGCGAGCATGGCGGTGCGGCGTTTCACGGCCATTCGAGCGAGTTCGTCGCGGCGTTCAGACCGAAGTTCATCGGCGATCGCCAGCAACGGGCGAGCGATATCGCCACCTGAACGGGCTGAAGACGACAGCAGACGGTAGAGACGCCCGGCGGCTGGTTCGGCGGTTGCGTCTGCCAGCTTGTCGTACGCCCGCTGAGGGCTCGTGCCGGCGCCGATCCACCCGAGTGCGTCGCGGAGTTCTTCAATAACGGGACCACGGCCGAGGGAGCACACCCCGCGCACGGCATCGACAGGACCGTGACCTGAGCGAATGTGCACCGCCAAGAGCTGGGCAACGGTCGACACCTCGGATCGCATCGCGCTACGCCGAAGATCGATGGCTTTTTGCACTCGGTTGCGATGCAGTGTCGAGCCGGGAAATCCAAACAGCACCGCCAACAGGAGCGTCCATCCGGGCGTGCCAAACAGCAGAATGCCGAGGGCGACGCCGATGGCAAGACCGCCACACGCCCCGGCCAACTGACGTAGCCGATACTGGTCGGGCGAGGTGTCTTCAAAGCCAGCCTGGCGAAGCCGGTTGGCCATCGTGGGACCGTCTGCGGCATCGACGAGCTGACCGACTCCGTCGGCAACCCGCTGCACGACGGGGCCCACAACCCGGATGAATGGACTGCGATCGTCGACCCGTGTCAGTGCAACGACGGACACGTCGGCATACCCGGTGCCGAGCCGAGACCGGGACAAGGCGGCGTAGGGCCGCACCCGCGCACTCAGCTGACGGCGGGGCGGCACAAACGCGGCACAGGCTGCCATCATCGTCGCCGCCGCAAACGCAGCACCGAGAAGAACCTGCAGGCTCACCCAGAGCTCCCAGCCAGAATTCGCTGCTCGGTTGGGACACGCCCAAGGCGTGAAATCGTGAGCAGCCCGGCGATCGACATCGCACCACCGAACGTCACCACCACCCAACCAGCGGGCGACGTATAGAACTCGCGATAACCGGGCGACGTGACACACAGCAGCGCCAGCACCGCAAAGGGCAGAAGGCTCGCGCCTCGCGCTTCAAGCCTGGTCTCGAGTTGCGCCGTGTCGATCTCGTCGGCCAGCCGAAGATCCATCGAGGCTGATTCGGCGAGATCGCTGAGAATGTCGATGACGACTGACGGGCCCTGATCAAACGCGATCAGCAGAATCTCGATGATTCGATCCGACAGCGGGTCGGCCAGCTCTTCCCGAATCACTTCGAGCGCGCTCTGTTGATCGAGCGCGCCGGCGAGTCCGGTGTAGCGAACGAAGAACGGGCGCAGCGGAATCGGGCCGGACCGTCCGAGCTCGACAAGGCTGGCGTGCACCGACATCGACGCCTGCAAATGGGTGATGACGTCGCGCAGCGCGTCGGGCCATGCATCGAGCCTGGCTCGTTGTTGCTCCCGTCGGCGGCGAGCAAACAGCGCACGGGGACTCGCCATGGTTACACCACCAGCAACGACGGCCAACGACGGAACGCGAGTCACCGCCAAGACGACACCAGCGGCCGCAACTCCAGCCATGATCGACACGGCCATGAACTGCAACGGGCTCACCGGCACGCCGGCCTGGTTGAGCCACTCCTGCCAACGGGCCTCGCTGCGTCTGGTGTCTTTGCGACGGTGAATCCACTGGGGAGTGATGCCAACAAACACGCCAAGCGCGAGGTAGACGAACAATCCGGCGCCTAGGCCGGCCAAGAGCCTCATACGAGGGTCCTCGTTCCTTCGAGAAGATCGGAGACGGCAATGCCGAGGGGTGCAAGCACTCGCCCCAGTCGCCGTTCAAGTTCGGTCGGCAATGGCGAGCCCGTCCATCGGAGCGGACTGCCGAATCCGTCGCGGACAAAGATGGGTTCAACCGTGAAGTCGTCGTCTGCGCCCTGCATGGGCGGAATCGCGACGACCTCCATGATCTGACGTCGACCACCGCCGCTATCAGCTGCCGCCGTTGGTTCCTTCGCTGTGTGCACCACGAGATCGACGACGGACGAGAAGATGCTGCGCACCTGTGACGCTTGCACGTTCGGCCCTGCCATGACGGCGGTCGACACAAGGGCACCGAGTCCCTGACGGGCGCTGTTGGCGTGGATGGTTGAGAGCATCCCGCAGCCAGCGTTGCCAGCTCGGGTCAATTCGAACGCTTCTGCCCCGCGCACTTCGCCCAGCACCAGCAGTTCGGGTCGCATGCCCAACGAGATGCGAACGAGATCGCGAAGGCTGACACCGCCGGTGCCGTCTGGTCCGGCCGGCCGTGTGCGCCACCGGGCTGCGCTGAGGTGGTTGACCGAAAGCTCTGGTGTGTCTTCGCACGCAATCACTCGCAGCGTTGGCGGCGCGGAGCGTAGAAGCGCATTCACGAGCGTGGTCTTGCCCGAGCCAGGCTGGCCCGTGACGATCACGCCGGTGGGTGTTCGCATGGTGGCGGCAAGGAGTGAGGCGGCAGCCGGCGTGATGGCATCCCAACCGATGAGTTCGGCGAAGGTCTCTCGCTTGGCTCGATACCGGCGAATCGTGACGTCGATGCGATCGGCAACCGGCGGGGCGACGACGCCAAGCCGAGCCTGACCATCGAGGATCTGCGCCTGCACCATTGGTCGGCTCTCATCGATCGAAGCGCCAACAGACGAGAGCAGCTTCGACACGATGTGGC
>CALLGK010000130.1 GCA_938009905.1 uncultured Acidimicrobiales bacterium | reverse complement strand
AGTACCTCAACGAGATCGGCCTCGTTCCTCTGCTCACCGCAGACGAAGAACGTGAGCTGTCACAAATTATCGAAAAGGGCCGTGACGCCAAGGACATGATCGATGCCGGTCAGAACAGCGTGGAAAACCGCCGTTCGGTCCGTGCAGCCGCTCGGGCCAAGGACCGGTTCATCCGGGCCAACCTTCGCCTGGTTGTCAGCGTCGCCCGCCGCTACCCCCTTCCCCCGTCAATGGAGCTTCTGGATCTCATCCAGGAAGGTAACCTCGGCCTTGAGCATGCCGTCGACAAGTTCGACTGGCGCAAGGGTTTCAAGTTCAGCACCTACGCAACGTTCTGGATCCGCCAGGCCATCGGCAGGGCACTCGACCAGAAGGCCAGCCTCGTCCGTCTCCCGGGCGACCGTTCAGCCAGCCTTCGTGCGGCACTGCGTCAGGTTTCAGGCGACGGCGACGAGCTCGATGATGAGCACGCACGTCTCCACCGCCTCACCACGCCAACCTCGCTCGATCGCACCATCGGTGACGACGACTCCAACGAGCTCGTCGACCTCCTGCCCGACGCCAACCCAGGCCCCGAGATCGAGGTCATGGCCAAGGCAGAAGAGACGATGGTCACCGGCCTCCTCGACGTGCTCGACCCTCGGGCTCGTTATGCCGTTGAGCAGCGCTTTGGCCTCAACGACGGCCGCAAGCGCAGCTACCGCGAAGTTGGCGAAGAGCTCGGTGTTACTGCCGAAGCCGCTCGTCGTCTGGTGAAGCGGGCCGTGAGCGCCGTGCGCGATCAGGCCGGCGACGTCATCGCTGACTTCGACGCCGCCTAGGCATTCCAAACTTCACGTAACTCTCTGATCTCCGGTGTCGCTCGCCTCAGCTGAGGTGGCCGGCACCGGATTTCGTTTTCAATCGCCCTCCGAATCAGCGAGACTGTGCCTGTGACGAATAATTGGACTCCCGAGAGCTGGAGGGCGTTCCCCGCTCTCCACCAGCCAACCTGGCCAGACATGGCCGAGCTTGAGCAGGTCGAGAAGGCGCTTTCGTCGCTGCCACCCCTCGTGTTCGCAGGCGAGGCTCGCTCGCTCAAGGCAGAACTGGCACGGGTCGCCAACGGTGAGGCCTTTGTGCTTCAGGCCGGCGACTGCGCCGAGTCGTTCGACGGGTTCAACGCCGACGCCATTCGTGAGAAGCTCCGCGTGATCCTGCAGATGGCCGTCGTGCTCACGTACTCCTCTGGTGTGCCAACGGTGAAGATCGGCCGTATCGCCGGGCAATTCGCCAAGCCTCGATCAAAGCCAACCGAAACCGTCGGCGGCACCGAGCTACCTTCGTTCCTCGGTCACATGGTGAACGACCTTCCGTTCTCTGAGGGCAACCGGCGACCAAACCCCGAGCGCCTCATTCAGGCGTACCACCAGTCGGCATCCACGCTGAACCTGCTGCGAGCGTTCACCAAGGGCGGCTTTGCCGACCTGCATCGGGTCCAAGCATGGAACCAAGAGTTCGTGGCGTCATCGGCCGAGGGCCAGCGCTATACCGATCTCGCGGCCGAGATTGACCGGGCGCTGCGCTTCATGGAAGCCGCAGGCGTGTCGTCGAATCACCCCGAGATTCATGAGGCCGATTTCTACACCAGCCACGAAGCACTCATTCTCGAATACGAGCAAGCGCTCACCCGTGAAGACAGCCTCACCGGTGACTGGTACGACTGCTCGGCCCACATGGTGTGGATCGGTGAACGCACCAGGCAACTCGGTGGGGCCCACATGGAGTTCTGCCGGGGCATCAACAACCCGATTGGCTGCAAGGTTGGCCCAACGGCCACCCCAGAAGAAGTCATCGGCCTGTGCGAGAACCTCAACCCCGATCAAGAACCAGGACGACTTACGCTCATCACCCGCATGGGTGCCGACACGATCCGCGAGCGGCTCCCCGAACTCCTCGGCGCCGTGAAAGACGCCGGTCACCCCGTTGTATGGATCACCGATCCAATGCACGGCAACACCTTCACATCTGAGTCAGGCCACAAGACCCGCCACCTCGACGATGTCACCAACGAGGTCACAGGCTTCTTTGAGGCCCACCAAGAGGCCGGCACCTGGCCCGGCGGCATCCACGTGGAACTCACCGGCGAAGACGTTACCGAGTGCCTCGGTGGGGCTGAGCCTGTTGCCGATGCCGATCTCGGCAAGCGCTACGAGACCATGTGCGACCCTCGCCTCAACGGACGCCAAGGCCTCGACCTCGCCTTCCGCGTCTCCGAATTGCTTCGCTAGCGCCGTTCGCTTCGCTCACTAACGGCCTTTTGGCTTCGCCAAAACGCCCCCGCCGTTCAGCTACAGCGAACGGCGGCCTCCAGATCCGAGGAATCTGTTCGGACTAGGAGGTTGGGATGCCTCGGTGGATGGAGTCGCCTGAGTGCTCGGGGTTGCCGTCATCAGGCTCAACCGAGATGTCGACCACGCTGAAGCGGTCGAGATCGACATCGTCAGGGATGTCGTAGGCGCCAGAACCATCGATCTGACCCAACGAGATGAGATCGGCAACTTCACCGTTCTCATCGGCTTCGATCAGCCAGAGCTCGAGGAACTCGCCGTCGCCAGCTGCTCGGCTCGTGTCGAGGTCGAGCCAGAGGTTTCCATCGGTGTCGTAGAGCTCAACTACTGCAGACTCGCTGGCAGCGTTGTCGAGCACGTCAAGCTCGCCAGCGGCAAGCAAGATGTCGTTCGAGCTGTCTGAACGCAGCGACAGGCCAACCGGCACCGCCACGAGGGCGACAGCGGCAGCAACAGCTGTGAAGATCGCCGCACGCTTGCCCCGTGAGGCACGAGCGTCAGCCAACGAGACCACATTCGACGACTCAGCAGCTGCCTCGGTGGTAGCCGAAGCATCAGCGGGCGTAACGGCGGGTGCGACAGGAGCTTCGCTGGCGCTCGTCGCCTGGCTGCCAGCGGTGAGATCGAGCTCAATCTTCGACCACAAGTCGGCGCTGGGCTCGACGGGCTCGACGTCGTGTGGACCGTCTCGGAGGAGGCCCATGATCGAACCGAACTCGGCTTCGAGCTCATGCATTTCGGGGTCGCGCTGACCCGCGTTGTTCTCAGGATTGCCGGTCATGGCTCACCCCCAGTTCGGCTCGCAATGCTTCGAGGCCACGACGAACGTGGCTTTTTACTGTTCCCAGAGGCATCGACAGCTTCTCGCTGATCTCTGCATGGGTCATATCTCCGTAGAACGCCAATTCTACAACGGTCCGGCGCTCCTCTGAGAGACCGGAGAGTGCTTCTGTCAAAACCATGCGGTCGGTGATCCGACCGTTCTCGGCCTGGATCTCGCCCATGTCTTGCGGCTCGCCGCCGCCGGTTTGTGGGCGCCGACCCGCAGCACGCAGGTGGTCGATCGATTTGAACCGGGCAATACCGGCCATCCACGACTTCAACGACCCCTTCGTAGGGTCAAATCGCTCCCGGCTGTTCCACGACGCCACAAAGACCTGCTGAGCAAGATCTTCAGCCTCAGAGCCCACGAGCCGCCGGCAGAGGCCGATGATCAAGGGGGCGTGAAGCTCAAACGCTTCTTTCAGGGCGGCTTCGTCGCCAGCGACGAAACGCTCCTCCAAAGTGGGGGGCACCGGGCGAATATAGCCAATCGCCGCCGCCGGAACGCGCCAGGCCTCAACCCGGGGAAGGGTGGCAGTCAGCGTCATATCTCCTGATTCGTCGCCACCGGTGTTTTGGATGCGCGACGTATCAGATTTCGTGAGGGCTGACCAGCCGGTCAGACCAGATTGTCGACAAAGCCCTCTAGCTGGCGGAGATTTCGCACCTCGAACACTCCATCGCAATGGGCCCCGTACTCACCAACGATCGAGTCGCCGGTGTTCCAGTAGGCCTTTGGTTCTGGGTTCAACCAGAACAGCTTGCGGGCTCGGTGCTGAATCTCTTTCATGATCCAAGCCTGCGATGCGTGGTAGTTGTTGCGGGCATCACCCAACACCAGCACAGTGCTCTTCGGGCCAACCTCTTTGCCGTAGTTCTCCCAGAACACTTCAAAGGCATGGCCGTAATCGGAGTGGCCATCGACCCACACCACGTCGGCCTCGGTGTTCACCCGGTGCACGGCTTCGGCGATGTCGTCGACACCCTCAAAGAACCGGGTGACTTCGTCGAGCCCATCGATAAACACGAACGCTCGGACCTTCGAGAACTGGCTCGAGATGGCATAGACGAGGTGAAGCGTGAATCGGGCGAACGCAGCAACCGAACCGGAGATGTCAGCGATCACGATGATCTCTGGCTTTGACGGCTTCGGGTACCGGAACTTGGGCTCGGCTGGCACGCCGCCGTAGCTCAGTGAGTGACGCACCGTGTTGCGGAAGTCGAGCGGACCCTTGCGACCATGACGACGTTTGCGAGCCAGGCGAACAGCGAGCTTGCGAGTGAGCGGATAGATCGCTCGACGCAGGTTGGCCATTTCGTCGCGACTGGCGTGCATGAAGTCGACGTCTTCTGGCAGCGGCTTGCGGAGTGTCTTGGCCATAGCCTCAGCACCGCGATCGGCCACAAGACGACGACGGATCTCGGCCTCGATCTCTTTGCGAAGCTCTTCGATGCGGTGCTCGTACTCGTCCTTCTGCAAGCGCTGGTCGAGCGACGACTGATCTTCGCCAGCCTCCTCGTTGGACTGATCCATCAGCCGCTCGAGCATGCCGTCGAGGTCGAGGTTTCGCAGTGTGCGATAGAGGTAGTAGGTACCGCCAACGGGGCGGCCCGGCTCCATTCCGGCGTAACGCTTCACCGCTTGCTTGGCCAGTGCCCGCATCAGGGCCGAGTCGCCCTTCATGAGCGCCTGGTACAGCAGCTCGGCCAGCTCTTCAGGGCTCAGCCCTTCGCCGCCACCTTCGCCACCCTGTCCGGGAGGCCCGTCTGGGTTCTCGCCGTCTTCGAAGTCGCCTTCGCCGAATGGGTCGTCGCCATCTGGGTCGAGGGCGTATTCCTTCCCGCGCAGCGAGAAGTACACCTCGAAGAGCGTTTCGAAGGTCTTCCAGTGGGCGTTGTTCTTCACCAGCGTGGCCGCCAGTGCGTACTTGAACGCAGCCCGATCTTCGATCGGGATGTGCCGCACAGCCTGCGCTGCGTCGATGTTCTCGACGAGCGACACCGGCAAGCCGGCAGTTCTGAGCTCGACGACGAATCCCTCGATCAGATTGAACAGAGGGCTGTCGTCGCCTGGCGACTTGACGTCAACACCGGTGGTGTCGGTCATGTCAGCTTCCGACGGCCTCGAAGTGGGCCTGGGAGTTGGTGGAGAACTCTTTGACCACCTTCTCGATGTCGCTGCGGTACTTCAACAACACGTTGGCGGTCTCGACCGCATCTTGCTCACTGATCTGGTCGATGCCCAGAAGGATGAGGGTGCGAGCCCAGTCGATCGTCTCGGAGACAGACGGAGCCTTCTTGAGCTCGAGTTGGCGAATCGACCGCACGATGCGGGCGACTTGGTCGGCCAGGTTCTCGGTGATGTCTGGCACCTTGGTGAGCACGATCTCTTTCTCGCGCTCCATCTCGGGATAGTCGAGGTGGAGGAAGAGACAGCGACGCTTGAGTGCCTCAGAAAGCTCACGGGTGTTGTTCGACGTGAGGAACACCAGAGGAATCTGCTTGGCCTCAAGCGTGCCTAGTTCAGGAATCGACACCTGATAGTCAGACAAGATCTCGAGCAGCAGCGCCTCGGTCTCGACCTCAACACGATCGACCTCGTCGATCAGCAGCACGACGGGGTCGTCTGCGCTGATCGCTTCGAGCAAGGGACGGGTCAGCAAGAACTCGTTCGAGAAGATGTCGTCTTGGATGTTGTCCCAATCGACGTCGTCTGTCTTCTCGGTCTGGATACGAAGCAGCTGCTTCTTGTAGTTCCACTCGTACAGAGCTTTGGACTCGTCGAGACCTTCGTAGCACTGGAGACGGATGAGCCGAGCGCCGATCATCTCGGCGACTGACTTCGCAAGCTGGGTCTTGCCGGTTCCCGCCGGTCCTTCAATAAGGACTGGCTTGTCGAGACGATCGGCTAGATATGCAATTCCGGCAATGCCGTCGTCAGCGAGATAATCAACATCTCGCAAGCTCGAACGCACAGCATCAACAGACTCAAAACGGTGGGCCATGGCCGACACCGTACTGGCGGGAGTGCTTTGCCTCACAAATTAAAACCCGAGCAAAAGTGACCCGATGAACGCACGGCGAAATGCCGAGCCCGGACTCACGGCGGGGGCGCCCCGTCGTGGCTAGGCTCACACCGCTATGGATCGTGGCTTGGCCGTTGCAGTCGAACGCTTCTCGAACGTCGTAGGAACGGCGCTGAAGGAGGCCGCAGTAGGCACGTCTGTCGACGGCGCGAAGCTCGAACGGGATGCAACCGTTGAGGCGTTTAACCTCACGTGCGCCATCATCGACGCAGACGGCCGCCATACAGACGACGAGCTGTGGGCTCTGATTGCCGCCTTCGCAACACACGATTTGTTGCCGGGTGCAGCGACGCCAAACGACCTTCGTGGCTCAACGCTCATCGCTGAGAAGCGCAGCTGGATTTCAGAGCCATCCTCGTTGTTCATGACACTCCGCCAGGTCGACGAGCGACGCAATACCGTGCTCGCTCGCACCTACTACGACGAGTCGATGGCGCTCGCTCACACAGTGGCATCGCTCGATCGCTACCCATCGGACGACGAGCTGCGGGCCATTGTCGAGTTTCGCAAGCTCCTCCTCGATCGCATTCCTTCTCGCAAGCCAGCGGCGGCCGCGGCCGAAGGCAACAGCAGCGGCACAACCGAAGCTGCCACAGAAGCGGCGCCGCCGCCCGAGCCAGAACCCGCTGAGCCGCTCGAAGATCTGCTCGAAGAGCTCGACGGTCTGATTGGCCTCGACGCAGTCAAAGAGGAAGTCCGGCTGCTCAGCGCGCTCCTCCAAGTTCAGAAGCTGCGAGCCGACCGCGGGCTGCCCGTCATCGACTCGAACAAGCACATCGTGTTCAGCGGCAATCCGGGAACCGGCAAGACGACCGTTGCCCGATTGCTCGCTCGCATCTACCGAAGCCTCGAGATCGTCGAGCGAGGTCACCTCACAGAGGTTGACCGCAGCGGACTCGTCGCTGGGTTCGTTGGTCAGACCGCAGCGAAAGTCGCCGAGGTGTTTGAGGGGGCAGACGGTGGCGTGCTGCTCATCGACGAGGCGTACTCGCTCATCCGTGGCGGCGAAAAGGACTTCGGCCGCGAAGCAATCGACGCCGTGGTGAAACAGGTCGAGGACCGACGCGACAGCATGGTCGTCATTCTTGCTGGCTACCCCAAAGAGATGGCCGAGCTCGTCGCCGCCAACCCGGGTTTCAGCAGCCGCTTCCCGAAGACCATCAACTTCCCCGACTACGACAACGACGAACTTCTCGCCATCCTCAAGCTGATAGCCGGCAACGGGCACTACGAACTCACCGACGAAGCCCAAGAAGCTGCTGTCGCATGGTTTGGCACCTACGAACGGGGTCGAGGCTTCGGTAATGGCCGGCTGGCTCGCAATCTGTTCGAAGCAGCTGTCGCCAGACACGCCACGCGTCTCGTCAAGGTCGACGACCCAACGGATGAAGAGCTCACGACGCTCGAAGTCGCCGACATCGCCGCTGTTCCTTCTGGCCAGGACGACGCGGGCACGAACCAAGACGCAGGCTCGGCGGAGCCAGACGACGGCGAACCCGAGGACGATCCACCTTCGTGAGTGGCTCGAATCGGGCGGCGGCAGGGATTGGCGTTTCTCGCGTCCTCGGCCTGGTCCGTGAGATCCTGATTGGCGCCACGCTTGGTGTGACGCCAGCAGCCGAGGCGTTTCGGGTTGCCATGCGCATCCCGAACATCGTGCAGAACCTGCTCGGAGAAGGGTCGCTGTCTGCGTCGTTCGTGCCGGTCTATGCCCGGCTCATTGAGGATCGACAAGAGACTGAAGCGAGACGGGTCGCTGGCGGCGTTCTTGGTCTTCTGACCGCGGCGATCGTGATCATCGTGGCGTTGATCGTGTTGTTCGCCGGGCCCATCATCTCGGTCCTTGCCTGGGGTATCGCCGACGATGCGACTCGTGACAAGGCTGTCGACCTGACCCGAATCACCGCGGTTGGTATCGGCCTGCTTGGGATCTCAGCCTGGTGCCTCGGCATCCTGAATTCGCACCGCCAGTACTTCCTCTCCTACGCCGCCCCTGCGCTTTGGAACCTGGCCCAAATCGTGACGCTAGCCATTGCTGCGCTGATCTTCGCCTTTGCGGATACCGACGGTGAAACGGAGGAGCAAACCGCCAGTCGAATCCTCGACAACGCAGATCGAGCGGCGACGTGGCTTGCCGTTGCCGTCCTCGTTGGCAGCTTTCTACAACTCGCCGTCCAAGTGCCTCGGGTGCGGGTGCTCACCCAGGGTGTCACGCCTCATCTCCGCAGGGACGGCGACGTGCGCACTGTGCTGCGCCGCTTCGGTCCTGCAGTTGGCGCCCGTGGCGTCGTGCAGATCTCGAGCTTTCTCGACATCTTCCTGGCCACCTTCTTGGTGCAGGGCGGCTTGGCCACACTTGGCCTCGTCACGCCGCTGTACATCCTGCCCATCAGCTTCTTCGGGTTCAGCATCGCGGCAACAGAGCTCACCGAGATGTCTCGCCGAAGTGACCGAGCCGACCACGTCGCCCGTCGAGTCGAGATCGGATTGCGCAAGGTCGCCCTGCCGGCCGGCCTCGTCACCGGCCTGCTGGTGTTCGGTGGTGGAGCGATCGCCGACACGCTCTTCCGCTGGCCGAGCCAGCTGCTCGACGGCAGCATTTCGGCCGACAACTCCGTGGTGTTCGGCCTCACGATGGCCGTCTACGCCCTCGCCCTTCCCGCCGCCATGTCTGCTCGGGTCACCCAGAACGCACTCTTTGCCCTCGGCGACACCGCGACGCCAGCCCGTATCGCCATCGTGCGTCTCATCGTGTTGCTTGCCATCACGGTGCTCGTGATGTTTCAGGCCGACCGCCTCACGGTTGTGGACGGCGCGATCGGCGGCTGGGACGCGCTCCCCCACTTCCCGCCGTGGGAACCGCTCGACGTCGCCACGCGCAAAAACCTCACCGGCGTTGCTCATCTGGGTCCGGTTGGTATCGGGCTTGGCACGCTTGGCGCCTCGTGGGTTGAGTGGGCGCTGCTTCGTCGGAACCTCAATCGAGCCATCGGTCAGCACACCAGATCAGGCCTTGCGGTTGCCACTGTGGCAGCCGGACTCGGCACCGGCGTGGTAGTGCTTGCCATCCGAGTGCTGCTCAACATCCCGATGCCGCTCGAGGGCATTGTGCTCGGGATCGCGGCGCTCGGCAGCTACATCGGGTTGCTCCGATTCCAGGGCTATCGGCCCCTCGGCCCCGTTGGAGCAAACGCCGACTAATATCGCCGCCATGTTCAAGCTGATAAAGCGCTGGTGGAATTACACGACGGCAAAGCTCACGGGCAACTTCGAGGAGCGGGCCGATCCGAAGGTCCAGCTCGAGCAGGCGATCCAAGAAGCTCAAGAGCAGCATCGCCGCCTCAAAGAGCAGGCCGCGAATGTCATTGCCAACCAAAAGCAGACCGAGATCCGCCTCAACCGGGCCATGGAAGAATACGAGAAGGTCGGGAGCAACGCCCGCCAGGCCGTGATGATGGCCGACGACGCCCAGAAGAAGGGCGACGAAAAGAAGATGGGCGAGTACACCTCGGCGGCCGAGGCGTTTGCCAACCGCATGATCGTGCTCGAGCGTGAGGTCGAAGACCTCAAGTCGCTGCACCTCCAGGCTTCACAGGCTGCTGATCAGGCCAAGAGCGCCGTCACGCAGAACTCCTCTGCCCTGCAGAAGAAGCTCGCCGAGCGTCAGAAGCTTCTCTCGCAGCTCGATCAAGCCAAGATGCAGGAGCAGCTCAACGTTGCCATGACGTCACTCAACGAGCAGGTCGGTCAAGACGTGCCGTCGTTCGAAGAGGTGCGCGAGAAGGTCGAGAGCCGCTACGCCAAGGCCAAGGGTGCCGCCGAGCTCAACGCAGACTCCATCGAGGGCCGCATGCTCGAGGTCGAGCAGGCCTCACTCAACGTGGAAGCCCAGAGCCGCCTCAGCGAGATCCGATCACAGCTTGGGCTCGACGAAGCAACGGCTGCGGTTGACGATGCCGCCGAGACAGCAACCGCTCAGGTTGAAGGCGAAACCGCCTGAACGTAACGCCAGCCTGGCCGCTGGCAACATCGCAAGACGCTGACGACGCCCTTCATTGCGAAGGGCGTCGTTGCGTTTTCGGCCGGATCACTCGTGCGGCCGGATTACTCGTGCGGCCGGAGCGAGCGAGTGAGTCTGGCTAGTCGGGCAGCACAACGAGAGCGTCACGATGAATGACCTCGTCGGCTAGCGACTCAGGAATATCTGAGGTGCGCTTACCTGCGTGCTCTACAAGATCGGCGCTTGACCATCCAACCTGGCCCTTGGCGAACACGACGCCATCAGTGTCGATCACTTCCACCGCATCGTCAGGCGCAAACGACCCGTGCACCGAGGTCACGCCTGCGGGCAGCAGCGACCGACCACCCTCTGTGAGCGCATTTCGAGCGCCGGCATCGACGGTGATCCGCCCCTTTGCCGGAAGGGCAAAGGCGATCCACAGCTTGCGAGCCGGCAGCTTGCTGGGGCGAGGCAGGAATCGAGTTCCAACCGAGCCAGCCTGGGCGTCTTTGACTCCCGACTTCGCCTCGAGCGAATCGTTCAGCACGTCGGCTCGCTGGGCATGAGCGATGACCGTCTCGACACCGCTCCACGTTGCGATCTTGGCCGCCGCCAGTTTGGAGGCCATGCCCCCTGTTGCGCTGTCTGAGCCCGGGCCGCCGGCGGCTGCCTCGAGTTGCTCGTCGATGGCGACGATCTCCTCGATGAGCGATGCGTCACTGTTCGTGCGGGGGTCGGCGGTAAATAGACCTTCGGTGTCGGTCAGGAGCACCAGCAGGTCGGCGTCGATGAGGTGGGCCACCAGGGCCCCGAGCCGGTCGTTATCACCGAAGCGAATCTCGTCGTCAGCAATCGCGTCGTTTTCGTTGATGACCGGCACGACCCCAAGATCGAGCAGCGCATCAAGCGTGCCCCGGCTCTTGAGATAACGGCGACGAAGCATGAAGTCGGTTGGGGCCAACAGGATCTGGCCGGCTCGTCGGCCATGATCGATCAGCGCCGATTCGAACGCTCGCATCACCGTTGGCTGACCGACCGCAGAGGCCGCTCGCAACAACGCATCGTTCTTGCCCGTCAAGGGTCGCTCATGGCCGAGCAACGGAAGACCGGCTGCAATAGCACCGCTGGTCACGATGGCCACTCGATGGCCATCGTCGCAGAGCGCCACAACCTCACGAGCAACCTTGTCGACTGCCTCGGTGTTGATCGCGCCATCGGTCGTGACCGACGAGGACCCAATTTTGACGACGATTGTCGATGCAACAGTTGCAGACATCAGTCGTTGTAATACTCGAACTCGAAGGTGCCGACGCGCACCGTCGACCCCTCGACGATGTCCTTCTTGGCCAGCGCCTTGTAAACACCGAGCTTTTCGAGCTTCTGCAGGGCGTAGTCGAGGGCTCCCGGATCGGTGAGGTCTGAGAGCGCAACGGCCCGTTCCGCCTGACGGCCGACAACGCGGTACCCACCGTCGTCTTCGCGAACGATCTCGACGCCGTACGCCTCTGGCCGATGGATAACAAAGCCCTCGTGTTCTTCATCGGTGTCGCGGGCCTCGTCGACAAGTTGCGCCAACCGCCACTTCAGCGGCTCGAGACCGGTTTGTGTGACAGACGAGATCGTCAGCTCGACGTCGGCATCGTCTCCCCAGTCGCTTGCCTCCAGCACATCACCCTTCGCACCGACGACCACGCTGGGACGATCGAGAAGATCGGGCTGATAGTTGCCCAGCTCATTGCGCAACACCTCGAGCTGACGAGCCGGCGAGTCGCCGTCGACCGATGACAAATCGAGCAGGTACACGAGCACGCGGGCCCGCTCGACGTGGCGGAGGAACTGATGACCGAGACCGTGACCTTCTGCTGCGCCCTCGATGAGTCCTGGGATATCAGCAACCACATACTCGTTGTCGTCGCCCACACGAACCACACCGAGGTTTGGCTCGAGCGTGGTGAAGGGATAGTCGGCGATCTTCGGCTTGGCGGCCGAGATGACAGAGATGAGCGTGCTCTTGCCTGCGTTTGGGTAGCCAACGAGGGCCACGTCTGCCATGAGGCGAAGCTCAAGCCGGAACCACGTCTCTTCGCCCTTCTCGCCCTGCTCGGCGAACATCGGGGCTCGGCGCCGGTTCGACAAGAACTTCGCGTTGCCGCGGCCGCCCGCTCCGGCTCGTGCCGCCAACCAACGGTCGCCGGGGTTGGACAGATCAGCGAGGGTTTCGCGGCTCTCATGGCTGAGCACCACCGTGCCAACGGGCACCTTGACGATCAGGTCTTCGCCCCGTTTGCCGTGCTGGCTCGAGCCACGGCCATGCGTGCCGCTGCTGGCAATGCGGTGCGGGTGGTCTCGGAAGGCTAGGAGCGAGGCGACGTTAGGGTCTGCCTCGAACCAAACGTTGCCACCGTCTCCCCCATCGCCCCCATCAGGGCCGCCCATCGGGACGTGGGCTTCTCGACGCATCGCGACGCAGCCGGCACCGCCGTCACCAGCGCGGGCGCAGATATTGCTCTCGTCGACGAAATTGGACACCCCTGGAGTCTACGAAGAGGCTCTAGGCGTCGTGGCACGATTTGGCGAGGTGTGTCAGCTGACCAGCACCTGCACCAAATTCGGAGGGTTGCTCAGTCGGTGAGAACGTCGACGAGCTTTCGGCCCTTGCGGAAGCCGAATTTCACCTTGCCTGGAGCGGTTGCGAACAGTGTGTCGTCGCCGCCCTTCATCACGTTGTGGCCAGGGTGGAACTTGGTTCCCCGCTGACGAACAATGATGGCGCCAGCGCCAACAGCAGTGCCGTCGAACACCTTGACACCAAGGCGTTTGCTCTCGGAATCGCGGCCGTTTCGTGTTGAGCCGCCACCTTTGGTCTTCGACATGTCAGCCTCGCTTGATTCCGGTGATTTCGATGTTGGCGTACGTCTGGCGGTGGCCGTAGCGACGACGCTGATTGGTCTTCGACTTGTACGTGAACCCGTCGATCTTCTTTCCCTTGACCTCGTCGACGACCTTGGCCGAGACGGTCACGCCGCTGAGCTGCGACGGGGTCGAAAGGACGTTGTCGCCATCGACCAACAGGACGGGACGAAGTTCGATGTCATCGCCAGGAGCGCCGACCCGTTCAACCTGAAGGGTCTGGCCTTCCTCGACGCGATATTGCTTGCCACCAGTGGCCACGACTGCGTACATAGTGGGACAAGGTTAGCGGTCCCACTCCCCGATCAGACGGTCTTTCTCGTCACACCACCGGAGTGCAGATCAGGAACGCTTACGGGACCGCGATTTCCCGCCTGAACGACGAGATTTGCCCGATGCAACACGGCTTGCACCGTTGTTCTTGACCGGCCCGATCCACTCTTCAAGATTGAGGCCACGACCACTGCAGTGAGGGCACGTCGATGACAGCGACTCGAGCAAACCCTCGCCGATACGTTTGCGGGTCATCTCGGCCAGACCAAGTTCGCTGATGTCGAAGACCTGCGTGCGAGTTTTGTCTCGCGCCAGTGCCTTGCGGAACACCCGCATCACATCATCGCGGTTCTTACGATCTTCCATGTCGACAAAGTCGATCACGATGATGCCGCCGATGTCGCGCAATCGCAGTTGATGCGCCACTTCCTCTGCTGCCTCAAGGTTGTTCTTGTAGACCGTCTCTTCGAGACTCGATGAACCGACGTTCTTGCCCGTGTTCACGTCGATCACGGTGAGCGCTTCTGTGGTCTCGATGATGAGCGAACCGCCACTTGGCAACCAGACCTTGCGGTCGAGCGCCTTGTGCAGCTGCTCGTGAACGTGATGACGCTCAAGAATCGGGAGACCCTCAGCCTCTTCGTCGTAGAACTCGACGCGGTCAGCGAGCGCAGGGGTGATCACCGAGATGTAGTCAGACACCTCGTCGAAGAGTGACTGGTCGTCGATGATGACGCCGCGGTATTCCTTGTTGAACTCTTCACGAATCATGCGCGTCGACATATCTGGCTCGCGGTAGAGCAGCTTTGGAGCCTTTGAGCTCTTCGACATGGCTTCGATCTGTTCCCACTGCTGCACAAGACCGGCCACGTCGCGCTGGATTTCCTCGGCCGTGACGTTTTCGGCCGCCGTGCGGACGATGAGGCCGTGCCCCTTCGGTCGGGCCTTGTCGAGGATCTGCCGTAGACGGCGACGCTCGTTGTCGGGCAGACGCTTCGAGATGCCGTAGGTGTCGCTGTTTGGCACCAACACCACGAATCGACCAGGCAGCGAGACCTCGGTGGTGAGGCGGGCACCCTTGTGGGCAATCGGGTTCTTGGTGACCTGACAGAGCGTTGTCTGCTTGGCCTTCAACAACTGCTCGATCTTGGGCCGCGCGTTCGGATCGTCGAGATCGTCCTTGTCGTACTGAACATCGCCTCGGTAGAGCACGGCGTTCTTCGGCGTTCCGATGTCGACAAAGGCGGCTTCCATGCCGGGCAGAACGTTCTGCACCTTGCCCTGGTAGATGTTGCCGTGGATCTGGAACACATCATCGCTCGGACGTGACACGTAGTACTCGATGAGATGGCGGCCTTCGAGGACCGCGATGTGCGTCGCCTCTTCTTTCTTGGAGACCACCATCAGGTAGCGGCCAACGGGGCGCCCATTGCGCACTCGACCACGACGGCGGCTCAGCTGTGCTTCGTCGAGTTCGACCGGTCCTTCAGCAACAACGGCTTCGACCGGCTGTGTGCCTTCTGTGCGCTTCTTGCCGCCACGACGACGGCGCCGACGACGTTTCGACGCAGCACTTGTGCCGTCGCCCCCGCCATCGCCCGTGTTGTTGTTCTGCTTGTTGTTGCCGTCCTGCTTTGACGGGGTGTCGCCTTGCTTGGCGGTGTTGTCGGCCGCCTCAATGGACTCTCGCGAGTTGGCATTCACACCACCGCGACCTCGTCCGGAGCGTGATCCTGAGCCACCGCTTTTCTTCGGTGCAGAACCGCCAGCGGCGGGGGTTTCTGATGTCTTGGCCTTGCCGGGCGTTGCGTCGGCTGCGGCGGAACTACTGGCCGAAGCTGGTCGAGTGTCGCCGATCTTTGGCTTTGGAGCGTCTGGCCGATTCGGCCGGGAACGAGCTCCGTCGTTTGGTCCCCGATCGGCAGCGCTGTCGCCGCCGTTCTCGGACACGTTCATGGGTTGTTTCCCTTCTCATGACGCACTCCTCGCGGGCGAGAGCTCGCGGACCCCTTCGGGGGTCGCGCTCGTCGCGCTCATCTGAAGTGCGGCAGGCGAATCGGGAGCCTCGATGGGCTCGAACCGTTCGCCATTGGCTTGGTGAATGAACTGGTGGGTGCGACAGATGAGACCTTCGGCAAAGTCGGGTGACAGCACGCGGACAAACTCCGCTGGCCGAATCGACGGTGCCTTTGTGGCAAGTTCTGTCACGAGCCGCACACCTCGATCTGTCGGCCCAACGATGTCGATAGCGACAATGGCTGGGCGGACGTCGACCGTGGTGGTCTTGCCTTTGCGGACACGTTCGAGCATGAGCTCGGGTGCAGCAAGGGTGGTAGACACTGCGGCTGTCACGTCGGCTGGATCGCCGACTACTTCGATGATCCAGCGGCAACAGGAGATGGACTCCTGAAGCGAGGCCGTGCCGGGCTCGATGTGGCGCGCTGCGGTGACGGACAGGCCGTCTGGCAATGCGTCTGTGAGCCGGGCTGGCAGGTCCTCGAGGTCGATCGGCGTAACAAAATCGACGTCGAGGAATTCAGCTTCCGATTCATAGGCCACCGTCAACGCCAAGCCGAAGCTGATGCGTGGACGAGGCGAGAATCCTTCGGAATACGAAACGGGAAGCTTGAGCTTTCGGATGGAGCGTTCAACGATCCGGGCAACATCACGATGGCTGACGAAGCGGATCTTGCCTTGTTTGGCAAAGCGAAGTCGAACGGTAAATCGGGTCTGCGCGTTCATGGGGTTGAGCCCACAGAAGATGCGGGCGGCGGGCCAGACAACGTGGCGTTGCGACCAAGTGTGACGGGCACCGCTCCCCCGGTTGCGAGGTCTTGGCCTGTTCCTTGGCTTCCGCCCGCGGGCGGCGTTGCCGAGGCGACAACGTGCTCAATGCCGTAGCCGGTGCAGGCACCGCAGTCGTAGCACGGAGTCCAGCGACAATCCGGCAGCCCGACCTCAGCGAGTGAGTCTTGCCAGTCGTCCCAGAGGAAGTCTTTGTGGAGGCCGGCTGAGAGGTGGTCCCATGGCAGCGCTTCATCTTCTGTTCGATGGCGGTACGTGAACCATTCGACATCGAGGTTGTGCTCGGCCATGGCGTCGGTCCAGCGCTCGAGATCGAAGTGCTCAGACCACTCTTGAAACGTGCCACCGTTGCGCCACACGGTT
>CALLGK010000129.1 GCA_938009905.1 uncultured Acidimicrobiales bacterium | reverse complement strand
CTCTGACTTGCCGGTGAGCGTCTCAGACAGCTCGTGAACGGACGTCAGTGATGCTTCGATCTGCTCACGGCGAGCCTTGGCTTCGCCTCGTTCGGCCACAAGCCGTTCGAGGCGTTCTTCGACCTCGCCCTGCCGACCGATAAGGATCTCACGACGCTCGACGACGGCGGCAGCCCGCACTTCAAGATCGGTGCGGGTACTTGCGATGAGCCGCACACGCTCTTCGAGCTGAGTTCGAGCCTCGGCCATCGATTGGGTGCGATCGAAGTGGGCAGCCTCTTCTGCTTCAAGGCCAGGGAGCTGCAGCTGCAGGTCGCTGAGCTGCTTGCGGTCGGCCTCTTGCCGTGCCCCGATCTCGGTCTGCTGACGATCGAGACGTTCGCGATCGACGGCAAGTTCGTTGAGCTGTGACGATGCTCGCTCGAGCACGGCATGAGCACTGGTGAGGCTCTTCTCGGCCTCGATGAGCTCGTCGTTGAGGCGACGGCGCTCGTTCTTGGCGGTGTCGAACTCGGAACGAGCGGTGCGAAGTGCTTCTGCGGCTGCCTGCGCCGCGGTTGCTGCTTCGGTGGCGGCAGCTTCTGCTTCGACCAGCGCAGCGCCGGTGGCGCCAGAGCCAGCCTGACCAATGCGCCAGCCAGACGATCCAAAGCGATCGCCAGCGAGGGTCACAAAGGTGACCGCAGGGTTCGCGAGCGCCAGATCAAGCGCCGTGGTCCAGCCACTTTCGACCGCCACGGCCGATCCAAACAAGCGGTCGAGCAGAGGTTCGACATCTGGTCGAAGCGCACGTACGTGACGGCGGACTGGTTCGCCAAGACCGATCGGCGCGCTTGGCGTCTTTGGCGAGGCACCGAGTGCAAGCACGGCACCCGGCAGATCTTGGGCAGCCAGGCTTTGGAGCGCGGCGCGGCCTCGCGACACGCTCTCGACCACGACAGCCCCAAGGGCTTCACCGGCAGCAGCTTCGATGGCAGACTCCCAGCCTGCGTCGATGTCGACGAGGTCGAGGAGGGTGCCGAGCACACCCTCGGCTCCGCTCAAGCTGTCGGCACCGGCCGCGCTGCGGGCTTCGTCGAGGGCTTGGCCCAGTGCCTGGGCCCTGGCCTGCCAACGGCTCACTTCATCGTCGGCCACTCGACGGGTTTCGGTTGCTCGCTCGATGGCGGCCTCGCACCCATCGCGATGGGTCGTGGCCTGCTCGAGCGCTGCCTTCATGTCGTGAACGGCGGGACCGACCTGATCGACCGTCTGCTGAGCCTCGGCCCGCGACGCCATGAGGCGGTCGTGCCGAGAGCCAAGCGCCTCGAGCTGCTCAATGATGCGGCTGCGCTCTTGCTGGTCTCGTGCCGCCGCGGTCTCAAGTGCGGACACCTGGGCTCGAACTTCAGCAGCCTGCGTGGGCGCCGTGCCGATGCCTTCGCCCCATGCCTCTTCGAACGAGTTCTGGTCTTCGGCAAGGCGCCGCTCGGCAACTTCGAGTTCGGAGAACTCTGGCTGCAGCTCGTCGTTCTCGAACTTGGTGGTTTCGAGGTCGGCGACAATGCGTGCGCCCTCGGCTTCGAGGCTGGCGACAACACCGTCATCCACTGCCGACTGCAGCTCGCCTTCGAGGCGACGCTGTCGTTCGGCCACCACATTGGCCTGGCCCTTGATGCGCTCTCGCAGGCTGCGGGCTCGGCCAAGGATGTCGGCAACGTCTGAGCCGCCGAGGGCAGCCAGCTCTGCTTCAGCATCAAGCACGGCCGAGTCGAGCGTGGCCAGTGATGACTTGAGCTCGGTTTCTCGGCCGTCAAAGCCGGTGCGCAGGCGATGGGAGTTCTCGAGTTTCGAGGTAAGCGCTGCAAGTTCACGACCGGCGAGATGGATGCGGAGCGCCTGCAGTTCGGCCACGAGCGAGCCGTGGCGTCGGGCCGCGTCTGCTTGCTTCTCGAGCGGGCGGAGTTGGCGACGAACCTCGCGGACAAGGTCGTTGAGCCTGTTGAGGTTCTCGTCTGTTGAGGCGAGGCGGCGCTCGGCCCGTTCCTTGCGCTTGCGGAACTTCAGAACACCAGCGGCTTCTTCAATGATCGCTCGTCGCTCTTCTGGACGAGCGTTGAGCACGGCATCGATCTGGCCCTGGCTTACGATGATGTGCTGCTGGCGACCGACACCGGAATCGGAAAGCAGGTCCTGGATGTCGAGTAGTCGGCAGTTCACGCCATTGATGGCGTACTCCGATTCGCCAGACCGGAACAGCGTTCTGGTGATCGTCACCTCGTTGAACTCGATCGGCAAGATGCCGTCGGTGTTGTTGATGGTGAGCCCAACCTCGGCGCGGCCGAGGGCCGCCTTTGAGGAGGTGCCGGCAAAGATGACGTCGTCCATCTTCTGCGAGCGAACGGCCGTCGGGGCTTGGGCACCAAGCACCCAGGCGATGGCGTCGACAACGTTCGACTTGCCCGATCCGTTTGGTCCAACCACCACAGTGACGCCGGGCTCCAACTCAAGCATCGCTGGGTCAGCGAACGACTTGAACCCCTTGATCGACAGCGACTTCAAAAACACCGATGCGCTACCTTCCGGAACGGCATCGTGCTAGACGCCATCTGCCGCTCCCCGCTCTCAGAAACTCGAACGGCCCGACCCTATCCCCCGGCACCTGCATCTCTACGGACTTGGAAGCGGAAGTTGACACGGTCGTCACTGCTCGCGTCGCGCCGAGCCCTCAGCGTGAAATTCGCCCGTCGATAGTGGGAATTTCGGGGCCCTAGACCTGGGTGGTGCAGTAGAAAACTGTGTGGCCTTTGAAGGTGGCCTTCTCGATCGGCAGTCGGGATCGAGGACTCAGCTCGCCGGCCTTTCCATAGACCGAGAGGTGATCACCGTAGTCGCCGGGCTCACCGGCGGTATCGAAGAACGGACGCTGCTCGATCGAGGTGCCGCGGTACTTGATGGCATCGTGCAACACACCAACCACCGAGCGGTACAGGCGACGCACTTCCTGCGTGGTGAGTTCGCTCGAGAGCCGGTCGTACTTGAGCCCGGCATCAAACAGAATCTCGTCTGAGTAGATCTCGCCGATCCCAACGAACGCGGCCGGGTCGGTGAGCAACACCTTGAGTGGCACCTTGCGCTGCAGCACGAATCGCCCGAACTCGATCCACGACACGGGCTGAGCCATCAGGTCGAGACCGAGCTCTTCGGGATCTGGCAGATGCTCAGCGAGCTGTTCTGTCTCGACGACCGTGACAGAAGAGCTGCCCTTCTTGTCGGCGATCCGCAAGTCACCACCCTGGGTGAAGGTGATGGTGATCTGGATGTCTGACGCAGCCTTCTTACGGCTAGGGCAACGCTCGAGGCGACCATTTTCACCGAGCGTGATCAGCAGGGTGTGCTCGTTGTTGAGCGCCAACACCATGGTGAGCGCTGTTCGCTCGATGGTGTCGATCTTGGCGCCGATGATCGGATCGGTGAAGCTCTTCTTGGTCTTGTGACCCTCGAGCGTCTTCAGACCCTTCACGTCGATCGCTTTGACCTTGCGGCCCACGATGTCGCGCTCCAGATCTCTGCGCATGGTCTCGATTTCAGGAAGCTCTAGTTGTGCCATCGCCCTCTGCCCTTCAGTTTTCGGTCGCGGCGGAGGACTCCGACGCGTGTGCATGTTCGACTGGTTGCTCGTCTGTGGCCTCAGACATCGTGGCGACGTCTGTTGCTTCACGACGAGCATCTAGCTCGTGCCATGCGGTTCGTGCAGCGGCTTGTTCGGCTCGCTTCTTTGATGTTCCCGTGCCTTCGCCTCGGGCATCACCGTCGATCAGGGCAACGGCAACGAAACGCTTGTCGTGATCGGGGCCTGATCCCTCGATCTGATACACCGGGGCACCAAGCCCCAGCTGAGCGGAAAGCTCTTGGAGCCGGGTTTTGTAGTCTTGGCGGCCCGGCCGAACGGCACCCGACGAGATCTCGTCGAGCAAGAGGTCGAGGACGACTTCGCGTGCTTCTTCCCATCCGCCATCGACGTACACCGCACCGATGACGGCTTCGAGTGCGTCGGCCAAGATCGACTCTTTTTCGCGCCCACCCGACTGGTGTTCACCCTTGCCAAGGCGAAGGTGTTCGCCAAGCCCGAGGCGTCCAGCCACTTCGGCCAGTGTTGCCGTGTTCACCACAGACGCTCGCAGCTTTGCGAGCTGACCTTCTGGGAGGTCTGGGTAGGTGGCGTGGATGTGATCAGTAACGGCCAAACCAAGAACGGCGTCACCAAGAAACTCGAGCCGTTCGTTCGACTCGACATCTGGGTTCTCCGCGCAAAAGCTGCGATGCGTTGTCGCAAGCGTCAGCAGCTCATCGTGGTCGAACTCATAGTCGAGCCGCGATGCGAGCGCAGTCGATGGTGGTTCGGTGCTGGCCTCGTTACTCAGGATGGCTCTCCGACCTGCCCATGGACGTAGTCGACCGCGTCGCGGACCGACTTCAAGTCTTGGAGATCTTCATCATCAATCCGGAAACCGACCGTGCGGTCAGAGAGTTCTTCTTCAAGTGCTTCGACAAGCTCGATGAGGGCCAGAGAATCAGCCTCGAGGTCGTCGGCAAACGAGTCGCCTTCTTTGATGTCTTCTGGCTCGATCTCGAGGATGTCAGCCAGTCGATCCCGG
>CALLGK010000128.1 GCA_938009905.1 uncultured Acidimicrobiales bacterium | reverse complement strand
GCTTCTGCAGGGCACTGGTGGTTTGCGGGCCTGGCAAGCCGGGGTCGATCAGGGCGACGCCCCGCTCGTCTTCCATGGCATAGCAGTTGACATGACCGAGCCCTGGCAACGCGATCGGCAGCTGCATGCGAAGGATGCCGGGCGCAACTTCTTCGACCTCTTCGCGGGCCGGTCGTCGTTCTTCCCGCAGCGGCTTCGACCCGCTTCCGTGGCTATGTGTCGAGTAATTATGTGTCGAGTGATTATGTGTCGAGTGATTATGTGTCGAGTGATTGTGACCCGAGTGATTGTGGCCCGAACCGTTGGCGCCCTTGCTCACACGCGAACCTCGTAATACAGGTTGGCGGCGTCGTTGAAGTCGTGAGTTTCGATGCGAGTGAACCCCGCTGTCTTCACGAGCTCTTCAGCAGCCGCGGGATGTAGGCCGAGGGTGCCGAGACCCATGGCATCTGGCTCGGACATGGCCGACTGCAAGCACGATGCCACCGAGAACCCGTAGAAGAGGGCCAGCAGCGGATTGCGCTTGTCCTGCTCGAAGTCGCCGGATGACCGAATGTCTTTGATGAGCCATGTTCCGTCGTCGGCAATCGTGTTGCGGATCGCCGTTGCCGCTTTGTCTGGCCGGGGCATGTCGTGCAGGCAGTCGAAACAGAGCACAAGATCGAAGTCTTCGCCGGCCGGAAGGTCTTCTGCGCCGGCGGCCACGAACTCGACGTTGGACAAGCCCATCTCTGCCGCTCGTTCTGCGCCAAGACGTACCGCACTCTCCGAGGGGTCGTAGCCGACGCACGTGGTGTTTGGGTAGGCCTGCGCCAACTCGGTGAGCGTCACACCAGCACCGCAACCGACGTCGAGCACTCGGGCGCCGGCCTCCAGCTTCTCAACGACGCCATCGAGCCCGGGCAGGGTGACGGTGGTGAGCTCGAGCCGAGAACGCACACCGGTCATGCGAGCCAGACCAGCGGCGGCGGCAGGGCCCTGCTGCTCGTAGGTGATGCCGATCCCCGTCGAGAACGACTCAGCGACGGCATCAAGCAGCTCGGGTGAAAAACCGCCCCGAAAGGCGCCGGCTGCGAAGTCGATCGACGACTCCTCGTTGGCGAGCACCTGGGCTTGCACATCGGTGAGCTCGAAAACGCCTTCGTCGACCCGATCAATCAGTCGGGCTGCGGCCTGGCCCATGAGCCACTCGCGCACGAACCGCTCGTGCAGCTCGAGATCGGCGGCCAGCTCGTCGCTCGTTGTGGGCCCCCGGCCTTGCATGGCCTTGTAGAGGCCAAGGCGATCGCCCAGGTGAATGAGCAACGACACTTGCTCGCCCATCTTGTAGCTCCACACGCTGAAGCCGAACATCTTGACGGCGTCTTGGTCGATCTCGGTTTGACTCATCAGATTCCCCCGGAGTGGTTCGAAACCGAAACTACTCCGGGTCGTCTGTTGGTTCTGCATCCGGTTCGTCGAGCGGTCCGGCAACCATCGTCCAGCGGCCGGACACCTTCTCGAACCGGAACCACTCGCCGCTCAGCCCTTGGCGAAACTGAAGCTCGTCTGTGACCTTGCGGGTCTCGGCCACGTTGTCGAGCACGTTGACGCCAGCCGCACCGGCCAAGCGCCACGCCTGGGCCCGTTGTCGCATGGCCTGGCCAGACAACGGTGAGGCCGACACAACTGACGCCCACCGATCGGTGTGTTCTGCTTCGGCTGCCCGCCGAGCGAGATCGACGGTGCGGCTCAGGTCGAGGTGCGCAGACTCGCCGGAAGTGACCATGGCGAATGCCCGCTGCGCTGTCTCGGTTGCGAGTGCTCCGAGCCCACGAGACGTGAACGGTGCAGATCGTGGCGGCTCAGCGCCAAAGTCGACGGCGCCGGGAGCGGTCGGGGGAGCGAGCGATTGGGGCACGGGCGTCGTCTCCCGGTTCCAAGCCGCAGTAGCAGACATGGCGTCTGGCATCACGGGCATTGACCCCGCTGCGGACTGGGTCCCGTCACCGATTTGGGCCCCGTCGTTGACCTGGGCTGTCGAGGGGTTGCCGCCGTCGTCTTCTCCGTCTGCGGTGCGCCCGGCTCGAATGGCGCCAACCGCAGCAATGACATCGCTGGCTTCCTTGCCGCGGAACAGCAGAAGATCAAACGGATCCTCGTCGAACGCGTCGGCCAACACGTAGAGCACGGCCGCGGCGTGGCGGCAGGGCTTCACGTCGCTTCTGCACTCACAGGTAACCGTGAGCGAGCTGGGGGACGGGAACAACGCAATGTCGGCGGCCTTTGCCTCACCGAGCACGTCGATGTCGAGTTCACGATCGAGCAGCGCCGCGGTGCGAGCAGACGAGTCGGCGATCAGGCTGAGCAGCTGGTCCCAGCCCTCGTCGTCGAGCACTGGTGCAGCAACGACGGCCCGGTAGGTGAGACGAGGTCCGGAACGGGCCAGCGCTGAGGCCTCGCCCGGTTCGAGGTCGACGTCAAAGCGCCAATCGTGCTGGGCGTAGGAGCGGCCTCGTTCGAGGTCGGCCGCGGCAAATCCGCTGCGTGAGCTTTCGATGAGGGCCAACCATGCGCCGCCCCATGTCTCGTCGTTGCTCACCAGCCACCTGCTTCGCCTGACAACGCAACGAGCTCGGCGAGGTCGTCGTCGTTGAGTTCGGAAATCCAGCCCTCACCGGCACCAACCACGGCTTGCGCCACCGATCGCTTGTCTCGCAGCAGCGCGGCAATGCGGTCTTCGATTGTGCCTTCTGAGATGAGGCGGTGGACGTGCACGGGACGGTCTTGGCCAATACGCCACGCACGGTCGCTGGCCTGATCCTCGACGGCTGGGTTCCACCAGCGGTCGTAGTGGATCACGTGGGTCGCCGCCGTGAGGTTAAGGCCCGTGCCACCCGCACGGAGCGACACCACAAAAACGTCTGCCTCGCCGTTCTGGAAACGGTCGACCATGTCTTCGCGCTGGCTCGGCCCGAGTCCGCCGTGGAGGAAGAACGTGCGCAGACCACGGCTCTCGAAGTGTCCCTGAAGCAGATGGCCCATCGCCACGTATTGGGTGAACACCAGTGCGGCCTCGCCGCCTTCGACGATCACGTCGAGCAGATCGTCTGTTGCCGTGAGCTTGCCGGAACGCCCCTCGAGCTCGCCCTCTTCCGCTAGCAGGTGCTCTGGGTGGTTACACACCTGCTTGAGTCGGGTGACGAGCCGCAGCACAAGACCACGACGCTCGATGCCGGTGGCGGCCGCGATCTCTGCCATCACCTCGGATACCACGGCCGCATAGAGCGAGGCCTGTTCTTCTGTGAGGGGAACGATCTCGTCTGTTTCGGTCTTCGGCGGCAGGTCGGGAGCAATGTCGGGATCGGTCTTGCGTCGGCGAAGCAAGAACGGCCGAAGCAATCGGTTGAGCTGGGCCGTTACCTCAGCATCGCCGTCGCGCTCAATTGGTGTGGCAAGCTCACGCCTGAACCGCTCGAGCGGGCCAAGAAGACCTGGCGTTGACCAATCGAGGATGGCCCACAGGTCGACAAGCTGGTTTTGGATTGGGGTACCGGTGAGGGCGAATCGAGTGCCCGACTGGATGGTGCGCAGGGCCCGAGCAGTGCGTGAACGCGGGTTCTTGATGGCCTGCGCTTCGTCGGCAACAACCAACCCCCACTCGACATCGGCCAGGCGGGCGGCATCTCGGCGAGCAACGCCGTAGGACGTAAGCACGATCGCGTCTTGGCCAAGGCCTTCGACCGACCGACTCACACCGTGGTAGCGCAGCACCTCGGTAGCGGGGGAGAAGCGGTTCGTTTCACGCTCCCAGTTGCCGACAACCGAGGTGGGGCAGATCACGAGTGTTGGGCCAGCCTTTGGACCCATGGTGGCGTGGCGGTGGGCATGGAGGGCGAGAAGCTGGATCGTCTTGCCAAGACCCATGTCGTCGGCCAACACCCCGCCAAGGCCGAGCTCGTCCATTTCGTTGAGCCAAGCCAAGCCTCGCCGCTGATAGGGGCGTAGTTCTGCGGTGAAGCCGTCTGGAGGGTCGAGCTCACGCAACGTGTCGAGGCCTCGGAGCCGGTCGCCAAGCGTCGCCAGTGGGCCGACGACTTCAACGGTGGCTTCGGTTGGGCCGCCCAGATCGATCCCGCCGCCGAGGGCGGCAGCGAGGGCCGCGCCAGCTCCGACCGATCGGCGCTCGCCCAGCCGTCTGAGCTGATCGCTTTCAACGCGAATCCAGCGGCCGCGCACCCGCACAACGGCGCGGTTGGCGTCGGCGAGCGCAGCAAGCTCGGCTGCGGTCAGCGGCTCGCCGTCGATCTCGCCCTGCCACCGCAGTTCGAGCAGCGACGAGAGATCGAGTCGTGTTGTGCGGCCGGCGAACGGCTCGATGTCTTCGAGTGATCGTTCTGATGGACCGAGCACTGGCGTGAGCGTGATGCCGGTAATGAGATCGGTCGGCCAGATGATGGCGAGACCCCCGGCACCGAGCTCAGAGCCAAGCGGACCAGCAAGCTCGTCGAGCTCGCCCTCGCTCAACTCGATATCGGTTGGTCGTGGCTGTTCGAGCAGTCGCGTGATTGGCTCCCAGCGCCTGGCAGCCCGCCGCAAGTTCAGGAGCAACGCCGACTCGAGCGGGGCGAAGCTCTTGCGGGTGGCCTCTGGGGCAGCCCACAACGAAGCAGCGGGAACCGTGAGTGACGGATCGAGCCGTGACTGGAAGACCAGCGTGCCGACGATGTTGTCGTGGTCGCTGTCGTCGCCCGGCACCTTGATGCGAAGCGTCGTGAGAGGTGCTCGCTCGCCACTCAACGCGCTCAGGCGACGGAGTGCCGCGCCGCTGTCGATCACAACAGGGTCAGCAACAGCAAAAGCTTCGTGACCGGCAATCATCGATGCGGCTGCGGGACGTGAGAAGCGGTCGATGACGGCCTGCATAAACGCCCGAATCGTCGCTTCTGGCGTTGGCACGGTGATCGAGTTTGCGGTGATGGTCGAACCGTCGGCCCCCGTTGCGAGCTCAAGATCGTTCTTGGCTGCGTCGTCGACGCCCGGACCGGCAGAGAAGCCATCGTTGTCGACGTGGCTGTGGCCGGCCGGCGGGAGGGCTGCGGCCAAGGCTGCGATGTGGGCCTGTTCGTCTGCCGTCAGCTGTCCGAACTGCCAGGCGTCGTACCCGGCGGGGCTCAGGCCCGGCTTGAGCCGACCAGATGCGGCGATGGTGAGGGCCGCATTGACCGCAGCGACCCACACATTGGAGTTCTCAGAGTCAGATGCCTCGGAGCCATTCGATGCCAACATCTCGATGACTTCGCTCAGTTCGACCCGCTCGACGGCGGTCTGGCGAGCCGCAACATTGCCAGTTTCGTCGTTTGGGCGAACGATCGTGAGCGAGTCGGTCAGGTCGAGTTCGACCGCTGGATCAGCGGTCCAAAGCGCAAGCCACGAGCTTCGGGGCGGGTCTGCTTGCACGAACGAAACGTGAACTCGTTCGTCATTCAAGCGTGCGCGCATCCTGACAAGCGTACGGCTGAATCTTGCGTCCCCGACTGGGTCGCGCAAAGTAGATGCAGCGACTATCAGCTAGCTCCAGATTCAACTGAACTTGGGAGTTCCCTGAGGTTCGAGGGTGGGGCGTGGGTGAAAATGACTAACCTTGTCCGTCGGGAGCAGGTTGCGGGCCCACGTTTCTTCGTGCCGAGGTGGCGGCGGCGAGGGAGTAGGTCCGCGAGTGCACGAGTACGGAGCTGGCGGAGCGGATCCATGGCAGATCAATCGAGTCGATCAACTGATGACGGCGTGACCCCGTCACCCGAATGGGAGGCGTTTGGCGCCGACATCGGTGAATTGTCCGGGCACAGAGTCGAGACCTACCGAGCCCCGTCGGCGTCGTGGAACGAACGCCACCGCCGTCGGCTGGCTCAGACCGCCGCCATTCCCGGGCTCCTGCCCGTCGTGGGCGCCCAACGAACAAACGGCGACGCCGAGGCTGTGGTGTTTGCTCCCGCCACACGCTCACTTGGCGATCGGCTCAGCGAATCCTCACGGCAGCCGTGGTACGAGGCCACAGGTGCGATTGCCGCCGCCGCTCGTGCGCTGCACGCCGCCCATCTTGACGGACTGGTGCACGGCTCGTTGTCGGCAGACGACGTCCGCATCTACGGAAACGATGTAGCTCTCGCCGGTGTCGGCGTGGGCCATGGCGGATCGGTACCAGTTGATCGCCACGCCAATGCGGCTCCAGAAGTGCTTGCTGGCGAAGGCGCCACGGCCCGATCCGACGTCTACTCACTTGGCAAGCTGCTCGAACAGGCCATCGATGGTCACGACGATGCGCCGGTTGAAGTGCAACGTCTCGTCCGACGGGCAACCGAAGCCCAGCCCGGCGATCGCCCGGTCTCCGCGCGCTTCTTTGCTGAAGGCCTTGAGCGGGCCGCCGGTCGACGTCAGAAGAGCTACGGGCTTGCCGACTTTGGCGGCACAGCCGATTTTCAACGGGCGTCGTCGGCCTACCGGCCAGCGCCAACTCGCCGGGCGACGGCCACCGGTGCTCCACCTCCCACGTCAGCAAGGCCACCGGTCGAGACGGCCAGCGGTACGGCCGCGGTTGACGCAACCGCTGACGCCAACGCGAGTGTTGACGACATCGCGGGTAGTAGCGACGTAGCGGGTGTTGACGAAGAGGCGTCGTCGAGCGGCATGGGGACAGTAGCTGCAGCCGGTGTTGCCGGCGCCGCTGGTCTTGGAGCCGCGGCGCTCTTCAGCGGCCGTGACGACGATCCGGCCAAGGTCGAACAATCGGGCGACGACGTGGCCAGCTCATTTGCCGACCGTGTGGCTGCGAACGCCGAAGAGTCATCACTCGATGCACCGACGGCCGAGATGCCAGCTGTGGTCGAGCCAGATATTGATCTCACCGATGTTGGCGACGTCGATGTTGACTCACCAGCGGTTGACATTCCCGACGTCAACCCAGACGCCACCGTGATCGAGGCCGAACCTCGGTTCGGGGCCGGTGCAGACGATGATATCGACGTCGACCTCGACGATGAGGTTGATGTCGCGGCACCGATGGCTGATGTGCCACTCGCGGATGCCCCGGTGCCAGACAAGCCGCCGGTGGCCGAAACCGTTGGCGCCACAGCCGCTGTTGGCGGCGCCAGCAAGGCGCTTGTCACCGAGCCTGATGTCGACATCAGCGACGATGACGACAACAAGGGTTGGTTGTGGGCCGGTGCTGCCGTTGCTGGTCTTGCAGCGGTCACCGCACTGGCCGTTGTCACCAACAACAGTGACGAGGATGATGTCGAGTCTGTCGCGGCCACAACGACGACCGAAGAGGTAGCGACGACGACTGAAGCGTCGACCACGACTGAGGCGCCAACGACAACTGAGGCCCCAACAACGACTGAGGCTCCAACGACGACTGAAGAGCCGACGACGACTGAGGCGCCCACCACAACGGAAGCGCCGACCACGACCGAGGCGCCAACCACCACAGAGGCTGCACCGGCTGAGCCCGAGGAAAGCGCGCTCCTGTCCAACCAGCCCCTAGACAGCGAGGCGGCAGCATCGAACTTCGAAGTGATCCACGCCGTCCCCGGTTTCGACGCCGATGTCTATCTCAACGGATCGTTGTTGGCCGCGGGCCTCAGCCCAGGCGGCGTCCTGAGCCCCGTGCCGCTCGACACGGCCGGTGAACTGCAGTTCTTTGCCGCCGACGTTGGCGCACCATCTGAGGCTGCCGACCGAACAGACGAGGCGGTGCTTGTCACCGATCTGGCGATGTCTGAATCAGGCGCCGTGGTCGCCCACCTCGACGGCGACACGAACCCGACGGTCAGCGCGTTCAGCAACGATCTCAGCCCCATCGCCGCAGGCGAAGGCCGACTCTCGTTGCAACACACCGCAGCCGTTGGTCCGGTGTTTGTCAACGTCGACGGCAACGCAGTCGCCGAGGGCGTCAACGTGAGCGACAGCCTGTCGGCCGACCTCACCGCCGGGTCCCATCTGGTCACCGTCACCACCGAAGATGGCACGGTGATCTTCGATGAGACGGTTGATGTGCCCGAGGGCGAGCTCACGGCTGCCTACGTCGGCGGAACCCGTGACGACGTCAGCGTCACGGTTCGACGCGTGACCGGGCTTGGATCGGCTCCTGCCGCAGTGCCAAGCGGTAACTCTGGCCTTGCCGGGCACGAAGTTCCGTGGACGTCGGTGCTTGCACTCACCGGTGCCCTCAGTCTGGGCGGAGTCGTGCTTCGGCGCCGCACTGAGGACCCTGCCGGTTCGTGAAGTTTCTCCTCGTCATTGCCGTGCTGACCGCCGGCTTGGCCGGGCTTGTGGGGTCGCTGCAAGAGACGTCTGTGAACGCAGACGGCGCCCTGGCCAGCGCTGATCAAACCGGTACGACCTTGCGTAGCGAGTTGCCGGATTCTGAGACCACGTTGATCTCTGACGCTCCGGCGACCACGATCACACCACGTGCAGGGGCTGCGCTGCGGGTGGCCGATGATGTGGCGGCTCCCGTTCGGATTCGAGTCGAACGGTTGGGCATCGACCTCGACATCGCCGCAGTTGGCGTGGATGCCACCGGCGACTTCGATGTACCCCATGCTGGCATTGGTTGGTACCGATACGGCTCAGCGCCCGGTGAAGACGGCTCAGCAGTGCTGGCAGCCCACGTCGACTACGGCGGAGCCCCAGGAGCGTTCTTTCAGCTTGAAACCCTTGCCGCAGGCGATGTGATCGAGATCGATCGCAGCGATGGCTCGACCCACACGTTTGAGGTTGTCGAGCAGATCCTCTACGACAAGTCGGTGCTACCGGCGGACGATCTGTTTGCTCGCGATGGCGATTCGATGTTGCGCCTCATCACGTGTGGCGGAGCGTTCGATCCAGACGATCGCAGCTACGCCGGAAACCGCGTGGTTACGGCTCGTCCTCTGGCTCAGGCGGATCAGGAACCGGGGTAATCGTCCGGATTCTGGTTGGGTCGAGCGTGATCCACACGGCCGTGCCATCGTCTGCACCGCCGACCCACGTCGGATAGAAGCGAGCCGCAGGAATGATGTCGTTTCCGTCTTCATCGAGCTCTGGGATCCCGATGCCGGGATTGATCTCGAGCTCGACCAGGACCCTGCTGTCATTGCGGATGTAGACACCGTCTTCGGCAGATCGGTTGTCTTCCTGGGCCGCGAGCTCCGCCTGCGTGCCGGTGAAGCGGCAGGCAATATCGAGCTTGATCGAGAACTCGGTGGCGTCGTAGACGTACGCAAACCACCGGCCGGGCGGCAAGTTCTGGGGATCTGGAGGCGTACATCCTGCATCGTTCGGCAGGGCCTTCGGGGTTCGGTACGACGCCGTTGTTTCGTCGAGGAGGCTTGTGGTGGTCGCCGCGGTTGTTGTGGCGATCTCGCCAACCGTGACGTCGATCTGGGTGGGCCCTGCCTCGCCAACTGTCGACCCACACGAGGTTGCAACGACAAGCACAGCGAGGGCATAGAGGCGGCGGAAACTCATCGTGGGCCAAGGGTAACCGCCCAGGGCTCTCCAAGGAGCGAGCCAATTCTCCTAACAGAGGGGTTGCCCGGTAGCGTTCGCCCGGTGAACGAGGCCGATCCCCGTACGCCAGGCAGCGGCCCAGACACCGACCTGCGGGCTGGCCTTATCGGCGCCGCCATCGCCGTGTCGGCATGGGGAGGCGGGAGCGTCCTCGCCAAGCTGATTTCGATGGACGGCATGGCCATCGCTGTCTATCGATTCACGCTGTTTTCGATCTTGATGATGGCGTGGCTGCGCTCACGAGGCATCACCATCTCAGCTCGAGTGATGCGTCATTCGTTCTGGGGTGGTCTCGCCCTCGGACTCGACGTGGCGCTGTTCTTCTCGGCGGTCAAGCTCACCAACGTGGTGAATGCAACCTTGATTGGATCGCTCCAGCCCGTCTTTGTTGGCGTCGTTGCGGCGCGCTTCTATGGCGAGAAGATCAAGCGCCGAGACGTGATGTGGTCAGCCGTTGCGATCGGCGGGGTGATCCTTGTTGTGCTGGCCTCGAACAGCACGCCGCAGTGGAGTGCCACGGGCGACCTGTTGGCGCTGGGTGCGATGCTCTCGTGGGGTTGCTACTTCATCGCGTCGAAGAACTCGAAGGAGCACCTCACACCCACCGAGTTCACGACTGGCTCATCGATCTGGACGGCGCTCATCAACGTGCCGCTGGCGTTTGCGTTTGGGCAGGACTTGTCGTGGCCGTCGAACCGAGACTGGTTCTGGCTCCTGGTGATGACGGCGCTCGCCGGGTTTGTTGGCCACACGATGATGAACTGGTCGCTGGTGCGGATTCCGCTGTGGGTCGGGTCAACGTTCACGCTGCTGATTCCGGTCGCGTCATCGTTGATTGCGTGGGCCGCCCTTGATGAGGCGCTGTCGCTCGGTCAGGTTGTGCCGATGGCGTTGGTGCTTGGAGCCTTGGCCATGATCGTGGTGAACCAATCAACGCCGGGCGAGCCAACCACTACTGAAGCGAACCCGGTTGAGGCGACCTAGGAGTCGCGTTGCTCGCAATCGCTACTTCTTCTGGCGGCGGGAACCGCCGTGCCAGTCCTCTTCAACCCCGGCGGCATTCTCGTCGACCCCAAACAGCTTCAGCTGAGGACGCTCGCGAAGGCTTCGCTTGAGCTCAGCAAAGCCCGAGAATCCGGCGAGCGTGATCACTGAGTCCCACAGTGGAACAGCATCTTCGTCGCTCGGAACCCGACTGATGACGGGTCCGAAGAACGCCAGGCCATCTGGTGGGTTGTGGGCAATGATCGGTGTGCCGACATCCTTGCCCGTCTTTGACAGCGCTTCATCTGTCTCGGCTTGCACGATGGGGTCAAACGAGGTGTCGGTCAGCGCATCGGCATAGTCAGTCGACAGTCCGAGCTCGGTGAGAATGGGCACCACGTGGTCGGGAGTGCCGAGGGCAGACCGTTGGGCCAGCTGGTCGTCTGATTGTTCGACATCGAAGATCGAGTGACCCAGCGCCGGGTAAAGGCTGCTCATCGAGTCGCGGCCTTCCTCTTGGCGGACAGCTGCGGCCATGCGCAGCATGCGCAACCCCGCCGTGTGCCCTGCTTCGTATTCCGGCGGGAAGTGGGTGTCGTAGTCGATGTGGGCGTTGAGCTGGCGTAGTGAGATGAACCGCCAGTCGATGGTGTAGTCCTTCTGGGCTTGCACCTTGCGCAGCCACAGGCTCGTGATCCAGGCAAACGGACACACCGGATCCCAGTAGAACCAGATGTCGGCGTTTGGCAGTTCTGGCGGAAGGTCACGAACAGGGGCGGCGGAAGAGTCAGACACAGTGCACTTTCGGGTCAGAGGTGGTTCGGGGCGAGAGGTGTTTCAGGTTGCGGGGCTAGCGAGGCTTCGAGAACAGAACGCCGTCATCAACCAGGCTGGCGATGGCATCACCCTCGACTCCTAGCGAACCAACGATCTGCTCGTTGTGTTCCCCAAGATCAGGAGCGGGAGCGTTGAGATTGGGACGAGTGCCGTCGAACGCGATCGGGAATCCCGGGATCGCGAAGTTGCCGATGAGGCGATCAGAGATCTCTCGCACCATGCCTCGTTCGACGTAGTACGCGTGGTTGATCGCATCTGCCGGGCTCAATACCGGCCCGCTCGGCACTCGGTGTTCGGCCAGATGGGCCAGCACGGCCTCGTCGCTGTCGAACCCTGCCATCCAGTCTTCGATGATTTTGGTGAGGGCGTCTCGATGTTCGACTCGGGTCTCGTTTGTCGCAAACCGTGGATCGTCAGCGAGCTGCGGCTGGTCGATGGCTGGCCACAGACTCGCGATCTGGTTGACGCCGCAGAGCAACACAATCCATCCGTCCGGTCCCTTGAACGAGCCAGCTGGTGCGACCGGTCCGTAGTGGCGTCCCTCGCGGCGAGGGATGTACTCACCTTCGGTAATCGAGTGCGCCTGCACGTTGTTCTCGTGAGCGTGGAAGAGCGCGTCGACCATTGAGACATCAATGTGGGTGCCCTTGCCGGTGCGGGAACGGCTGAAGAGGGCGAAGCCGATGCCGGCAAACGCGTGAACGCCGGCAACGGTGTCGCCGAGACCGGTGCCAACAAACATTGGTGGCCCGTCTGGTTCGCCGGTCACGTGCATCAAACCGGAGTAGGCCTGGGCGATGAAGTCGAAGCTCGACCGGCTTGCAAGTGGTCCGTCCTGACCGAATCCAGACACCGACGCCATGATGAGGTCTGGGCGGAACGTGGTGAGCGTGTCGTAGTCGAGGCCACGACGAGCCATGACTCCGGGGGTGAAGTTCTCGACAACCACGTCGATCGTTGGCATCAGCTTGTAGAGCAGATCGATGCCAGCTTCGCTTCGCAGGTCGACACAGAGGCTTTGCTTGCCTCGGTTCTGCTGCACGAACGAACCGGATCGACGGTTCTTACGGGGCGACTGGGCTCGCATCGGATCGCCGTATGGCGGCTGCTCGACCTTGATGATCTCCGCCCCTAGCTCGGCCATCAGTCGGGTGGCCGATGGTCCCGCCAGGTACTGCGTGAAATCAAGCACCCGGATGCCATCGAGAAAGCGGGACGAATCGTTGTGCGCATCGGCCATCTCCGCAGTCTGGTAGCCCTGCACGGGAAGCGCCAGATATCGATTGCGTGCGGCTTTGCGATGACGGCAACGGGCTAGGGTCGAGGCATGACTAAATCTCGAGCTATTGACTTCTGGGTTGACCCCATTTGACCGTGGTGCTGGGTGACGGCCCGTTGGGTCGTCGACGTTGTAGCACCAGAGCGTGATCTCGAAGTCACGTGGCAGCCGATCAGCTTGCTGCGCAAGAACAACCCAGATCCCGACTCGACCTATTTCGGGCCGGTGCAGCGCACCCACAACATGTTGCGGGTGATGGAGTCCGTCCGAGCCGCAGACGGCAACGACGGCTTCTTCAAGGTGTATTGGGAGTTCGGGACGCGCATCCACCACGACAAGGATCGCGAGTTCGACATTGCCGAAGCGCTCACGTCCATCGGTATCGACGCGTCGCATGCAGCAGCGTTCGACGACGAGAAGTGGGACGACGAGATCGCCACTCGTATGGACGCGGGCCTTGCCCTCACCGGTGACGACGTGGGCACACCGATCATCGCGCTCGACAACGACGATGGTGACCGCGTTGCCCTGTTTGGCCCCGTGATCACTCGAGTTCCTACGAAGGAGCAATCGCTTCGGATGTGGGACGCCTTCGTCGACATGGCGACCGTGCCTGGCTTCTGGGAGGTCAAGCGCACTCGTACCGAGTCTCCCGACTTCGGAGAACGCCCATCCTGAGCAAGCGAGGTCTGTGATGACCTCTCAGTGGGCGGAGCGGTCGGCCCGACCAGCTCCGCCGGAGCGGCCTTGGCACTTCAACGCCTTCGTGCTCATTGCTGGCGCGCTTGCGCTGATGTGGGCGATCGAGTTCGTTGACACCTTCATCACCAACAATTGGTTCCAGAAGGGCGGTATCCATCCCCGTCGCTCTGACGGACTCGACGGCATCCTTTGGGCGCCATGGCTGCATTCCGACTGGGCGCACATCGCGTCGAACTCGGTGCCCTTTGCCGTGCTTGGTGGTCTGGTTGCC
The DNA here is from genome assembly GCA_938009905.1 of uncultured Acidimicrobiales bacterium. GTDB lineage: Bacteria > Actinomycetota > Acidimicrobiia > Acidimicrobiales > SZUA-35 > CALEWY01. The sequence continues at coordinate 974 of CALLGK010000128.1, read as the reverse complement.
ATTCGGGGGCTGCGCAGATGGCTGGCCGTCACGATCATCGTCGTGGTGGTGGGTGGCGTCCTCACGTGGCTGTTCGCACGAGGCGGCAACCACATCGGCGCAAGCGGTGTGGTGTTCGGTTACTTCGGCGCACTGATCGGCGCGGCAATCTTTGAACGCAAGCCGGCAACGGCCGCCGCCGCGCTCGTTGCCATCTTGATGTACTCGGGCATCATCGTCGGCATCGTGCCTCGCACGGGTATCTCGTGGGAGGGACACCTCTTCGGTGCCATCGCCGGCCTGATGGCGTCAAAGATGCTGGCGGAAGAACGCAAGTCAGAACGCTCCGACGAGCTCGACCCGGCCTTCGACTGGCCCGACTTCGACGCGTCCTAACTCCGCCGTCCTACAAAGCCGCTCCTCACGTACATGCGTGCAGCCGAACATGCGTGCACGAGAACAGCTGGACACGGTTTGGTGCACGCAACTTCAGAACACCCGCGTACGTGCGTGCGCAGGAACGTGCGTGCACAGGAACGTGCGTGCATGAGAACAGCTGGACACGGTTTGGCGCACGCAAGGTCAGCCCGACCGCGTAGATGCGTGTCTGGGAACATGCGTGCACGAGAACAGCTGGACACGGTTTGGTGCACGCAACTTCAGAACACCCGCGTACGTCCGTGCATGGGAACAGCTGTGCACGGTTTGGTGCACGCAGGTTGCGTGGGACGCGTGTAGAGCGCCTCGTTAGTTGGTGCGAATCGTGACGACGTCGCTTGCTGCGACGCTCACGAGCTGGCGAGCCTGGTGCCCGTCGACGCTGGGCACGGCCAGCGTGAGGCCCTTGGGGCCTGCGGTGACGATGGTGCCTGCGATGAGGCCATCGTTGGTGTGGACCGTTGATTTCCGCCCCAGCATGCGTGCTGGATCAATGGGATTCTGCATTATTGGGTTCTCCGTTGAACGCCTTGGGTCGCGCATCGTTGAGCGACTCA
>CALLGK010000127.1 GCA_938009905.1 uncultured Acidimicrobiales bacterium | reverse complement strand
TGACGAGCTCATCGTGCCCATCGTTGGAGCTGTTGAAGCCGCTGTTGTCCGCCCCGAATCGGTGCGAGCGGCCGCCAATCTTCGAGAGGTCTTCGACTGGCTGAGCGGGGTTGGCCTTCGCCCTTCCTATTCCGAGCCGCCACCAGACTCCGACATCGTCCGACCGCCCGCCGATTTGGCCGATGTGCGTGGTCAGCCTCTGGCTCGCTATGCGCTCGAGTTGGCGGCAGCCGGCGGCCATCACCTGCTCATGGTCGGGCCGCCCGGCGGTGGCAAGACGATGCTGGCCAATCGTCTGGCCAGCTTGTTGCCGCCGCTGAACGCCGAAGACGCGCTGCTGTGCACCCGCGTGCATTCGGTCTCTGGTCTGACCGTTCCCGATGGGGGTCTTGTGCGAATTCCCCCGTATCGAGCGCCCCATCACGGCATCTCTGAAGTTGGCATGATCGGTGGCGGATCACCGGTGATTCGGCCTGGCGAAGCCAGCTGTGCCCATGGCGGCGTGTTGTTCCTGGACGAGATGGGCGAGTTTCCGGTCAAGGTGCTCGACTCGTTGCGGCAACCGGCCGAAGACGGCGTCGTGCGTGTGACCAGAGCATCCGGATCGGTCACGCTTCCGGCTCGCTTTCAGCTGGTTGGCGCGATGAACCCGTGTCCGTGTGGACTGGGCGGCGGCGACGATGGGCTGTGTCGATGTTCGGCTGCCGCCATCGACCGATACGCACGTCGCCTGTCGGCCCCGCTACTCGACCGCTTCGATCTGCGAGTCGATGTTTCACCGCCCGACCCGTCGTTGCTTCTGGCTGGCCCGCCAGAAGAGTCGAGCGAGGTGGTGCGACATCGTGTTTCTCAAGCCCGCGAACTGTCGGTGCAACGCGGGTTTCGCTCGAACGCAGACGTGCCAGACAACGCGCTCGATCGCGTGGCGCCGCTAGAGCCGGCAGCTGAAGATCTGCTCGAGAAGGTTCTGAAGAAGGGCGAGCTCACCGGTCGAGGGTTGCGCCGGGTTCGCACGGTGGCGAGAACGATCGTTGATCTCGACGGCGGCGGTTCGTCCATCAGCGCCGATGCGATCGCTCGAGCCTTGGCCATGCGGTCGAAGCCGCTTCAGGGAATGCGGGGCGCGGCATGAACGAAGCGCTCAGCCCTGAGGTCTTGGCAACGGTTCGATTGCTTTGGCTCCCCGAGATGGGTCCCGCTCGCCTTCGTTGGCTCGTATCGGGCGGTTCAGCTGTTGATGCCGTCGACGGCTTGCGGGCGCGGAGAATGCCAGCAGTCGCCGCCAATCCGCCGAGGGGTCTCACCGACCACGTCAAGACACGGTGGTTCGAGGCAATCGACGACCACTCTGATGACGAGCTGAGCGACCGGCTCACTCGAGGTCCCGGCTCGATCATGACCCCAGCACACCCGGCGTGGCCGTTCGCCGACGATCCAGAACCTCCGCTGTTGTTGTTTTGCCAGGGGAACCTTGAGCTGCTGGCTTCTCGTCCGGCGGTCGCCATCGTTGGCACTCGCCGATGCACCTCGCTCGGTCGTCGAGTTGCGACCGAGATGGCCAGCGCACTCGCCGCCGCCGGTGTGTCGGTGGTGAGCGGCCTGGCGCTCGGCATCGACGGGGCGGCTCACACGGGGGCGTTGGCTGGCACCCCTCCCGACGCACCCGCCCGGGTGGTGGGCGTTGTCGCGACCGGGCTTGACGTCGTCTACCCCAAACGGCACGCAGCCCTATGGGCGGATGTTGCCGAGCAAGGCTTGCTTGTGTCTGAAGCACCGCCTGGCACGGCGCCAGCTCGCTGGCGATTCCCGGCCCGCAATCGGATCATTGCGGCCTTGGCCGATCTTGTGGTGGTGATCGAGAGCCACGCCAAGGGTGGCGCGCTCAGCACGGTCGACGAAGCCATCGAGCGGGGCATCTCGGTGCTTGCGGTGCCGGGCTCGGTGCTCAGTGCGGCATCCGAAGGATCAAATGCGCTGCTGATGGACGGCGCCACTCCGGTCAGACACGGAGCAGACGTGCTCGAGCTCTTGGGCTTTGCCGTATCAGTCGACACGCCATTGAGCGACGGAGTCGATATCACAAGCGCAGCTCCACAACGCCCGGCGGCGAGGCGCATGCTGAGCGAGCTGGCCGCTGGTTCCCAAACCTTCGACACGCTCGCAGCGGTCACCCAGCAGCCAGTAGGCGAGGTGCTCGCTCTCGCTCAGCAGCTCTCGCTCGACGATCTGGTTGTCATTGAGGGCAGCCGAGTCCGGCTCGCCTAGACCATGGCAACTGGCGCACCATCCCCACCGTCCGTGCTGTGGCCGCTACATTTGGCAGCCGTGTCTGTCGATGTTCGTGCCCGCTATCTGGAGGCCCTTGGCTTCCGTGAAGGCCCGAAAACTCCAGACAGTGACCAAGGTGAAACCACCCAGAGTCGCTACGTCCGGATCGAGGAAACACCCCTCGATCCAGCTGTTCCAGCTGCTTTTCCTGCCAGTCCATCTGTAGACCATTCGGATCCCGCTGAGGATTCCGCCAAACAAATCTCCCGAACTTCTCACTTTGCGTGGCGAAGGACCGACGGAGAGTGGGTAAGGATCGAACCGGGCACTGTCCCGGAGCGTTCCGAACATCCATTTGGCGGAACTCACTCCTTGGCGGGAACAGTGACAGATATAGACAATGCGGCAGACCTTGATGAGGTCTGGACGCGCTACAAAAACAACCCAACGCAGGAAGACCGCGATCAGCTGATCGTGTACTACGCACCGTTGGTCAAGTACGTGGCGGGGCGGATCGCATCCGGTCTCCCTCAAAACGTCGACCAGGCTGACCTTGTCAGTTACGGGATGTTCGGACTGATCGATGCGATCACCAAGTTCGATCCAGAGCGTGGCTTCAAGTTTGAGACCTATGCGATCTCTCGCATCAAGGGTGCTGTGCTCGACGAGCTTCGCTCGATCGACTGGGTACCCCGATCGGTCCGAGCGAAGGCCAAGTCGGTTGAGCGGGCGATGACCAAGCTCGAGTCGGTGCTCCATAGAGCCCCGACCGACGAGGAGATCGCCGAAGAACTCGACATGACCATGGATCAGCTGCTGGGTATTTACAACCAGATCAGCTCCCTTGGCATCGTGGCTCTCGACGAGATGCTCAGCTTCGGCGGCGGCAGTGAAAGCCTGACGCTCGGCGACACGCTTGCTGACCGACACGACGGTCCTGGCGGTATGTATGAGCGGGTCGAGATGCGGCAGATGTTGGCGGAAGCCATCAACCGCATGAGCGAGCGAGCCAAGATCGTGCTCACGCTCTATTACTACGAGAATCTCACGTTGGCCGAGATCGGTAACGTTCTCGGTGTGACGGAGAGCCGGGTGTGTCAGATTCACACCAAAGCGGTGCTCCAGCTGCGCTCAAGGCTTCAGGCCCAAGAGCGCGAAGCGGTCTAGTTAGCAGAGAGCGCGAAGCGGTCTGACAAGCACAGAGCGCGAAGCGGTCTGATCGAGTAGGTCAGCGCTTCAGACGTCGCTTGCGACGTCGTGACCAAGTTCAACTTCCCCCGAACGTCAGACGTTCTTTGATGGTTGGGGGTTGCCATGTTTCTCCGAGGTGGACGGCTGTTGGCGCTGCGTTGCAGCGCCGCAGCCGTTGTTCTCGTTGCTGGACTGAGTGCGGTGCTCGCTGGGCCGGTGGCCGCGAGCGAGGGGCCTTGGGTCCCACCGATTGACGCGCCGGTCATTGATCCATTTCGACCGCCAGCTTCGCGGTATGGATCAGGAAACCGCGGCCTCGAATACGGGGCATCGCCTGGTCAGAAGATCTGGGCGGTCGACGACGGTCGTGTTGTGTTCGCCGGCCGAGTTGGATCAGCCAGGCACATCACCGTTGATCATGGGTCTGGATTGCGGTCGACGTATGCGTTCGTTGAGTCGATCAGCGTTGTTCGCGGTCAGTCGGTGGGGCAGGGGCAGGTGCTGGGTTCGGCGGGTCCGGGCTTTCATCTCACGGCTCGCTTGGGAGACGAGTACGTCGATCCGGCATTGTTGTTTGCCGGGTATGAGGTGCAGCTTCGGCTGATCGAGGGTCCACTGCCAACGGTGGCGGGCGCAGACAAACCGTGGTGGGCCGACGAGTGGAACCGGTTGGTTGTTGTCGGCAGCGCGGCGAGCGATCTGCAACTCACCAACCAACTGCTCGAGATGGGCGACGTTGCGCAAGCGTGGTATCACCACGATTGCACTGCGGATGGCACAGCTGTTGCCCTGCCTCCAGGGGTAGCGGCCCCGAGTGAGCGGGTGCTCATACAAGTAAGTGGGTTGGGATCGAGCTCTGGCGATGCCTCGATTGGTGACCTTGATACAGACGCCTTGGGCTACGACAGCGAGGACGTCGTTCCATTCAGCTATGCCGGTGGCTGTGCAACTGAGTCATTTGGCGGGGGAGGCAAGGCGGCGATCGAAGGTATTGCCGCAACCGACTTCTCTGCGGCGGATACGCATCAAGACGTGCGGGTGTCAGCCGAGCATCTCGCTGACTTGATTGAGGCCACTGCCGCTGCTCGTCCCGGTGAACCCATCGACATCGCCGCCCACAGCCTGGGCGGAGTGGTGACTCGATTGGCGCTCGAGATCTTGGCTGAGCGAGGCGGCCCGATGCCATCGGTGGTTGTCACGATTGGATCGCCGCATGGCGGTGCTGACATTGCCGGGACGGCGGTCGTGGTTGAAGGTTCAGCCATTGGCGATGTGGCGGACGGCTACGCGAACGGCGCAGTTGATGCACTCGCGGTGGCACAAGTCGCCGAGGCCGGATCTGACTCGCTCGGCCCTCCTGGCGCACCTCCTGAAGGGGTCGTGGTGGTGGCGATTGCCGGTTCAACCGATCTCATCGTTCCGGCGAACAAGGCCGTGTGGGATGGGGCCACAAACACGGTCGTGCCGATATCGGAATCTGAGGCTTCAGGTGCCCATAGCGAACTCCCAGGTCGAGACGAAGTTGCCCGTGAGATCGAACTCGCTCTAGCCGGTGCAGCGCCACGCTGCGTTGGACTCACCGCGGTGATCGACGCCGCCATTGCGAGCGGAGTTGTGTCCGGTGCGCAAGACACGGCGACGGTCGTCGCAGGAGCCTCCCGATGGGTGAGCTGACGACAAACGTTCAGAAAAAGAAAATCTCAGAAGTTCTGTCGAATTGTGTCGTGGCCTTCGTCATCAGACCGTGAGCGGGAACGGCCCGCCACAACCTGAGAGGATGAATGCCATGGAATACATGATCACCAACTACACCGTTGAATCTGATGACGGACCGGCCCCTGGGTCCCCTGAGTTCCAGGAAATGATGGGTGCTTGGATGGCCTACAACCAGAAGCTCATCGACGGTGGACACTGGGTTGGTGGTGCGTCACTCGCCCCGTCAGACACGGCGACCGTGGTCGTCATGGCCGATGGAGCCAAGACGGGCACGACCGACGGGCCATTTGCGGAAACCAAGGAGCAACTTGGAGGGTTCTACGTGATTTCGGCCAAGGATCTCGACGAAGCCATCGAACTGGCTGCTGCGATGCCCATTGGTACCGGCTCGCTCGAGATCCGGCCCATCGCGTTCCGTCCAGACGCCGACCACGGCTGAACTCCACCTGTTGATGTTTGATGCTGAGCTGACTCGACTGGCGAGAGACGACGGACCCAGAGTGTTGTCTGTCCTCGCCAGTCGGTTCGGTGACCTAGACCTCGCGGACGACGCCGTTCAAGACGCACTGGTGGACGCGGCCAGAACCTGGCCACGAGACGGAGTGCCTGCAAACCCAGGTGGTTGGTTAATGACGGCCGCCCGCAATCGGGCAACGGATCGTCGTCGGAAACAGGCCAGCGAAACACGACGTATTGCGTCCAGCGGAGCAGAGATGCTCGAACGCCAGGTGCCGTCCGATGCCGGAGGCCTTTCGATGAT
>CALLGK010000126.1 GCA_938009905.1 uncultured Acidimicrobiales bacterium | reverse complement strand
GTGGCTGGCCTGCAGGCCGAACTCAGCGTCAGGCCGCTCGATGTCTTGGTCGAAGACAGCAACGGGGCTGGTCGGAGTACGTTCGGGAGCCACATCAGTCACATCGGCCGCGTCAGCAGGTCGATGAGGCGTCGGAACGGTCACCGGTGGAGTTGTTGTGGGAACCGTTGCCGGAGCGAGAGCCTCTGGAGCAACCGTTGGAGGTTGTTCACGATGCGTTGGCGGAGGCGCGTCGACGCGCTCAAAGAGCCCCTCGGCGAGGGCCTCGCTGATCCAATCGTCGTCGCCACCGGTTTCAGGCATGAGGGGCGAGACTAACCGCTGTAGCGGCTCAGAATGCGCCGCGCGGCCTCTTCACCCACCTCAGCAGCCGGAGTACCGTCGATCTCACCATCAACAACGGAGGCCCGCGGTCCGAGCCGTACGAGCAGTCGTTCGAGCCAAGGTTTCGCTGACACGGCGAGAGAAATGCGCTGGCTGCCATCGCCGCTGACGGAGATCCGCTCGCACGGATAGGTCTCGGCCACCCACGAAGCTTCAGGCGTGAGGTCAAGTGTCACTCGGGGCGCATTCGAGCTCGGTGAGAACGTGCTGGACTCGCCTGCATCGCCCTCGGGCATGTGGCTTGTTGCATCACCGGTCGGTCGGGCGGCTTCCACCCGGTCAACGCGGAAGAGACGCTCGGCTTCGGCCAGATGGCACCACGCCTCCACGTACCAGGCCCCTTCTTGGGCCACGACTCGCCACGGGGCAATGCGACGGGTGGTGTGCGTGTCGCGGTTGAACGAGAAGTAGTCGATCTCTACTTCCGTCTTGTTGGCTGCGTTCTCTCGCATGGTGGCGAGGATCGCCGGATCAGCCGACCCGAGGTCGACATCGACGATTTGCTCGCCATCGCCGCCGAGCGTGGCTCGCAGCTTGTCGAGAGCCCGCACCAGCGGTCCTTCCGGGTCGGTCCCCGGTACAGAGAGCAGCCCATCGGTTGATGCCAACAAGGCCAGACCTTGATCGGGAGTGAGTCGCAGTGGCCGTGAGAAGAAGTCGGCGTAGTGAATCCACACTCGCCCGTCTTCGATCGTGACTTCGACCAGCGCGTCCGGCGTGTACGGCGGGATACCGACCATCCACACCACGTTGAGGTCATCGACAAGGTCGTCTTGGTCGAGCCCGAAGCGACGGGCCACTTCGGCGATCTCGACGCCGGGGTTGGACACGATCCAAGGGACGATCGCCAACACGCGTCTGATGCGATCTGCTGCGGTGAGTCTCGCCATGTCAGGCCACCGACTCGAGCCAGGCAATGGTCCGATCTCGCACGTCTGGCGGACCGAGCACTTCTGCGTGCTCGAGGAAATCGAGGACGAACGAGCGAAAGGCCTCTTCGTTGCGAACGGCCAAGGTCACGTCGATTGCTCCGTCGTCGAGCTCACGCTCGACCACCACATTGGTGAGGCGACGTCGAGCCCACGCGGCCCGTTGCGCATCGATCCTGACGGTGATCTCAATGGGTTCTTCGTCGCCCATTTCCCAGCTCTCAACCCGAGTTCCGGGTGCTGAGGTGCGACGTCGAGCGGTTCCTGGGTCACCAACGAGACGCACATCGCCGTCGATTCGGTCGAGTCGAAAGTTGCGTTCGCCTTCGCGCCCACGATCGAAGCCCGTGAGATACCAGCGGCCTCGCTGAAAGTCGAGTCTGCCCGGTTCGATTTCGCGCTCTTCGTCTCGGTAGAGGAAGGAGATCGGCTGTCCGTTGGTGATGGCAGAGAAGATCCGGCTCAGCCGAGGATCGACAGGAACGCTGGCTACCTGATCGATCTCATCAGCAAAGATCTCGTCCTGACCACCGAGCTTCCACAGCGCTTCTTGATCGGCCGCGGCAGCTTGAGGCCCGTCTCCCGGATCGAGCCGAACGGCCATCGCAGCCAGGTGCAGGGCCGCGAGTTCGTCTGGCGTGAGCCCCGGATCGGCGAGGTAGTACTCCTCGGGCGGAATGCGATAGCCGTCGAGCGGCGGGTCCGTGGCCGGAACACGCTCGACTCGAAGCGGAATCCCCATCTCGCGGATCTCGTCTTTGTCGCGTTCAAAGGCTCGGTGAAACGAGGCGTCGTTCTCTGGGTAACCCTCGACGCTCCCCCGCAGGTCTTCAGCCGTAAGCGGCATCGACGTATCGAGCAGCACGGCGATGAGCTTCAGCAATCGTTCGAGCTTGTTGGTTGACATTGCGAGACTTACAGACTCTCGATGAGCTTCGCGACCCGTTCGTCTTCGTAGCGGAAGGGGTCCTTACACAACACCGTGCGCTGCGCTTGGTCGTTGAGCTTCAGGTGCACCCAGTCGACGGTGTAATCGCGCTTGCGCTCCTTGGCCCGCTGAATGAACTCGCCTCGCAGCTTGGCGCGCGTGGTCTGAGGTGGTGTCTCGACGGCGGCGTGCATCTGTTCGTCGGTCAGCGTCCGCTCGATCATGTCGCGATCTTGGAGCTTGTAGAACAGGCCTTGGTCTCGACGAACGTCGTGATATTGAAGATCGAGCAGTTGAACCCGAGCGTGGCTGAGCGGCAGATCGTGCTTTTCGCGGTACGCCTCGATGAGGTTGTGCTTGATGACCCAGTCGAGCTCACGGTCGAGCTTGAACGGATCTTGCTCGAGGTGGGTCATGACGTGCTCCCACATGTGGAGCGCCTTCAGCTCGTCGTCTGGCAGACCCTTGGTGTCGGCGTAGCGCAACGCTCTGGTGAGGTACTCAGACTGGATGTCGAGAGCAGAGGCTTCGCGGCCATTGGCCAAGCGAACCTTGCGCTTCATGCCGAGGTCGTGGCTGATCTCTCGGATCGCACGAATCGGATTCTCGAGCGTCATGTCTCGCAGCACACACGATGGGTCTTCGACCATCCGGAGGAGAATGGCCATCGCGCCGACCTTGAGGTAGGTCGTGTACTCGCTCATGTTTGAGTCGCCGACGATCACATGCAACCGCCGGAAGTGCTCAGCGTCGGCGTGTGGTTCGTCTCGGGTGTTGATGATCGGTCGGCTGCGTGTGGTCGCAGACGACACGCCTTCCCAGATGTGTTCTGCTCGCTGGCTGACCGAGAACATCGCGCCCCGGGCCGTCTGCAGCACCTTGCCGGCACCGGCATAGATCTGACGGCTCACCAAGAACGGAATGAGGATCTCGGAGTAGTGGGCCAGGTCGTCGTTGCGAGAGGTGAGGTAGTTCTCGTGGCAGCCGTAGCTATTGCCGGCTGAGTCTGTGTTGTTCTTGAAGAGGTGGATCGTGCCGCGGATGCCCTCATCGCGGAGCCGCTCTTCTGCTGAGTCGAGCAGCTGCTCGAGGATTCGCTCCCCCGCCTTGTCGTGCACGACTACTTCACCGATCGAATCGCATTCGGCAGTGGCGTATTCGGGATGGCTGCCGACGTCGAGATACAGACGGGCGCCGTTCACCAGGAACACGTTTGATGAGCGACCCCACGACACCACCCGACGGAACAGATACCGGGCAACCTCATCGGGGCTCAGCCGCCGCTGACCGCGCAAGGTGCAGGTAACGCCGTATTCGGTCTCGATGCCGTAGATCCGTCGCTGTTGCACCCGCTCAACTTAGCCGGAGTCGACCTCAGACTCCGCCTCGGCCCCGAGCGTGAGGCGACTGGTATCGGCGAACGCAAACCAGACCGCCGTGACCTCGTCGCCGTTGGGCAACGTCAGTGGCCCCCGGTGATACGGGGCGCCGGCAAGCTTCTCGAGAATGATGCGCATCGGCGTATTGTCGATCGAACAGCCGGCAACGATCCTCTCCGCCCCGGTCTCCAACACATGGCGAATGGCCAAACTCGTGGCTTCTGTGCCGATGCCCTGACCTTTCACATCGTCTCGAAGCAGAATGCCGAACTCGAGCGCCGGAATCGGATCGTGTGCTCGTTGGGCCTCCGAGAAGGTGACGGTTCCGATCACCACATCAGTCTCGATGGTGACGATGCCGAACCCGGAGACGCCAGGTGTGTCGTGGTCAAGTCGCATCACCGATCCGTCAGCGCCGAGCAGCCCGTTGATCCGCAGATTGGTCTCCGATTCGATGGCTTTGAGTTCCAGAAGATCGCCGGAGTCCACGCGGCGCAGTCCGATCAGCTCACCGGCTGCGACCAGTCGACTCGGTGAACGTGCCGAGAGCGCGAGAACCCATAGCCCGCCCCAGGCAATGGCGGTGACAACCACGACCCATACGAGGGCGTCGATCACGTTCATGACCGAACATCGACGCGTTCTGCGCCTTGGTTAAGTCGCCTCGGGTACCGCTTCGTCGTTGAAGGCGAACCAGACAGAAGCGACCTGCTGGCCGTCAGCGAGCATCAGCGGCCCCTCGTAGTACGGCTCACCAGCGAGCTTTTGGAGAATTGACCGCATTGCCAGGTTCGCTGTTGAGCAGCCGGCGATGACACGGCGGCACCCCGAGTCAAGCATCCACCCAATCGACAGGGCCGTGGCCTCTCGACCGACGCCCTTGCCGATCGCCTCATCGCGAAGCGTGATCTCGAACTCCAAGCCCGGGAGTGGGTCGTGTTCCCGGTCAACAGGACGGAACGTGATGACGCCTACAAGCCGTCCGCTAGCGAGGTGCACAACCCCGAGCTGGATCTGATCTTCCTTGGGCGAGAGAGGCTGGCGCGCCGCCGACTGATTGATGACCATGATGTCGGCCAGGTCGCTGTGATGCGTCTCCCGAAGACCGACTCCCGGCCCAGACACGATGAGCTCGGGCTCGTCAGTGCCAATGAGTCGCGGCAGTGCGAGCACGACGAAGAACGCGGCTGCAAGCACCACGATCGCGATGACGATGTAGATCAAGGTTGTCCGTGCTCGACGCCTGAGATGAGCGTCGCCAAGCGCATGCTCAGCTCAGCAATCCAGAGATCTCGTCGTTGTCGAGCCGTCGGAAACGACGACCTGATCCGGGTCGATCAAGCACGGCCACTTCGAGCTCTTCCGCCCCGAGCGAACGCTCCGGACCCGAAAGCGCAGTTTCGGCTGCCTTGAGTGCGCCGCCGATGTCGAGCCCGTCGAGATTGGCTTCGGCCAGGCGGCCACGAATGGCCTCGGCGTCTCCGCCAAGGGCTGCGAAGCCGTCTTCGTCAGTGACTGACCCGTCGTAGCGGATGTGGAACAGGCGATCGCCTTCTGGTTCCCACCCGACAGAGGCCACGAGGATCTCGACCTCGAGCGGCTTCATCTCGTTCGTGAAGATCTGGCCCAGCATCTGCGCGTACTGATTCGCCAATGCTTGAGAGTCGACGTCGTCGCGGCTGTAGGTGTAGCCCTTGGTGTCGGCATGGCGGATGCCAGCGATACGGAGCTGGTCGTATTCGTTGTAGCGACCGACACCGGCAAAGGCGATGCGATCGTAGATCTCGGAGATCTTGCGCAAGTTGCGCGAGGGATTCTCGGCGACCAACAGGATGCCTTCGTCGAACTCGACGGCGACCAGGCTGCGACCTCGGGCGATGCCCTTCTGTGCGTAGTCGGCCCGATCCTTCATCATCTGTTCGGGGGCGACGTAGTACGGCATGTTCATACCGAACCACCTCCAGTGGTGATCTCGGGATTGGTCCCGTCGTTGTCGACGTACTCAGAAACAATCGAAGCAAAGCGCTCGGCGATGTCTGGCTCTTCGAGGTCTTGATACCCGTCGGCATCGATGGTGGCGATGATCGGATAGATGCCTCGCATCGAGTCCGGACCGCCCGTTGCGGAGTCGTCGTCTGCCGCGATGAACAGCGAGCGGATGAGCAGGTTGATCGTGTCGTCACGATTAAGGTCGCCGGCCTTGCCGAGCTTGATGACGGTGCGAGCGTGCAGGCTGCCAGAGCCTGAGGCTACGTAGTCTTCTTCTTCGTAGCGGCCGCCGGTGACGTCGTAGGCAAAGAGTCGGCCCCGATCTCGACGCCGGTCGAACCCAGCGAAGAGCGGCACAACCGCCATGCCCTGCATCGCGGCGGGCAAGTGGTTGCGCACCATCATCGACAGTTGATTGGCCTTGCCTTCGAGTGAAAGCGTGTGGCCCTCGACCTTTTCGTAGTGCTCGAGCTGAAGCTGAAAGAGCTTCACCATCTCGATGGCTGGCCCTGCGGCACCGGCAATAGCCACGCCGGACCAACGGTCGGCGGGGAACACCTTTTGCATCGTGCGGTGGCTGATGAGGTTGCCAGCGGTGGCTCGGCGGTCACCGGCGATGATCACGCCACCGTCGTAGCGAGATGCAACAACGGTTGTGCCATGCGTGATCTCGAACTCGGGGCTCCGAGAAGTCATCGTGGCCGCCTCTGCAAGGGCTTGCTCGACCTGGTAGCTCGGATCGAGCTCAAGCCGGGTCAGCAGGCCAGTAAAGGAGGGACCGGGATCGTCCGACGTACTGAACAGCGGTAATGTCACTCGCTCAACTTAGCGGGCTGGCCTGCCCTCGTGTGACCCTTCCTCGACCAATGTCCGACACCCTTCCCTCTCAGCCCACCCCGCTCCCCTCCGGGGACGCAACTGGGCCTCGTAGAACCGACCACGGGGGAATGACTCACGACAAGCGACCTCCCGTCACCCAAAATGGACCGATGGGCCGACCAAACGTGATCGCTGTCGTTGGTGCAGCTGTCGCGCTCGTGGTCGGAACCCTCGCTCTTGGCTTCTTCAGCCTGCTCGATCCAGTGAAAGAAGTTGACGCTGCGGTCTATCGAGCGTCCGTCAGCGTGCTGCAAGCGATTCCCGGTTCGATCCCGGCCTCAGAGTTTCTGACGCAGCTCGGGTCGATCCCAGTGAACTACGGCATGGCGCTCGGCGGCGCGTTTGCCGTGTGGCTGCAGCGCCGCAAGATCGCCGTGCCGATCTTGATTGTTGCCACCCTGTTGGCCACCCATGTTCTGCAGAAGATCACGATCAGCGTGGTTGACGGCGTCATTCCTGTGGATGATCGGATCATCGGAGCCGCCGGTCCGTACTACTCCGGAGGAGTCGCTCGAGTTGTTGTTCTGGCCGGAATCATCGCCTCCGCTTGCCTTGTCCGGTCGGCGAAGTCTGACCGGCTCGTCTGGCAGCTGGCGATTGGGCTTGGTGTGGTTGAAGCGCTGACTCGGCTTGTGCTCGGTCGTCACTGGCCGATCGATTTGATTGCGTCGTTCCCCATTGGCCTCATCACGGTGTGGCTGTTCCGCCAAGTGCAGGAGTGGATCGAGACGATGTCGCCTGCGGTCAACGACGCCGAGTTGGACTGGATCGAGTCAGCCGAACGGTAACGTCTGGCCATGGCGCCAAACGCTGACAACGCAACTCCTTCCAGCACCCCCTACACGTCGGTCGATCAGATCTCGGCTGCTCGCGAGCAGCTCGAATCAGAGATCGACGGATACGTCGCTCCGGCTGCATACGCAGCAGGCGTGGCCACGATCGGCCCGTCCGGCGATGTGCTCGACGTGTCGTATCCCCACGTCAACGCGGGCGAGCACCTGTACACCGCCGCCGTGATGGCGAAGGTTGTGGGCCATGCGAGCGGTACTGCCTCGTATCGCATCACCCCAGCACAGATCGAAGAGGCGCTCGCCATCATCGCTCCGGCTGAAGCGATCGACATCCCGCACCCAAACGCGGCGGCGTGGCGTGGCCTGCTCGAAATCGCCAAGGCCCCCGCAGCCGGCGGCACTCGTCAACTCGTCGTTGCGTTCTTGGGCGACGCGGCAGATTCGCCGCTCGACGCCATCGACGCCTACCTGCGCTTGCACCTGCTGTCGTACCGAGCATTCCAGCCCGGCACGATCAACATGGACGGTGTGTTCGGCGTGCTCACCAATGTGGTGTGGACCAACCTCGGTCCGTTCGAGGTCGCTGATTTCGAGCTGACTCGCCTGGCCAAGAAGGCCGAGGGTCGGCACGTCGAGGTTCGCCTCGTCGACAAGTTTCCACCGATGCTCGACTACGTGATTCCGAGCGGTGTGCGTATCGCAGACGGCAACCGAGTTCGCCTAGGCGCCCACCTCGCTGAAGGCACCACCGTCATGCACGAGGGCTTCTGCAACTTCAATGCCGGCACGCTCGGCTCGTCGATGGTTGAGGGACGCATCTCGGCCGGCGTCGTTGTGGACGCAGGCAGCGATGTGGGCGGCGGCGCGTCGATCATGGGCACGCTCTCCGGCGGCGGCACTGAGCAGATCAGCATCGGCAAGGACTGCCTCCTGGGCGCCAACTCCGGCATCGGCATCTCGATTGGTGACAACTGCATCGTCGAGGCTGGGCTCTATGTCACGGCTGGCACGCTGGTTTCGATGCCAGACAAGTCGATTCGCAAGGGTCGTGATCTTTCGGGCGCAACCGGCCTCCTGTTCCGCCGCAACTCGCTCACCGGCGAGGTTGAGGCGTTGGCCCGCGACGGAGCCAGCTGGAAGGGCCTCAACGAGTCCCTCCACGCCAACTAACCCCCCTCGCCAAACTCGCCCTTCCCCCGTTCTGGAGGCCGTAGACCACGTTTTGGTGCTCTATGGCCTCCAGAACCGGAGAAATCTGCCGGTCTCGGTACCGTTTGGGCCAGTTCCGTTCGGATGAGAGTGCCGTTCGGATGAGAGTGCCGTTCGGCTGACATCGCACCTCCAGGTGCCTCGTATGAGGACAACTGTGGAGACATGTGATGACACGAAAGACCGACGAGCTGATCGTCAAGCTCGCCACCGAGAACGATGGCATCGTCTCGAGAATCACGCTGATGCAGAATGGCGTCACGGCTCGGGCCATCAGCGCACGGCACGAGGCCTTGCTCGAACCGGTGGCCTACGGCGTGTACCTGGTCGGAGCACCAACAGCGCGGAGTTGGCTCCGAGCCGCGGTCACGGCAACCCCCGGTGCCGTCGTGGCCGATCTCGACGCGGCCAAGCTGCACGGCTTGCCGACCCGGCGACCCCAGACACCGACGGTGGTCGCTCCCCACGGAACCAAGCGGCGCGTCGAGCTTGATGCCGTGCACCACCGACAGACCCGGTGGCTCCCACCCGAAGACTGCTGCCAAGTCGATGGGTTCCCGGCCACGTCTGTTGAACGGACGCTGTGTGATCTGGCGCCGATTCTCTTCCGTCGACAGTTTCAACCCGTACTCGAGTGGGCGATCATCGAGGGTCGGATCACCCCTGCGTCATTTCTGGCCTGCGTCCGGGGGTTCGCCAGACAAGGTCGACCGGGAAGCACCGTCGTTCGACAGAGTGCCATTGACCTCTTGAGCCAGGAACCGATCGCAGCATCCATGCTCGAACGAAAGGCCTTCGACCTTTTTCGACGCTCGCACCTTCCGAAGTTCGAGGCGCACTACCGCCCACCTTGGTACACGGGCGACGCTGGCATCGTCGACGTTGCGTGGCCCAAGCGGCAGCTCATCGTTGAGCTCGACGGGCGTCGTTGGCACTCCACGTCTACTGCGCTGTCGAACGATCGGGCCCGCGACCGGCGCGCCGCCGCAGCGGGATGGCGAGTGTTGCGCTTTGGCTGGCAAGAGATCACCGAGCGTCCGGCCCTTGTCACTCGCGAGATCGCCGAGCTCATCTTCCGCCCGCACACGACCGGCGACCTCCCCGGCC
>CALLGK010000125.1 GCA_938009905.1 uncultured Acidimicrobiales bacterium | reverse complement strand
ACGGCGTTTGGCGATCTGCGCATCGAGTGGATCGGCGGCGACATCGAAGCCCAGGCCGTGATGGCCGGCGCTGATCTGTACGAAGGCTGAGAAGGCGGAACATGTCAGAAGAACACGACAACGAGTCGAACGATGCTGCGGACGCTGACGCTGCGAACGATGCTGCTGTTGAGGCAGATGATGCAGCCGGTGAGGTCGCAGTCGCTGAGGTTGCAGAGCACGACGGTGTGGAAGCGTCCGACAATGCGGATGCGGCCGACAATGCGGATTCGGCCGACAGTGTCGAGATGAGTGACGAGCCCGAGACCGACGTCGACAAGCCCGTCGTGACCGGTCCGCCGTCTGAGCAGGCCATTGCCGAAGCATCGATGGCGATCGAGGCCATCGTCATGTCATCAACCGACCCCGCGCCTTCGCAGCTGCTGGCCCAGATGGTTGAGCTCCCCGTCGACGTCGTGGTGCACCTTTGCCACGAGTTGGCAGCCAGCTACGCGGCCGAGAATCGTGGCTTCCAGCTTGCTGAGGTCGCTGGTGGCTGGCGCTACCAAACGAATCCGGTGTGCGCTCCCTACGTCGAGCGTTTCGCCCTCGAGGGTCAGACGGCTCGCTTGTCGGGAGCGGCTCTTGAAACGCTGTCGATTGTTGCGTATAAGCAGCCCATTTCTCGGGCCCAGGTTTCGGCGATTCGAGGCGTCAACGTCGACGGTGTTCTGCGCACGCTCGTCCAGCGAGGCTATGTCGACGAGGTAGCTCGAGACGCTGGCCCAGGCCAAGCGATCATGTACGGCACCACCCAACTCTTCCTTGAGCGCATCGGCTTGGCATCACTGAAAGATCTGCCATCGCTTGGAGAGTTCGTGCCTGCCGCATCTGTTGTCGAAGCGCTCGAACAGTCGCTTCGTGTCGAGAACGAAGCCGGCTACGCCGCAGAGACCCTCGATGGTGACCTTGACGGCGAGACGAAGCTCGACGCCGAGGTTGTCAGCGACGAGGGTGTAAGTGATGAGGCTGTGAGTGACGACGTCGAGATCGATCTCACTGATGAGGTTGTTGACGTCACCGAGGCCGACATCGATCTCACCGCTGATGCGCCTGACATGTCGGACGAGGCCGAGATTGACCTCACCGACGACGCATCACCTACCGAGGTAGCCGACGAACTTCCCGGATCGTGATCGAGCCGGAGCCTTCTGGTGAGCGGCTCCAGAAGGTGTTGGCTCGGATCGGCGTTGGAAGCCGTCGTACCAACGAGATCCTGATTGCCGAAGGCCGAGTCAAGGTCAACGGCGAAGTTGCGATTCTCGGTGCCCGTGTCGATATCGACCACGACGAGATCGAAGTCGATGGTGCAATTCTCACCACGATGCCAGACGTCGTCTGCTATCTGCTCAACAAGCCGACCGGGGTCATCTCAACAGCCGATGACCCACAGGGTCGGCCGACCGTGGTCGAGATCGTGCCAAGCGAGCCCCGGGTGTTTCCGGTTGGTCGGCTTGATGCCGACACCGAAGGCTTGTTGCTGCTGACCAACGATGGTGGCCTCACCCATCGGCTCACCCATCCGAGCTTTGGTGTCGAAAAGGAATACCTCGTCGAGGTATCGGGTAAGCCGAGTCGAGCTGCATTGCGACAGCTTCGTGAGGGAGTTGAGCTCGACGATGGGCCAACATCGCCGGCATCGGTTGCGGCGGTTGGCGAGACCGGAATTCGCATCACGATTCACGAAGGTCGCAACCGCCAGGTGCGGCGCATGTGCGACGCCGTCGGGCATCCCGTCGTTCGCCTTGTGCGCACAAGAATCGGTCCTCTCATCGACCCGAAGTTGCAGCCCGGCTCGTGGCGTCAGCTGGATCAAGACGAACTGCTTGCGCTTCAGCGGGCAGTGTCACGAACCTGACCAGCAATCGTCGGCCGCTCGGTCACACCGCCGCTCTATCCTCCCGACATGCCTCTCCGTGCACTTCGGGCCGCCATCACGATCGACAACGACCTTCCCGACGAGGTTCGGGGCGCAACGACGTCGCTTCTTGAGGTTCTGTATGAGCGCAACGGGCTGACCCATGACGACGTGGTGAGCATTCTCTTCACGGCCACACAAGACATTCAAAGCACCCCTCCCGCCGCCGCGGCACGGTCGTTTGGGCTCGTCGACGTGCCGTTGCTGTGTGCTCAGGAAATGCACGTGGCCGGCTCGCTCCAAATGTGCATTCGCTTGATGCTGCACATCGACACAGACGCCCCTCGGAGCGAGCTGCGGCACGTCTTTCTGCGGGGTGCCACGAAGCTCCGTCCTGAGCTGGCCGAACCAGGTGACGAGACGTTCGGATCATGACGACGAAGCGAGCCAATGTTGTCGGAACGGGCCTGATCGGGGGCTCGGTCGCCTTTGCGCTGAAGCGCGCCGGTTGGCATGTGTCTGGCACCGACATCGACAGCGACGTCATCGACGAAGCCAAACGCATCGGCGCCATTGACGAGATCGGTTTCGAGCCCGATGCTGACCTCACGGTGATTGCTGCCACGGTCGGTCACATTCCGCAGCTTGTCGAAGATGCGCTCGAGCGGGCGTCTGGTCCGATCACCGATGTGGGCTCAACCAAGCTCGATATCTGCAAGGCCGTCAGTCACCCTCGTTTCGTTGGTGGCCACCCGATGGCGGGCTCTGAGCTCGATGGATTGGTCGGGGCTAGAGCCGAGATGTTCGACGGCGCGATGTGGGTGCTCACACCAACACCCGATACCGACGAGGCCGCGTTCGCCGTCGTGCGCTCTGCGGTACGAGCCATGGGGGCCGAAACGATCGCTCTCGACCCTCGCACCCACGATCAAATGGTGGCCCAGGTCAGCCATGTGCCCCACCTCACGGCAGCCACGCTCATGAACCTCGCCGACAACTCGGCCGTTGAGCACCGAGCGCTTCTCCGCCTTGCCGCTGGTGGCTTCCGTGACATGACCCGCATCTCTGCCGGTCGGCCATCGATCTGGCCCGAGATTTGCGCGGCGAATCGAACCGCGATCGCGGCCGGTCTTGAGCGTCTCACCGAGGCGTTGGCCGACATGCGAGAGAAGGTGCTTGCTGACGACGCCCAGGGCATTCTCGAGGTGCTCGAAAAGGCGCAGGCTGCTCGAATCAACCTGCCGACCGGCTTTGGACTGTCGGAAGAACTCGTCGAGATGAAGATTCCGATTCCCGACGAGCCGGGTCAGATCGCCGCCATCGCCACGATGGCCGCCGAACTCGATGTGAACATCTTTGACTTGGAGCTGACGCACTCCGGCGAAGGACGTCGTGGCGTCATGATCATGGTCGTTGATGCACACATGTCTGAGCGGTTCGTCGGCGGATTGATGGCTCGTGGCTATCGTCCCCGCACCCGGAGCCTGGGATGAGCGATCTCACCGTTGTCGCCATCGACGGTCCGGCGGGGTCAGGCAAGTCAACGATTGCCAAGCTGCTCGCAGCCGAGCTTGACCTCGGCTATCTCGATACCGGCGCGATGTATCGGGCGGCGACCTTTGCGGCACTGTCCTCAGACGTCGACCTCGATGATCACGATGCCGTTGCCGATCTCACGGTCTCACTGGTACTCGAGATGCCCCCGTCAGGCGATGTCTTCGTGAACGGCCATGATGCCACCGGCGACATTCGTGGCCCGGAGGTAACGGCCGCGGTGTCAACCGTTGCGGCCCATGCCGATGTGCGGACTGAGTTGGTGCGGCGGCAACGGGCGTGGGCCACCGAACGCGGAGGTGGGGTGCTCGAGGGTCGTGACATCGGCTCGGTCGTGTTCCCCGATGCGCTGGTCAAGATCTACCTCACGGCCAGCCCAGAGGTGAGAGCTGCTCGCCGAGCGGGTGAGGTCGCAGAGGCTGATCGCGACACCGTCGCCGCCGATCTTGCTCGCCGTGATGCCCTCGACTCACAGCGCCGAATCGATCCGCTCCGCCAAGCCGACGACGCGATCGAGATCGACACATCGCATCTTTCGATCGGCGAGGTGGTGGCCCTCATCGTTGAGCTCGTCGAACGAGCACGAGCGTAACGATGGGGTCGCCATGAGCAAGCCAGTTGTTCGCGCTGGGGTGGAGGTAAGCGTCGCGTCTAAGCGCTTCTACCGAGGTGTTCGAGTTGTGTTCATGGCCTTTTTCCGCTCGTGGCTGCGCATGGAAGTCAAAGGCGAAGAACGGGTGCCGGCCACCGGCGGTTTCGTGTTGGCACCCGGCGGTCACCGCTCGATCATCGACACCGGCGTGATTGCTGGCGTCACGCATCGGATGCTCCGCTACATGGGCGCCGAGCGCTACTTCGAAGTGCCAGGTCTTGGGTGGTTCCTTCGATCGGTCGGTGGGTTCCCTGTCGAGCGCGATGTGACCGACCGGGCCGCGCTCCGGCTAGCCCAAGGACTGCTCGAAGCAGGAGAACCGCTCGTGGTCTTTCCGGAAGGCACTCGCTTTAGCGGGCCAACCGTCGAGCCGCTGAAAGAGGGAGCAGCGTTCCTTGCCTGCCGAGCCGGCGTGCCGATCGTGCCCGTTGGGATTGGGGGAGCGGAACGAGCTTGGCCAAAGGGCGGCCGCTTCATTCGCCCCTCGAAGATGGCGCTTGTGGTGGGCGAGCCGATCTATCCGCCAGAACGTCCAGACGGTGGTCGAGTCAAGCGGTCACAGATTGCGGCCATGACCAACGATCTTCACCAGGAGCTTCAGCGCCTGTTCGATGAGGCGCAAACCATCGCCGGCGCCTGAGGCGCACCGGTGCAGGTTCTGTTCAGCGGCTGAGTCGAGCTGCCGCCAACGCATGCTGCGTCTGGCTCAAAAGATCAGCGACGGGTCGACCCCGTCCGCCCGATTGGGCAACAACAACTGGCTCAACACCGAACCGCCACGAGAAGCTCTCTTCCATCTCGAGTTTCAGCGCTGATGAAACTTCGTCGACCGTCTCGCCGTCTTCGAGTTCGCTGGTGACAACCGTGAGTTCGTCCTCGCCAGTTCGAGCAATCAGCGCGTCGTCGAGCACAAATCGAATGGCGTGCGACACGGCGACGACGATGTGAGCCGCTGCGGTGTCGTCGCGGCCATGTTGCAGATTGTGCAAGCCGATCAGGGCGATCCGGAACACGCCGACCGTTGATGGGTCAGAAGCGTCGAGTCTGCGCCGAAGATCGTCGACAAGTGTGAGCCGGGTGGCCAAACGTGTGACTGGATCGATCTTCGGCAGCTCCGGAACGGGTGCCGGTTCGAGATGCCAACGAGTCGATGACTGACCAAGTGCCTCGGCCGCGTAGTCGATCAGCTGACGCTGCCGGGCCGTGAAGACGACGCCAAGATCGGCGTGGCACAGCTCAAGCTCTACACCGGAGTCTGGGCCGCCGATCGGCACGGTGAAGACCGATTGAAAGGGCTGGCTCTGCGCCCTCGAAGCAGCCTCGCGTTCAGCCGAGGGCCGAGCGATCTCGGCGAAGCGGGAATCGACGTTGTCCCACGGCTGGCTGGCAGGCTTGTCAAGGTCGATCGAGGCTGCTGCGATGACCGTGTCGGTCGAACCGGTGAGCTGGAGTGCTGCTTGATGCCATCCGGTAAGGCGACACAGGGTCGACAGCGCTCCGGTGAGTTGTTCTGCGGGATCATTCGGCTCCGCCGGCGCAAGCTGCAACACGAACTCGTCGAGCGCGAGCTGATCAGCCGGATTGGCCTCAAGCCGCATCAAGCGGAAGTGTCCGATCGCGCTTCCAGATTCTGCCGTTGTGCTGATGAACTCGAGTCGTCGCCAACCGTGGTCGATGTTGACCCGGATGGGAGTCCAGTGCGAGATGCCTCCGTTGCGAGAGCGCTCGTGATAGTTGCGGCCAAGCAGCGCTCGATCATCCGGATGGATGAACACGTCGATGTGGCGGTGTCTGGCATCTGAATCGCTGATGCCGAGCTCGATGGCGGCTCTCGACACATCGGTGATCACACCGAATCGATCACACCGCACGAGCGCTTCGTCCGGCATTGCCTGGACCATGCGCTCAAACATGGTGAGGTCCGAAGCGGAATCTTCGGAGGCTGAAGAGGTTGAGTCTTGGGCTGACGTATGCACGTCGCCCGCGCTCATTCCATCGTTAGCCGCTGCCACCACGTCGGGCAGTGTAGGGGTGAGTTTCCGGGTTCGGCGCAGGAGGGTTCTAGAGCTCGCTGAGGACGTCGGATGCGTCGATTGATCGATCGTTGAGATCAGGTCGATTGGGAATTGATCCACCAAGTCCGAGCGTCGCGATGGTGTCGAGTCCGGCCAGCAGGTCACGCAAGTTGCGCGGTGGCGGGAAGTACTCGTCCTCGTCGGTGATCCTGACTTCCTCGACACCGTTTTGAGGATCGAGCATCGTGATGATCGCCTCCACCACATCTTCGGGAGCCGAGGCGCCTGCGGTGACGCCAACGGTTCCCGAGAGCGTGTCTGGCAGTTCGTCTGGGCCATTGACGCGATACACGGCGGGACACCCCGCTTCCTTGGCAAGCTTGGCCAGTGCCGAGGTGTTCGAGCTGTTGGCCGAGCCGATCACCACGACGGCATCGCACTTGTCGGCAATCGCCATGAGCGCTGACTGGCGATTCGTGGTGGCAAAGCAGAGGTCAGAGCGGCCGGGCTGCCACATGTCGGGAAAGCGGTCGCGTGCGGCGTCTGCGACCTCGGACCAGTCGCGATGCGACAACGTGGTTTGGGCCAGCAACGCCGTTGGTTCCTCGAATTCGGGCAGCGCCGCCACTTCTTCGATCGATTCGACCCGGCTGATGGCTGTGGGGGCGACGGCCATGGTGCCAACGGCTTCTTCGTGACCAGCGTGGCCAACGTAGATGATGCGGTAGCCCTTTTTGGCTCGAACCTTCACTTCGTGATGCACCTTGGTGACCAGCGGACACACCGCATCGACCACGTAGCTGCCCCGCTGCCTGGCGGCCGCAACAACCTCGGGAGCCGAGCCATGGGCCGAGAGCATGATTGGCTTGCCCTCTGGCACCTCGTCGATCTCGTCGACAAACACCACTCCCTTGTCGATGAAGCGGTCGACCACGAGCTTGTTGTGGACGATCTCGTGATAGCAATAGACCGGCGGCTCGAAGGCCTGCACCATCCACGACAGGGCCTTAATCGCCATCTCTACGCCAGCGCAGAATCCACGCGGCGCACAGAGCAACACTCGGTCAACGGTCATGAGGCCAAGGGTACTCAACGGCCCGTACCCGGGGGCCGCATGCGGTGTTCATCTTCCCAGCAGGCTTTGGTCGGCTCGCTCGTAGACTTTTTGGGTGGACCTCCCCGTGGTCAGCGCTCTGCTTCCCGATTCCCCAGCGGCTCGTGCCGGTGTGGTCGTTGGCGATGTCCTGACCAGGATCAATGGCGAGCAACCCCGCGACGTCATCCAGTACCAACTGCTGGTCGACGAAGCATCGGTGTCGCTCGATATCGACCGAGGCGGGCTCGACCGTTCGGTCGACATCGAAAAAGGCGTTGGTGAGCCGCTCGGGATCGAAGTGCAGTCTTCTGTTTTTGATCAAGTCCGCACGTGCGACAACCACTGTTCGTTCTGCTTTATCTACCAACTGCCAGAGGGCATGCGGAAGAGCCTGTACCTCAAGGACGATGACTTTCGTCTTTCGTTCCTCTATGGCAACTTCACCACGCTCACCCGGTTTACCGAAGCCGACCTTGAACGCGTCGTGTCCGAGGGCTTGTCGCCGCTCTACGTGAGCATTCACGCCACCGACCCAGAGCTTCGCTCATCGATGCTCCGAAATCGTCGAGGCGGCACGAGCCTGCGCTGGCTTCGCGCCCTGCTCGATCACGGTGTTGAAGTCCACGGCCAAGTGGTGGTGTGTCCCGGCGTCAACGACGGCGAGGCCCTTGAAGCAACGCTGGTTGGCGTCGCAGACGAGTATCCCGAACTGCACTCGCTTGCCGTGGTGCCGCTTGGCGTCTCTGACCATTCCAACGAAGAAGACATGCGACCCCACACTGTCGAAGAGGCGCGAGCCGTGATCGACACGGTCGAAGCGTGGCAGGAGCGATTCAACCGACTGCTCGGTCACCGTCTCGTTTTTGCGGCAGACGAGTACTACCTGCTCGCCGATCGCCCCTTCCCCGAGCCAGAGAGCTACGAGGGATTCCCGATGCATGAAGACGGCATCGGCATGGCCCGCACGTTCGAGCTTGAGTTCACCGGTCAGGCTGAGGCCGCCACGGGTGTGCAGGCTGGCTTCTTCGCGTCGGTTGATGGAGCGCCGGCCGAGGGGTACCGGGCGCCACGCCTCGACGTCGCCGCTCAGCCAGACAGCGGGGGAGGCGTTGCCGTTGCACTCTCACCGTCGCGCAAGGCGCCAATCGGCATCGTCACCGGCGAATACGGCGCCCGGATTCTTCAGCCGTTGATCGACACACTCCAGCGAGACGACGTTCGGCTCGTGGTTGTCGACAACCAGTTCTTTGGCGGCAACATCGCCGTGACTGGTCTCATGGTCGGCGACGACATCTCGCGAGTGTTGGCCACCGAGCCAGAAGGGCACCGTTATCTGGTGCCAGACGTGTGCTTGTCGAGCGGCGTGTTTCTCGACGGAACACGGGTTGACGATCTACCTCGTAGCGTCGAGATCGTGCCAACTGACGGCATAGCGCTGCGCGCACTACTGGCGGGGAGCCGATCGTGACAGACGACGTTGAGAATGAACCGCGGGCTGGGCTGCCAACCGTGGTCATCGCTGGCCGACCAAACGTTGGCAAGTCGACGCTCATGAACCGCATCCTCGGTCGCCGCGAGGCCATCGTCGAGGAACGTCCGGGCGTGACCCGCGACCGCAAAGAGGTCGAGGCCGAGTGGCAGGGCACCGAATTCAACCTGATCGACACCGGTGGTTGGATGACCGGCGGTTCTGCCATCGACCAGAAGGTGTCGCGCCAAGCCGAGGTGGCCATCATGGCGGCCGACGCCATTTTGTTCGTCGTCGACGCAACCGTGGGGCTCACCGAAGACGACGATCAGGTCGTTCGTCGAGTTCGCCAAGCGGGAGCTCCCACATTCTGCGTCGCTAACAAGGTCGACGATCTGATTCACGAAGACGGCGTGTGGGAGCTTGCTGGTCTTGGCCTCGGCCCTGCGTTTCCGGTCAGCTCCTTGCATGGCCGTGGTGTTGGCGATCTGCTCGATGCTGTTGTTGCTGAGCTTCCGGCACCGCTCGAACTCGACGACGATGTTGAGGAAGAGGAAGAGCGGATCTTCAGCGTTGCGCTCGTTGGCCGCCCAAACGTCGGCAAGTCGACGTTGTTTAACAGACTCATCGGCGAAGACCGCTCGATCACCCACGACATGCCGGGTACCACCCGAGACACGATCGACACCGTGATCGACACGCCGACGGGCCCCATTCGCTTTCTCGACACCGCCGGCATGCGGCGTCGCAGCCGCATTGACGAAGACACCGAGTACTACTCGGTGCTTCGAGCACTGAAGGCCGTTGACAAGGCCGATGTCGCGCTGCTCGTCATCGACGGCACCGAGGGCATCACCCAGCAAGATCAACGCCTGGCCGAACGTGTGGATGCGGCCGGCTGTCCGATCCTGCTCATCCTCAACAAATGGGACCTGCTCAATACCGAGCAGAAAGATTCCTTCGACGCGCAGGTTGAGCGTCGGCTCGGGTTCCTGCCAGACATTCCCGTGCACCGCGTCTCCGCCCTTACCGGGCAGCGGGTCGAGCGGCTGTTGCCGTCGATGTCGTTGGCGATCGACGCCTATCAACAGCGAGTGCCAACCCGCAAGGTCAACGAGGTCATTCGCCGAGCGCAGCAGGCGACGCCAGCCCCGCAAGGAGCTCGCGTGCTCTACGCGACCCAGGGTGCTGCGCACCCACCGACGTTCACCTTGTTCACGAACCGTGACCTTCCCGACCACTATCTGCGGTATCTGGAACGGCAATTGCGTGACGGTCTCGACCTCGGGCCGACCTCGGTCAAGCTCAGAGTTCGACGCCGGAACGAATAGCAGCGCACGCGGCGGGCGCGTCAGAACGCCTCAACGAAGGCGATCTGGGCCATACGGCGACCCACGTCTTGCCTAGATCGGCCCACGAACCACCATCCGTGAGCGTTTCTGACGCATTGTCACCATCACGTTTTCTCGATGTCGCTGCATGTCGGCTGGATGAACTTCTCCGGCCCGTCGACCTGGTTCGGGGTACTATCTCCAGATGGAACGGCTCGTGCCTGCGCTCGGCGCCGCGTTATGTATCGGCTCTGCGGCCGTGTGGATCCAATCCACGATTGCCCGTCGTCGCGTCGCCAGAAGGCTCTCTGCCGAACAGATCGATCCAGATCTTTGGCGCTTGGCCGACGCTGAAGCGCGCCGAGACTACTCCTCGGCGCTCGCCGCCGTTCTTGCTGCGATTGTCCTCATCGTTGTAGCCCTCACTGAGGTTCCCAACACCGTTGCGTTGGCCTCCGGCCTGCTCGCGGTCCCATCGATGATCACCCTCTTCCGTCGCCGGGAGCTTGCGGAGGTCGAGCGAATCGCCGCCAGCCGATCAGAGATCGAGAAGCGGGCCCGCGAGGTGTTGAGCCAGGAAGAGCTCGCCCCGTTGCAGTGGGCCAACCGACTCGCGCCATCCACGCTGCCTGACCTTGCCGGCTTTGAGATTGGCCAGGCCTATCAGGCCGGTAGCGGCGCCATGGCCGGTGACTTTTACGACGTTTTCCAGGTGGACGATCACCGAGTTGCCGCCGTCATCGGCGATGTGACCGGCCACGGCATCGAACCGTCGATCACTGCGCTCCAGGCGAAGTATCTGTTGCGGGCGTTCTTGCTCCAGTTCCGCGACCCCGGCCAGGCACTCGAACAGCTCAACACACAGATGTCCGAAATCGAGCGAGGCGACGAGTTCATCTCGCTCTGTGTGCTGGTGTTCGACACCGACGCCGAAACGCTCCGCTATGCGTCGGCCGGCCATCCAGCAGCCTTTGTGTGGCATGCCCGCGAAGTGCGGCCGCTTGGTGCCACCGGACCGCTGCTCATGCTCGATCCTCGAGGGAGCTACCACTCCCGTGAACTTGCGTGGGACCCGGACGATGTTGCCGTGCTCTACACCGACGGTCTGGCCGAGGCCCGCAACGGCGACGCTTTGTTTGGTGAAGATGGCGTGGCCAGCATGATTCGGCGGGACCCAACAGCTTCGCCAGACGTGCTCACGAAGGTGCTCGTCGAGGCAGCCCGTGACTTTGCTGGCGGACCGATTGACGACGACGTCGCCGTCCTCGTCCTCCGTCGGGTCTAACGCAACACCCGAGTGCGCAACACCGAGCGCTCAAGCGTCCAACGTTCGTCGGCCGGTTCAGTTGAGTTGAGGGTCGCCTGAGGCGTCCCGCGGCGCAGAGCGTGGTGCGTCGAGATGCTTGGGGTCGTTGGGGTTCCACAGGTGTTCGACCGCGGTGAGGAGTCCCATGGCTTGGAGCCATGTCTTGTGCCGGTGGCAGGGTGGGCAGAGCATCTGCCCGTTGGCCGTGTGGGTTGGTCCTCCGCGGCTTGCAGGCTCGATGTGATCGCCCTGCAGCCGCTCGGTTCTTCGCCCGCAGCCTGGGCCTCGGCAGTGGCGGTCTCGCCCCAGC
>CALLGK010000124.1 GCA_938009905.1 uncultured Acidimicrobiales bacterium | reverse complement strand
GACCTTGCGCAGGTGATCGGGGCCGATTCCGCAACACCCTCCGAGCATCGTTGCGCCCGCCGCCTTCCAGGTCGGGAGATACGCGGCGTACTCGTCGGGCGTGATCACCCCGTCATGCGTGAACTCACCATCGACGATGGCGCTGGCGTGGGCGTACGCGCCAAGAGGGCCGCTCCAATATTGACCGGCGACGAGCAGGCAGTGCTCAACCAAACGCACGTCGGTGTGCATGATGCAGACAGCATCCACGGCCTCAAAGGTTGCGGCGAGCTGAATGCCCTCGTGCAGAGGATCCCCATCTCGAAGCTCGATTGGGTCCGTTAGTTCCTCGGGCCCATGGCCGAGCTCGCCGCCTATCGAGAAGCCAACCCACACCGGAAGACCAACTGACGTCGCGGCGTTCAGGGTCGCCTCGAGCCGAGGAAGGTCGACCATCATTTCCAGACTCAGGAACTCGGCGCCTGCGTCACGCATGATCTGTGCCTGCCGGACTGTGTCTGCTTCAAGCTGTGCGAGCGTCGGGTGATTCCCGGAAAAGCTCCAGTTGCTGATGCCAGCCCCAACAACCGTGGACGCTGCGGCATCGCCAGCTGCGTCTCGGGCTTCGACGGCGAGTTCCACCGCTCGTCCGTTCAGCCTCTCGAAATCAGCTTCGGTGCCGACATCGCGCAGAATGTTCGCACCCGTCGCAAACGTGTTGGCCACGATCAGGTCGGCGCCCACTGCGAGGTAGTCGTCGTGAATCGACCTAACGACGTCGGGGTGGCTGAGTGCGGCACCGCCGCTCCATCCGAGCTCGTCAAGCTCGACGCCACGCCGGAGGCACTCTGACCCCGTCGCTCCATCGATCAGGATTGGCTCACCAGCTCGGGCTCTTGTAATCAGCTTCGCGTAGCGTTCCACCGGCGAATCCTAAACAACCAGGCTGATGTCCAACGACCTTGCTAGCGCAGGGCGAGGTGGTGATCGATCCCCTGGATTCGATCTTCCAGGCGATGATTCACGTAGAGCACCGTGGTGTCGCCCGATCGACAGATGCGTTCGATCAACGCCAAGACCAGCTGGCGATTTATGTCGTCGAGACCCAGACACGGTTCGTCGAGAATCAGCAGAGGCGGATGCTTCACCATGGCCCGAGCAATGAGCACCAGGCGCTGCTCGCCGAACGACAGCTTGTTGAACGGCTCATCTGCCCGTTCAGACATTCCCAACACAGCCAGCCATTGATCGGCAATGGCCTTCTGCGTATCGGTGCTCTTGGTGTAGAGCCCGATGCTGTCGTAGAAGCCCGAGATGATGACATTTCTGATCCCGGTACCCACTCGGTACTCCCACTGAAGTGCGGTGGAGACGTACCCGATGTACTGCTTGATCTGCCAGATGCTCTCGCCGCTTCCGCGCTGGAAACCAAACACCTTGATGTCGTTCACGTAGCACTGCGGGTGATCACCGGTGATCAATGAGAGCAGACAGGTTTTCCCGCTGCCGTTCGGCCCGCTGACCTGCCAATGCTCATTCGCTTCGATCGTCCAGTCGAGGTTCTCGAACACGGTGTTGTTGGTGTACTTGACCGTCGCACCTGTCAGCTGAACGAGTGGCTCACCAGCGTCCAGAGGTGGCAGCTCGATCGCTGGATCGGCGGCCGGCACCTCGAGCTCGCTGGTTTTCAGGTGCAGCAGATGATGTAGCTCGCCGTAGGCCCGCTCATCGGAGCGCTCAACCTGATGGAGCAGCTGGCCGTCGTCGACGTAGGCAACGTGCGTCACGAACTCCGGGCATTCATCGATTCGATTCAGTACGAGCACCATCGGCACGGTGTCGGCCAGCGATGCCAGGTGCCCCTGCAGCCACTGCAGCGAGTCGTGATCGAGCCCGTCGAACGGCTCGTCCAGCACGAGGAGCTCGGGACGGCTCGTCAGCGCACGAATGAGCATGACCTTTCGGGTCTCGCCCGTCGACAGCTTGCGGAACGCCCGACCCATGAGCGGCTCGAGGCCCAAGGTGGTCACCAGCGTTTGGGCAAGCTCATCATCGAGACAGCCCTCGGCGATGATTTCGGTCACGGGTGTGCCCTCGGAGATCACGTCGAGAATGTCGGCGTCGTCCTTTCGGAGCTCGGCTGCGATCAGCTCGGCCTGACGCTCGAACGACACCAGCGCCACTCGGTCCGGCACACCAGACAACGTTCCTGATGTGCGGTCGCCCTCCCCCGCAAGCACGGCGGCAAGCGCGGACTTACCCGAGCCGTTCGCTCCGGCAATCAGCCATTGCTGTCCAGACTCGATGGACCAGTTGATGTTGCTGAGCTGGAACCGCCCATCAAAGTCGACATAGAGATCACTGAGATTGAGCATCGACCGTTCCCGAGACTTGAGATGGACGCGAGTTGTGAGCCCCGGCGAACAACTCGGTTAGCGAGCAAAGCGAGCGGCGGGAACGACGGGTTCAAACGATGCGCTTCATGTCGGCCATGTGACCGCGCAGCACGGCGCCGATCTCCTCAACCGGGTGGTTGCGAATCGCGGC
>CALLGK010000123.1 GCA_938009905.1 uncultured Acidimicrobiales bacterium | reverse complement strand
ACCTACCGGTCTCTTGACCCATCTGTTTGCGGTGATTCAGCCGCCTTTGCTGAGTGACCCTGCGCTCTCTCGAGCGGTCTAGTCTTCGGTGATGCAACCAGAGATGCTGGCGACTTTCGACGAACTCACGCTTTCCGACCTTGAGGGATTCTGGAACGAACCTCGCAACGTCAGAGAGGGCGTATTCGCGCAGCTCCGACAGCGCGACGGGTTGTTCTTCAGCGAAGAACGAGGACTCGAGATCGACGGTGAGGTCGTGATCGCGCCCGGTCCGGGTTTTTACTCGCTCACTCGCCACGCCGAGGTCGTCGAGGCAAGCAAGAATCCCGACCTCTTCTGTTCTGGCGAGGGATCGAACATCGGCGATCTGCCCGTCGAGATGCGAGAGTTCTTCGGGTCGATGATCAACATGGACGATCCTCGCCACGCCAGGCTCCGCCGCATCGTCGCCCGCGGTTTCACGCCGAGAATGGTCGAGAAGCTCAACGACGCCGTCGTGGCGAAGGCCAAGAGCGTGGTTGATGAGGTAGCAGGCAAGGGTTCGATCGACTTTGTCACCGAGGTGGCGGCCAAGCTGCCGCTGGCGCTGATCTGCGACCTCATGGGCATTCCCGAGTCGAAGTACGACCTCGTCTTCGACATGACCAACATCATCTTGTCCAACGGCGACCCGGAGTTCATTCCTGAAGGGGCCAATCCGATCGAGGCCTATCTCACCGCAGGCGGCGCTCTGGCCGAGCTGATGCACACCATGGCTGCTGAGCGGCGGGCCAACCCCACAGACGATCTCACCTCGGCACTCATCACCGCAGAACTCGACGGCGAGATGCTCACCGACGACGAACTGGCGTCGTTCTTCGTGCTCCTCTGCGCCGCAGGCAACGAGACCACACGCAACGCAACGAGCCACGGCCTGCGACTGCTCACCGAGAACCCCGATCAACGAGCCCTCCTGATGGAAGACTTCGAAGGGCGTATCACCGACGCGGTCGAAGTTATCGTTCGGTTGTCGTCGCCAGTGATTCACTTCCGCCGGACCGTGACGCAAGAGGGGGTGCAGCTCGGCGACCACACCTTCAAGCAAGGCGACAAGGTGGTGCTGTGGTATGGCTCAGCGAACCGTGACGAGTCGGTGTTCGACCGGCCCCACGAGATGGACATCACCCGCGACTGCTCGGCCCAAGTCGGCTTTGGCGGACCGGGCCCCCACTTCTGCCTTGGCGCTCACTTCGCCCGTCGCCAGCTCGCCACGATCTTCCGCGAGCTTCTCCATCGCGTGCCCGACATCCAGATGGTTGGTGAACCCGACTACCTGCGGTCGAACTTCATCAATGGCATCAAGCACATGACGGCGGAGTTCACTCCGGTCAACTGACGATCGGCCGAGACAGCACAAGGGAACGAGCCCGTGGCAAAGAAGGAAAACCCGTTCGGGGCGGCTGGCTGGACGCCCGATCGAATCAGCTCACTCGATGGCAAGACCTTTGTCATCACCGGCGCAAACAGTGGCGTTGGATTCGAGGCGACCCGAATACTGCTCACCAAGGGTGCAGCTGTCGTCATGTTGAACCGCAACGCTGCCAAGTCAGCCGCGGCTCTCAGCGAACTCACCAACCAGTTCGGCGCCGACGCAACCGTGTCGTTTATCCGAATGGATCTCGCCGAGCTCGATTCGGTTCGCGAGGCCGCAACCGAGGTCCTCAGCCAGGCGCCCAAGATCGATGCCCTGATCTGCAACGCCGCGATCTCCCAGACCGCAACTCGCAAGCTGACCGTCGATGGGTTCGAGAGCCAGCTCGGGGTGAACCACATGGGACACTTCGTTTTGTCTGGGCTGCTCTACGAGCGGATCGAGGCGTCAAGTGGGCGCATGGTGATGGTCGGAAGCAACGCCTACAAGATGGGCAAGAAGAAGATTCACTTCGACGACCTGAACTTCGATGAGAAATACAGCCCGTGGCATGCCTACAACCAGAGCAAGTTGGCGCAGATGATGTTCGGCTACGAGCTGCAACGGCGGGTCGAAGCTGCGGAAAAGAGCGTCGTCGCCCAGGTTTGCCATCCCGGTGCGTCTCGCTCAAATCTCATCTCGGGCGATGTCAGCATGACCAACAAGATTCTCATCCGTTTCATCAAGCCGTTCTTCCAGTCGGCCGAGCGAGGCGCCTGGCCTGAGGTGCTGTGCGCCGCGGAAGCCGATGTGAAGTCTGAACGGCTGTACGGGCCCACCAAGCGTGCCGACACGGCTGGGCCCGTCGGCGAGAACGAGATCGCCGCCCACGCGCTTGATCGTGAGGCAGCGGCAAGGCTGTGGCAGGTGTCTGAGGAGAAGACCGGCCTCACCTGGTCGCCCTAGACGGCAGGCACCAACGCCACAAACGGCGGCCGTCTGCGACAGTCCTCTGTTGGCGGATCTACTCCGCTCTGAGGGCGGCCCAGAGGCGCTCGCCGAGATCATCTCGGTCGACGTCGAGGCCGTTTCGACAAACCGCGGTCAGGGTTCCGACAATCAACGAGGTGGCGATCGCGGGATCGGCGCTGGACTCGAACTCGGCCATCGCTTGCTGCCATCGTTCACCGAGGGCCGCCTTGCGATCGACAACGTCGGCACTCTCAAAGCCTGCGTGTGACTGGGCTTCGGCGAACAACAAGAGGTCGGGATCCTGCTCGGCCTGGTCCCAAACTCGGCGCCAACGAGCGAGGAACCGACCCTTTCGGGTTCCGCCTTCGAGTGGCTCCAACACGTGCTCCAAACCAACGAGGTAGTCAACCATCAGCTCGTTGGCCAACGCAGCCTTGTCTGGCCACCGGCGGTACAAGGTGGCGACACCGACGCCTGCTCGCGTCGCAATCTCGTCCACCGTGGTCGAGCCGAAACCGACCTCGACGAATCGTTCCAACGCGACGCGCTTGATTCGGCTTGAGGTTTCGTCGCCTTTCACATCGACCAACCTAACTGCCTTGCCCTAGTCGGAGGAATCATTCCGCGTTGCGGAAGAAACACTCCGCCAGCCGGAGGATTCGCTCCGCTGTGCGGAGGAGTTCATCCGGCGGGCCGCAGTTAGCCGGTGAACATGCCTCCAGCGGGGTGCAGGATCTGCCCGCTGAAGTAGGACGACTCAGCGCTCGAGAGAAACAGTGCCGTGTTTGCGATCTCCTCGACGTCACCCAGGCGACCCATGGGCGTCATGTTGATCATCATCTGGCGTGATTCGTCCATCGACGCCATGCGGGCTGTCATCGGCGTTTCGATAAAGCCTGGGCCGATGGCGTTCACCCGGATGTCGTGTTCGGCCACTTCGAGGGCGAACGCCTTGGTGAGCATCCACACGCCGGCCTTCGACACGCAATAGTCGACGGCACCCCTCAGCGGGACCTTTGCAGCCACCGATGCGATGTTCACGATTGTTCCGCCGTGTCCCGCCTCGATCATGGCCTTGGCCGCCAGTTGATTGGCCAGCATCACCCCGGTGAGGTTCACATCGAGGACCCGTTGCCACTCCTCGATCGACTGCGACAGCATCCCGTCGTAGGCACGCTCGGCCATCTCGCCGCTGACGTATCCCGCATGCGACAGTCCGGCCGCAGCCACGACCGCGTCGACCCTGCCGTACTTGTCGAGGGCCGCTTGGAACATTGCCTCGTTGTCGTCCAGCGTTGACGCATCGGCGCGGACGGCATGTGCCGTTCCACCGGCACCCTCGATCTCACCGACTGCCGTTGCGAGAAACTCCTCATTGAGGTCGCCGAGCACCACCGAGGCGCCTTCGCTTGCAAACCGCTTGGCGGTGGCGCGGCCGATACCGCTTGCGCCACCGGTGATGACGGCGACCTTCCCGTCGAGTTTCGGCTTGTGGTCGAGTTCCATGGTTGCCCCTTTGTGATGCCGGCAGTGACATCAGCTTTTGGCCAGCGTGCCCCGCCAACGCCCTGGAGCGCAAAGAACGGCGCTGCCCTCAACCGGTTGGTTGAGGGCAGCGCCGGTGTTGTGGCGGTGTTGAGTAGTTGCGTTGCTTTGAGTAGCAGTGTTGTGCCGAGCGATCAGTCGCCAGATCCGAAGAGGGCGTAGAACTCGGTGCAGTCGGTGACACCGTTCTCGCAGTCGTACAACATGTCCTCGTACAGCTGAGCGTCTGTCAATTCACCGTCGAGGTGCTGGTTGTCGATGTCGACGTCGACGTGGTCGACCTCTGCTTCGAAGCCACCCTCGTTGTGGAAGTCCTCGATGTATGGCGTGATGCCGAGGTAGTAGGCGTTCACCCAGCCGGAAGCGATACCGGGAGCATCGACGTACCACCAGGTGCGACCCTTGGAATCGATTGCGCAGCTGTCGGCGGTGCCGTAGCTGTAGACGATCGAGTACTCGCTGATCGTGACGATTCGCTGCTGGTTGTAGCTCGGCGCAGTGCGAAGCACGAGGCCACCGTCTGGATCGTTGTCTTTGATGTTGATCACTTCGTAGTCGAGACCATCGGATATCTCGGCGGGGCCGCATGCACCGACGACGTAGTCGGGAGCGGCTGGCTTCGGGGCGGCGGTGGTTGGGGGCTGAGCCTTGGGCTTTGGCGAGCCGACGGGGTTGATCCGCTGGTTCGTGGCTTCTTCTTCGCTGTCAACAGGATCGGCAGGGGCTTGCGTGGTGGCGGTGCGCTCTGGTGCGGCTTCAGGAGCCGCAGGGGCTTGGGTTGAGCAGGCGCCGAGGAGTGCGGCAATAGCGGCTGCGGTGGCGATGGCCTTGAGGCTCTTGGTGGACTTCGTGGTCTTCGTGGTCTTGGTTGGGCTGCTGAACATGTCATTGGTTCCTTTGGTTGGTGTGTCGATCGACTTGATCGATATGACAACCATGAAGGAACGCTGGGATTGCTTCTGTGAACGACCTCACACAACGCAAGAAACTTCTTGATTGGCGCGAATCCCTTCGAAGCCCAGCTAGATCAGCGCTCGGTGCCCGTCGCTACTCGCCGCCTGTGAGGTCGCGATCCTCCAGCTCCCATGCGTGATCGAGCATGTGCCAGGCACAGCGTCGGATTAAGAACTGCAGCGCCCACCTGCCTGCTGCTTCACCCTGTTCGTGGTGCTCGCGAATCGCGTCGGCGAAAGCGGCCCGGTAGGCACGTAGGGCCGACGGGTCGTCTCGAGTCTCCAACGGCACCCTCACTCCAACCTTTCGGGCCAACTCGTCGATTTCCGCTCCGTTCGCATGGCGAATGATGTGGTCCTTGTCCCGGCCCCCGCCTCGTGGGCCTTTGCGAAGCTCGTGCGACACGCGTGCTGCTGTGTCGTCGAACGTGGCCCATGCGGCCTGAAGCAGAGCAAGCTTCCGTTCGAAGTCAGCGTCGGTCATGGGATCGAGTTCGGCGGTCGCGGTGCGGCCTGAAACGCCGTAGTAATCGGTCATCCCGATGCCCTCGACTTCCTCAACGACGTCGAGGGCGCCCAGGCTCTCGAACTCTTCGCCATAGCCGGCAAGCTCGGCAACCTTCGCGAAGCGGGGCCGGTAGCTGTCGAGCACGGCCACCGCGTCGCCGCCGATCTTCGTGCTCCGGTCCCATCCGGGCCAGTCGAACGCGCTCGCCACAACCCGCTTCTTCTTGCCTGTCTCCAGCAGCACACGGATCGGAGCACCCATGTGTAGACGTTAGTTGGGCTTCGAGCTTCTGGGAACGGCGACTACGTTGACCTTCATGACTTCTCGAGTTGGTGTCGTGGGCACGGGGCCGGTGGGCTGTGTCGCAGCAGCCATGCTCGCCGAACGCAATGTAGAGGTGACGCTGTTTGAGTCGATGTCCGCACACGAGCGCCAACTCAGAGCGTCGACGTTTCACCCCGCCACGCTTGAATTGCTGCGACGCTTCGACGTCGTCGACGACATGATCGAGCGGGGGCTGGTGGCGAACCGCTTTGCCTACCGGGATCGAAAGCTTGGCCAGGTGGCGTCATTCGGCATGGGAATCGTGGCCGACGCGACGCAGTTTCCGTTTCGGCTTCAGTGCGAGCAGTACAAGTTGTGCGAGCTTCTGCTCGAGCGTTTCGCCAACGACAGCTCCGTCGACGTCCGGTATGGCACAGAGGTCGCCGGCGCCTCCGATCATGGCGACCACGTAACTGTGGCCCTCGCCGATGGCAGCGAACTGATCTTCGACGCAGTGATCGCGGCCGATGGCGCTGGTAGCAACGTGCGAAAGTCACTGAACCTGGCGTTCGACGGCATGACCTACGAGGATCGCTACGTCATCGCGTCGACACCATTCGAGCTCGCAGACCACCTGCCCGACCTGGCCTACGTCAACTACATCTCCGATTCTGACGAATGGCTCGTCTTGTTGCGCACCGTCACCCTGTGGCGAGCGATGTTTCCAGTCGGGCCGGAGGAATCAGATGCCGAGGCACTGAGCGAAGAAGCCTGCCAGCGTCGCCTGCAGGGCGTCGTTGCCCGCGACGAGCCCTACAACATCGCTCATCGAACGATCTATAGCGTGCACCAGCGCGTGGCCGACACCTTTCGCGTTGGCAGGGTGCTGCTGGCTGGCGACGCCGCCCACATCAACAACCCACTCGGCGGTATGGGCATGAACGGCGGTGTTCACGATGCCATTCTTCTCGCCGCCGGCCTTGCCTCCGTCCTGAGCGGTGACCTGCCTGACGAACGGCTTGACCACTACGCAGCGATGCGGCGACAACTCGCTATCGACTACGTGAAGCGCCATACGCACCAGAACGCAGTGAGCCTGTCGGCCCCTGACCCTGACGCCCGCCAGCGAGCACTCGACGCAACGGTGGCTCGAGCCGCCGACCCCGATGAGGCGAGGGCGTTCGTCATGCAGGCGTCCATGCTTAACGCGCTGCATTCGATGCAAGAGGAGTTAACAGAAGTTGATTGCTGGCCGGCAGGCCTCGAACGGAACGTAGGAGCAACGAACTAATGGCCATCGAAACTGACGGCGTCTCGGTCGTCGGCCAGCGGGGTCGCATGGCGGTCATCGTGCCGTCCACCAACACCGTGGTTGAGCACGACCTGGCCATGATCCGACCAGACGACGTCACGTTCCACACCGGCCGCATGTACATCGAGAATCCAAACCTCGGAAGCGACGAAGACTTCGAGGCGCTGCTCGGCCAGATTCGACAATCCATCGTCGTTGCCATTCGCGACGTCACGACCTGCCAGCCGACCCATCTTCTGATGGGCATGTCCGCCGAGACGTTCTGGGGTGGGATCGAGGGCAATGCTGCATTCGAGGCCCGAGTGAGTGACCAGAGCGGACTCAGTGTGTCGACAGGGGCGACGGCATGCCGAGAAGCCCTCAACGCATTTGGGGCTGAACGCATCGCCGTCTTCAGCCCCTACCAGCCGGTCGCTGATCGTCAGGTTTCGACGTACTTCAGCGAAGCCGGGTTTGAGGTTGCCGCAGTCACCGGACTTCGGTGCGCCTCCGCCACGAGCATTGCCGAAGTGCGACCCGATCAGCTTGTCGATGTGATCGACCAGATCGACGACGATTCGGTTGATGCCATCGTGCAGGTCGGCACCAACCTCTCGTTTGTCAACCAGGCCGCTGCCCTGGAAGCCGAGCTTGGTAAGCCCGTGTTGGCCATCAACGCCGCCACCCTGTGGCACGCACTGCGAGCAACCGGCGTCGACGATCGCATCGCAGGATTCGGCCGCCTTCTGGCCGAGCACTAATCGCCAGACTGAGTTGCGTTAGAAAGCCAGCTGGTGGCGGCGACTAGCGTGACGCCATGGACACTGGCTTGATGCTCGGTTTTGAAGATTCCATCGCCACGATCACCGAGCTTGCTCGTCAAGGCGAGGCCGCTGGGTGCGCCACGATGTACACGGTTGAGGCTGGCCGCAACGCCATCACTTGTGCGGCTGCGGTGATCGGAGCGACCGAACGGGTTCGGGTCGGCACCTACATCGTGAACGCGTATGCCCGCAGTCCATGGCTTGCGGGCATAGCGGCCAGAGATCTCGATGAGATGAGCGATGGTCGCTTTGTGCTGGGCGTTGGCACCGGCAACCCACTGTTCAACAAGCTCTATATGGGCGAAGACTCTTCCAAGCCCATGGCCAAGATGCGTGACTACATCGAGGTGTTGCGGGCCGTGGTTGCTGGTCGGGGTGGCGAGCGCGTTCGCCACGAGGGCGCCGAGCACAGCATTCGCTGGCGAGCGACGTGGGACCCCACCCGTCCCTCGATTCCGGTGTATCTCTCTGCCTCTGGCCCCAACATGGTTCGGCTTGCGGGCGAAGTGTCCGACGGCGTTGGCGTCGGCATCATGTCGTCGACCACCTTCATGCGCGATTTCGTGCGGCCAAACGCCATGGCGGCCGCCGAGGCTGCAGGCCGAGATCCATCAACACTGGACTTCCCTATGGGAGCGCTGTTGAGCGTGAACGACGATGTCGAGCAAGCTCGCGACGCCATCGCCGGTCGCATCTGTGGACTGTTTCATCCGGTGCCGCATCCGTACTACGACTCGCAGCTGCGCCAGCTCGGCCACGGCGACTTTGTTGAACAGGCCTATGAGCTGATTCCCGCTGGTCGAATGCGGGAAGCCATGGACCTGGTCCCCGACGAGGTGATCGACACCATGACCATCACCGGCACGCCAGCCGAGTGTGCTCGCCGGATCGCTGAGTATGAGGGCTTGGCCGACGAGATTGTGTTTGGCCGCGTACCGCAACCAGAGGAACCTAAGGGAGTCGCCGCGTTCGAGCCCGTATTCGAGTTGGCATCAATGGTCGCCTAGCAGCACCCCCACTACACGACCGGCGTTGCCATATCTATACCCTCCACATACCATACATGTATGGCATCGAAGACGACGGTCAACTTCGACGACGAAATGGAGGCGGCGCTCGCCGAACTCGTTCAGGTCGACGGAACGAAGACGCTGGCCATAAAGCGAGCTCTTCAGGCGGAAGTGAAGCGACGACGACGCAGCCAAGCCCTTCTCGATTTCATCGACTCTTGGGAGGCAGAAGAGATCCCCATCGACCAAGCCCATCTCGACTGGGCCGATGAGGTCCTTGATCGACAAGGCGTCGGCCGATGATCATCGACGCTGGCCCGCTCATCGTCGACGGCGAACACATCAACTCCCGCCTGTGGGCGCTGATCAAGCGAGCGACGGAGCGAGGAGAAGATCTCCACACCACGCATCCCGTGCTGGCACAGGTATGGCGCAACCCGCCCCGCCAGGCCAACCTGGCTCGAGCTGTCCGCCACTTTGACGTCCATGCCCTCGACAACTCTGTGCCAGTCGGCCGACGACTTGCCATGTCCGACACCTCCGACGTGGTCGATGCTCACGTGACCGTGGTGGCCGAGAGCCTCGGCACCTTCATCCTCACGACGGACGCTGCTGACATGACCAAGCTCGGTGCCAGGTTCGAAACCTACTGACGCCCGTTCCGTCCAGGAGCCGGCCGGACGAGGAGCAGGGTCGCTGTCACGCAGTTTCTCCGCTGGTACGGCCTCAGCGGATGAGCGATCGGAGCTTCTGGACGTCGTCGTGCCGGGTGGGAACGTCGTCTCTCGGTGCGGCTGATCGTTGATCGCGTAGCCGTTCGAGCGAGGCGATCAGTGCATCGAGTGGTGATCCGCTCGCGGTGATTCGTTTTTTGTGCCGCTCCTCGATTGCCGCGGTGGGCACGGTGATGAAACGCTTGACGATCTCGTCGTGATGATGGCGAGCACCTTCGCCCAACACGTCAATGACCTCGAGGAACGCTGCTGCGTTCTTCTGGAACCATGGCTGATCGGCAGCGTCGAAGTTGTGGACGAAGCCGTCGAGCAGGTTTGGGCTGCGCAGTGACTCTTCGAGGCGCTGGCGCTCAGATGGCATCAGGAAGGGCAACTTCTCGGTGACGATCTGGGCGTAGTGCGGATCGCTCATCGAGCACAGGCCCAAGATCGTGTCGATCTCGTTGAACGCGGCGAAGTCGCCAGCGTTGTTGCCGCGAAACAGCGTGCGGCCGATCTGGCACGGCTTGAGGTAAGGACGCACCCGGAAGAAGAACTCGTCGACATCGAGGCTGTCGTTCAGCTCGCGGTTCAGATCAACACCCCTGCGAAGCGCAGCGGCAGCGTCACGTAGAAGGTCATATGTGACCGGGTGGGAAACGCCGAGCGGCACGGCCCGCACGAGGCCATCTGCCGCTTGCATGTAGGCGTACACCGAGCGGGTGTTGTAGTCGGTGAACAGCCGCTCGGACTCCCCGGACGTGAAGGTTCGATACCGTCCGTTGATCGCCAGGTTGTGCGTCTGGTTGTGGGCAGTCAGGAAGCGAGGCGCAACATCAAGTGATGCGCCGAGCTGGATGGCGACCTGCGCAGCGACCGGAGACTCTTCGTTTGGCCCGCCATCGGTGCGTTCGATCTCGTGGCGGCGAACCGCCGAAATGAACATGCCGACATCGCCCAGCAGTGAGAATCGATCGTCGAAGTCACCACCGGTGAGATCATCGCTGCTGAGTTGCCCGATCAGTTCCTCGCCGGATCGCAGAAGTTCGGCCTGGAGCTCGTGGCCCGGTTCGGTCGAATTGCGGTCCTCGCTCCCCCAATACAGGTCTTCGAGCGAGGAATTGATCTCGACAAAGCGCCCTCGGATCCAGTCGCCTAGAGCAGTGCGGGCCGCCGATGGCCAGTGCGCAGTAGTCATTCACATACGTCCTTCACGATCTGCAGGAAGGTCTCGATGTCGCTTTGCGTGTTGACGAGATGAGGCGACACACGGATGCCGTCTACCCGCTCGTCGACGTGGACGTCGGCCTTAGCCAGGCGGTCCAACAGCTCTGGCCGCTTGGTGCCAGGGTCGACGACGACCGTTCCGCTGCGGCGAGCGACTTCCCTGGGGCTGACGAGCATGGATGGGTCGAGACCTTCGATGAGCTGGCCAGCAAGCTGCACGTTGTGCTCACGAATGGACTCGATGCCGATCTCGTTGAGGGCAGCGATGCTGTGTCGAGCGATGGCGGCCGGGATCGGTGACGGTGTGCCGCCCCAGAAACGACGAGCGTCGGGGGCACTCGGAAGACTCTCGCGTCCATGGTGCGGCCAATCGACTTTCGACCGCTTGAGCGAACTGATCGGCGATCCCGGTGGGCCGTAAACCCGTGCTTCCTGCTTGACCAGAATCGAGCGGAGGGCACCGGCATCGTTGTTCACGTCGGACATCGCACCGTTGTAACACCGCCGCTGATGCGCTTGTTCGATGCCCTCGCCGCAACGGACACGCCGTCCTGAGCGCGATGGAGACAAC
This sequence comes from uncultured Acidimicrobiales bacterium, assembly GCA_938009905.1. GTDB lineage: Bacteria > Actinomycetota > Acidimicrobiia > Acidimicrobiales > SZUA-35 > CALEWY01. The sequence goes on along the minus strand of CALLGK010000123.1, from coordinate 5,049 downwards.
GACGCATGCATATACAGCTATACATGACATAGTGTTTAAGCTATGATCTTCTCATGGCCGTAGACACTGCCTCCATGATCCGAGATGCCCGGCGTACAAGCGGGCTCTCCCAAGCGGCGCTGGCTGAGAAATTGTCGACGACGCAATCAGCGGTTTCGCGCTGGGAACGCGGCCATGACGAGCCTCGAATAACCACGTTGGACGCAATCCTTCGGCAATGCGGTCGTCGACTCGTGCTCAAGAGCGAAGCAACCACACATGACGACGTCGATCGAGCCCAGATCCGCCAACAACTCGCCATGACGCCGGACGAACGATTGGCCTCTGTTGTCAACGTGAGCAGATTCGTCGCCTCAGCACGAAAGGTCAGCTAAGTGCCGGCCGCACTCAATCCGCAGTGCCTGTTCAGTGTGCTCGACGAACACGGCGTCGAGTACGTCTTGATCGGCGGGCTTGCAGCGGTACTGCACGGCTCAACGGCCATGACCAATGACGCCGACATCCTCCCCGACGCTGACCCCGACAATCTCGAACGTCTTGGTGCGGCACTCACCGAGTTGCAGGCGCGCCTGCGGGTCGATGGAGATCCTGAAGGAGTGGCGTTTGATCCGCATCCGTCGCTCATCGCTTCGATGGCGATGCTCAACATGACAACAAGGTGTGGCGATCTTGTCCTCACGTTCACTCCATCGGGTCTCGACGGGTACACGGGCGTCCGCGGACGTGCCGTGGTGTTTGACGTCGGAGGACTGCACATTCACGTCGCCGCGCTTGCGGACATCATTGCTTCGAAGCAAGCAGCTGGGCGCCCAAAGGACCACGCGACGCTACCGATCCTTCATGCGCTCCAAGAAGAGATCGACAACAGCGATCAGAAGCGAGAAGAGTGACAGCGCTGGCGGCGTCCCAGCCATCAGTCATGGTCTCCTAGCGTTCCGAGATCTCGCAAGTAGCACGTCGCCCTCCCCGAGGACCTCACTCGCAGTGTTGTACACGGTCTGGCCCGAGTCGCCGGAAGGCAGGGTGACCGCGTTCTGGCGGTTCACTGGGTCATAGCCGTAGGTCGTGGTCCGGCTGAGCGGATCGGTGACCGTCGCCAAATTGCCCGCAGCGTCGTAGGCGTAGGTGGTCGTCTCGCTCTCGGCGTTCGTGACCGAAGTGAGCTGACCGGCCAGGTCATAGACCCACGTCGACGTCTCCCCGGCTGGGTTGGTCATTGACGTGCGGTTACCCGTTGGGTCAGACCAACGAACTCAAGGCCTCGGATTAGTTGGGCAGCGTGCCTGCGGCTTCTACGGCGGCGCGGGTGGCGGCGTGATCGAGCGGTGGGCTGTCGAGGCGTCGTAGACGATTGCGGAAGGGCCCGTAGCGCCACACCAAGTCGTCGCCGTCGAGCTTCCTTGTCACGGCCACAACCTTCTTGCCAAACGGTCGCAGCTTGTGCACGCCCTCTTCAAACGTTGCAGCAACCCGGATTCGCTCGCCGCCAAACCCAGCAACGTCGTCGACTCCGTTTTCGAGGGTGCCGTCGCAAAACATGTCGTGCACCAACCCACCTGTGCTGATGGTGATGCGATTGCCGGCCTGTTCGATGCGTTCAACATGCCCCTTCATGCGGCCCTCGTAGCACTCCCACACCCCTCGAAGATCGGACGCACCGTCAGCGAGCGGCTCGCGACAGCCGTCAAGCGTTCGCGGCGGCCACACCTCAAGCGATGCATCGGGCTTCGTGCTGTCGAGGGGAATGTCGGCGGCTGCTGGACCGGAACCGTCGAGCTCGGGACGTTCGTAGTCGGCGGGATCGTGCGGTCGGGCGGCCGCAGCAAACCCGTCGTTGTCGACATCAGCCGTCAGCTGCTTCACGACGGTTTTGAGTTTGGAGATCATGCGTGCCTTGCCTTTGCGGGTGAGTTCCCCGAACACTAGGTTGTGCCACTATCACACGCAATTGATGAGTGATTGATGAGTGAGCCGATCGATCCGTCGACACCCAACAAAGATCAGAGGACAACGTGGATGTGACCAACGAAGTGATGCCGACCAGCCAGGAACGCATCGCCGAGATGATGGCGCCGGGACCAGACGGTCCGATCTACATGGTCAACCTGCTGAAGTTCAAAGATCAGGCCGAGTATGCAGACGGTCGAGAGACCGACCTGTCTGGCCGCGACGCGTACCAGATCTACGGGCGCGAGGTGAGCAAGCTCATTGTCGAATATGGCGGTCAGATCACCTTCGTTGGAGACGTCACCTTCCTGGCGCTCGGCCAGGTCGACGAGCTGTGGGATGAAGTGGCGATCGCCATGTATCCGGACCGAGCGGCGCTGTTCAAGATGTCGACGTCGCCCGAGTGGCAGGCCATCGGAGTGCACCGAGCGGCGGGGCTGGCCGGTCAGTTGAACATCGAGACGGTGGGATCGACCTTCGAATCGGAGAACACTGCGCATGACCGCCGAACTTCCTGACGTACGCCGAATCGTGACCGGCCACACACCTGCCGGAGATGCCACGATTGTGGACGACGGCCCGGCGCCAACCGAGGTGCGTAACCCAGCACGGCCAGGGTTCGTTTTGCGCAACCTGTGGCGCACGCAAGAGTCTCCTGCACTCGTCGACGCCCCCGACACCATCGCCGACCACGAGGGCCTGCTACCTGCCGAAGGAGGGACGCTCATCCGAGTGATCGACTTCCCTCCCGACCCGGCCGATCCCGAGGTGCACCGACAGCAACTCGAGGCGACCTTCCGAGCCAACTACGCCGATGCTGATCACACCGGGTCCGATCGGGAACAACCGCACCCCGGCATGCACAAGACCGACACGGTCGACTACGCCATTGTGTTGCATGGGTCGATGATCGCCATCCTCGACGACTGCGAAACCGAAATGCATGCCGGCGACATCCTCATTCAGCGTGGGACGAACCATGCGTGGAGCAACCGCTCGGACAGCCCGGCCCGCATTGCGTTCGTGCTGGTGGACGGCAGCGCAACCACCTAGGGATGAGGTCCGGATGGTCGGGATCGAGTGAGAGGAGCCAGACGTGATTGGTGAACGGGTGCTCCGCGTCGAAGACCAACGGCTGCTCACTGGAGCGGGTCGCTACACCGCAGACCTGGCGCTGCCCGGCCAGGCGCACGCGGCGTTCGTCCGGTCACCCGAAGCCCACGCCGACATCGTTGCCGTTGATGCAACCGCAGCGGCGGCAGCCAGCGGCGTACTGGCCGTGCTCACCGGCCGGGACTACGAGACTGATGGCCTCAAGAGCCTGCTCTATCCCGCCAGCCTTCCCGATCATCTCGATCCGACCCAGCCCAGCCTCACCAACGACGAGTTCTTTCCGCCTCCGACAGAGCTGCCAATCGTGGTGGACAGAGTTCGGCACGTTGGTGAAATCGTGGCCGTGGTAGTGGCCGAGACAGCAGCGGAAGCCGTCGACGCGGCCGAGCTGGTTGTGGTCGACTACGAACAGCTCCCTGCGGTGAGCGATGCCCGATCGGCGCTGGCTGAAGGCGCTCCACCCGTGTGGGAATCGGGCAATCTCTGCGTGAAGGCCGACCGGGGCGACATCCACATGGTGGCGGCAGCCCTGGAAGAAGCAGCGCACGTCGTTCGCCTGTCGGTTCACAACCAGCGGGTGCACGGCTCGCCGATTGAGCCCCGCAGCGCCCTTGCTACCTTCTCGCCTGATTCCGGGCGGTACGAGCTGCATGCGCCAAGTCAGGGCGTGCACCGATTCCAACAACTGTTGGCGATGGCGCTGTGCGTTGAACCCGCAGCTGTTCGGGTCGTGACCCCCGACGTTGGCGGAGCGTTCGGCCTTCGCATCCCGTGTTCGAACGAGTATCCCCTGCTGCTGTGGGCCGCCCGCCGCTGCGGACGACCGGTGAAGTGGGAGGGCACCAGGAGCGAGAGCTTCCTGGCCGATGTCCATGGCCGCGACACCCATTGCGATGGCACGTTGGCCCTCGACGACGACGGACGGATACTGGCTCTCAAGCTCGACTACATCGGAAACATCGGCGCCCATCCCCTTTCATCCGCGGTGCTGTCGAACCTGCTGCGTATGGCCGGACCGGCCTACGACGTGCCAGCCATGCACGTGAAGGTACGGGGAGCGTTCACCAACACGGCGCCGACATCGGTGTATCGAGGTGCCGGTCGACCTCAGGTCACCTACATCGTCGAGCGCCTGATAGATCTTGCCGCTGACGCCGTCGGTCTGGACCGCGTGGAGATCAGACGTCGAAACCTCATCAGCGCCGCCGCCCTCCCCTACAACACCAGGCTCGGGCTCACCTACGACAGCGGTGCCTTCGCCGCCAATATGGAGACCGCGCTCGAACTGATCGACTGGGACAACTTCGAATCCCGTCGAGCTGAGGCCGTACGCCGAGGCAAGCTGGCCGGAATCGGTATTGCTAACTACGTCGAGTCGCCTGGCGCCGCGGCCTACGAGCGCACCGATGTGACGGTGCGGGCTGACGGAACGGTCCACGTAGTCATCGGCACCCAGGCGTCAGGGCAGGGACACCAGACCAGCTTCGCCCAAGTCGTGGCTGGCACCCTCGGGGTGCCCATCGAGACGATCACGATCGCCTTCGGCGACTCCGACGTGGCAGCGGGCGGCTCGGGGTCACACGCCGATCGCTCCATGCGGTTGGGCGGAACGATCCTGGTGCAGGCATGCGAGGACATTCTCGAACAGGGCCACTCACGGGCGGTTGAACGACTTGGCATCGATGGTGACGAGATCACCTTTGCCGATGGCCGGTTTACGGCCGGCGGCGAGCGCGCCGTCGGCTTGTTCGATCTGTCGGCGGACGAGCCGTTCGAGGCAACGGCAGAGATCTCAGAGCGACTCCACGCCCACCCCAACGGCGCGGCCGCCTGCGAAGTGGAGATCGATCCTGACACCGGAGCGCTCGCCGTGACTCGCTACGTCAGCGTCGACGATGTCGGGCGGGCCATCAACCCGATGATCGTCGAGGGACAGTTGCATGGCGGAAGCGTCCAAGGCATCGGCGAGGCCGTGCTCGAAGAACTGGT
>CALLGK010000122.1 GCA_938009905.1 uncultured Acidimicrobiales bacterium | reverse complement strand
GGTCGTTCGAGGTGAGGCAAGACGTCGAGGTAGTACTCAGGTGAAAGCTCGAGTTCGCCCAACGGGTAGCGGGTGATCATCGTGTCTCGCACGAATGCATCGACGTCGTGCTCTGAAAGCACGCGGCGGAGATCGTTGACGACGAGGTCGGCGATCTCGTCGTCTGACTTCGCAGCGAGCTCGTCGATCAGTTCAGTCTCGTCGGGCGGGACTGAGACGAAGCAGTTGTAGATGACGGGGTCGTCTGGGCCGAGGTCCTGGTCGTACGTGGCGTCGATGAGGCCAGGGAAGATCGCGTCGTCGCTCAATATGCCTACCCAACGCGGCCAGGTGAACCCTTGGTCGAGGAACACGCTGACGACGATGATGGGGCCCCACCTCACTGCTTGGAGCGCCTTCGTCGTGGCCTCTGGGAGTCCGGTGACGATCTCCGCCGCAGCAGCGGGAGGCGTGGCCATGACCACGGCTCGCGAGGTGATGGTGTGTTCGTTCCCTGCTCGACGGAATGTGGTCGTGACCGTGTTGCCGTGATCGACGACGTCGGAGACCTCCGCCTCGGTCACTGCACTGTCGCCCACTCGGCTTGCCAACTCGTCGGTGATCTGCTGCGTGCCGCCTTCGGCGAACGAGAGCTCGCTGATCACGTCGAAGGTCAACAATGCTCCGATACCGCCAGCAGTTCGCGTCGGCTTCGACACGCAAGCCCCTCGCATGTACGTATTGACGGGGCCAAGGACGTCGTTTGGGTAGCCCTCTTGCAGCTCCGCCAGCGTGGTCGTCATGATCTCGCGCCAGCGGGGATCGTCGGATGGCAGCTTGAAGGTGTTGGTCGAGCGGTACATCGACGAGAACATGCGCAGGCCGTGGAAGAGATTCTTCGGCCTGAGGAGGTAGCCGAATTCATCACGGAGCTGGCCGTCCATGTGGAGTGCATATGGCGACGAGCCGCCGCGATGTGGGGTTCGTTGCACACCGAGCTCATCGATGAGTCGGACGAATGACGTGTCCTCTTCGTTGAAGAACTGGGTGCCGATGTTGATCGCTGTGTCACCGACGGTGACGGTTTCGACCTTGCCGCCGAGGCGGTCGGAACGTTCGAGGAGCAAAACGTTCTTGTCTCGCAGCATGTATGCGGTGACGAGGCCAGCCATGCCGCCTCCGACGATCACTGCGTCATAGATCGTTTCCTCATCGATGGGCATATGGCCTTCTTATTCTCGTGTGACATAATGCGTATTACGTAACCGAGATTCTGTCAAGGAAGTCGCAGTGCCAAAGATCGTCGACCGCACCGAACGCCGAACAGCAATCGCCACAGCAGCTGCTGAGGCAATCGCCGACGTGGGAATCGAAGCGGTCACGATGAGTGGAATCGCTTCCCGCGCAGGCGTTACCACCGGGGCAGTGACGCACTACTTCGCCGACAAAGATGAAGTCGTTCTGGCCGCGCTTCTACTCGTCGATTCGTCGATGCGGGCGCGGTTCAAGAACGCATCGGCCCAAGACTCGTCGCTGGTCGACTCACTCCTGGCCGCACTGCCACACGACGCCGAATCTCGTCGTGACTGGAGCGTGTGGCGAGTCTTCAGCGATCGCGCATCACGATCGAGATCTCTTCGGGCGCAGTATCGAGTTTCGACCGGCGCCTGGTTCGACGCCGCAGCAGAGATGCTTGCCTCACAACAGGGCTGCTCCGTCGAAGATGTAGAGCTCGACGCGGAGATGGTCGTGAGCGTCGTCGACGCCATCGGCGACGCAGCGAGCGTCGCACCTCGCGACTGGCCGATTGCGCGGCAGCGCAGCCTTTTGGAGCACGTTCTCAACACCGTCGACAGGCAATGAATCACTCACGACGGCCACAATGGCCGGATGCGTGCCTTTCGAATTGCTGTGCCGGTGTCAGACATCGATCAATCGCGGGCCTTCTTCGAGCAGGTACTTGATCTGAAGGCCGATGCAACGGTGCCCTCACGGCTCTACTTCCATTGCGATGGCTTCATCGTTGCCCTCATCGACTGGGCGGTCGAGCACCACGGCGATCCATCGCCCGTGCGCCCGCTGCCAGACGATCTCTACTTCGCCACCGATGATCTCGAAGCAACGTTGCAGCGGGCTATCGACGCCGGCGCACAGATCTCATCCCCAATCGAGCAGAAGCCGTGGGGCGAGCGTTCGTTCTACTGCAAGGGCCCAAACGATCATCCGCTTTGCTTTGTCGATAGCTCCACGCTGTTTCTTGGCGCCGGGGCGGAGTGGGCCTAGCGAAAGCGTTCGCTCAATCAGATTGAGCGGCGTCGAGCGCTTTGATCGCTCGCTTGAGGGCCGTTTGGCGAAACGAGTCTTCAAGAAGCTCGGCGATTTCGGTCCAGTCGGTCGAGTCATCGAGATCGATACCGACCCAGCCGTATGGCCCGAGGTATGCGGGGATGTACGCACGCTCATCCTCGAGCAGTGCGACTCGCTCGTCGCTGTCGGGCTGCACCAGGATCGACTGTGGGTGCTGCACCCACTTGTCGTTCACCTTGACCGAGCCGCCGTAGTAGCAGAACACCTTCTTAGTGAAGAACGTCGGCCGACCGTGTGACACCTTCTCATCCGTCTCCGGTAGGGCGAACGCAATCTCGCGCACCTTGGCGAGGTACGGATCGTTGTCGTCAAACATCTTCGGATGGGCGGCCATGACGATTCACCCTAGATCGATGAAGCGGGGGAGGCCGAGAAGGCGCGCCCGAGCCAGCCTCAAGGTGCTGGCTAGGGTCGATGGCGATGACGAGCTTCCCGGACTACTCACCAGACGGCCCGCGCAGGGAGGCTCCTGGCGATCTTGCGTACGCCGTTGGCGACCGGGCACAGCTTGAAGGCCTTGCCGCCCTGTATGCCGCTCGGGAACGAGTGCCGAGCGAGAAGGCTCAGCTTTGGGCCAACCAGGTGTTTGAGCGGCTCGACGGCGGTTTGGGTCAGCTCGTGACGGCCAGTTCGGCTGGTCAGATCGTTGGCTATGGGCTGGTTGATTGGATGAGTCGAGAGCCAGCGCCAGAGGGCTTCTATTTGATGGGGCTCGTCGTGCACCCCGCCTTTCGACGGATGGGCATTGGCCGCGAGCTCACGCAGCAACGGCTCGACTGGGTGCGAGCTCGCACCGACTCGGCCTACTACATCGCCAATGCGCTGAATCAGGCGACGATCGACCTGCACGATGCCTTTGGATTCCGGGAGGTCGAGCGGGTTGGTGAGCTTGCCGGTGTTTCGTTTGAAGGCGGCGTGGGAATCCTCTCCCGCGTGTCATTCGACGACGACGCCACTCGCTAACGTCAGCGCCACCTCATGACCGCGCCTTGGTCAATGAGGTCTGCAGCATCAAGGACTCTCCGATGACGACTCCACAACCATCACCCGTGAGCCCGACGATTCCGTTGGATGAAGACGGCCTGCACACCGGGCATCTTGTGTTGCCGCACAGCCACGACGGTTCTGCGTATGGGGCCGTGATGATTCCGATTGCCGTGATCAAGAACGGCGAGGGCCCAACCGTCCTGCTCACCGGGGGCAACCACGGTGATGAATACCAGGGCCCACTCGCACAGATCCGCCTCGTGCAGTCGATCGACGTTGCCGATGTGCGAGGCCGCATCATCGTGGTTCCAACGATGAACCAGCCAGCCTTCGCTGCCGGGACGCGTACGTCTCCGATCGATGGCGTGAACCTCAACCGGGCGTTCCCTGGCCGACCAAACGGCTCGGTCACCGAGAAGATCGCCGACTACATGGCCCGCTACATGTTGCCGCTCGCAGATCTGGTGATGGACATGCACGACGGCGGCAAGACGCTTGAGTTCGTGCCCATGGCGTGCACCAACGCGCCGGAAGGCTCAGGAGGAGAGGAGAAGGCGTGGCGATTCGCTCGGGCCTTCAAGGCGCCGTTCACCTGCAAGCTGGTTGAGATCGACATGATTGGCATGTGGGACGCTCACGTCGCGGCCTCCGGCACGCCGTTCGTCACCACTGAGTTGGGCGGTACCGGCACCACTCGTCCGGATTGGGCCGAGATCGCCTTCCGGGGCGTCAAGAACGTGCTGAAGGAGGCCGGGGTGCTCGTTGGTGAACAGGAAGACGCGCCGACGCAGTTCCTCGATGTGCCGCTCGAGGGTGCGTACATCACCAGCGAGAGTGACGGGCTCATCGAGTGGGTGGTGTCACTTGGCGATCCGATCAGCAACGGTCAGGTGATTGCCCGGGTCCACGACCCACGGCGTCTCGACAGCACGCCTCGCGACTATCACGCCACGATGGACGGCGTACTCGCCATGCGCCACTTTCCAGGCCTCATCCGCATGGGTGAT
>CALLGK010000121.1 GCA_938009905.1 uncultured Acidimicrobiales bacterium | reverse complement strand
GGCAGCGCTTCATCTTCTGTTCGATGGCGGTACGTGAACCATTCGACATCGAGGTTGTGCTCGGCCATGGCGTCGGTCCAGCGCTCGAGATCGAAGTGCTCAGACCACTCTTGAAACGTGCCACCGTTGCGCCACACGGTTTCGATGACGTCGGCGATCCGACGGTCACCGCGAGAGGCGATGCCTTCGGCCAGCGTGGCCGCAGGATCGTGCCACTTGATCGTGACGCCCTTCATCTTGCGCGTGGCATCACGCAAGAGATTGACCTTGCGTTGCAGTTCGTCTGCGGTGTTTTGGCCAAACCACTGGAACGGCGTGAACGGCTTGGGCACAAAGCCACCAACCGAAGCGGTGACGGTGGCTCGTTTGGTGTAGCTCCGGCCGATCTCGGCACAGCGATTCGCTAGCTCGGCGATGCCAAGGGTGTCTTCGTCGGTCTCGGATGGAAGCCCGATCAGGAAGTACAGCTTGACTCGCTGCCAACCCTGAGAGAACGCGGCGTCGACTGCCTCGTAGAGATCTTCTTCGCGAATCAGCTTGTTGATGACCTGACGCATGCGCCAGGTGCCCGCCTCTGGTGCGAACGTGAGGCCAGATCGCTTGGCCCGTTGGAGCTGTGCGGCAATGCCGACGCCAAAGGCGTCGACTCGAAGGCTTGGGAGCGACACCGACAGTGGGCCGCAGCCCACCTCTTCGCTGTCGTCCATCAGGCCGGTGACAACCGGTTCGATGCCGCTGAAGTCAGCGGTTGACAACGACGTGAGCGATACCTCGTCGTAGCCGGTTCGCTCGATGCCGTTGGCCACCATCGTGCGCACCTGATCGGCGGGGCGCTCGCGGACGGGGCGAGTGATCATGCCGGCCTGGCAGAAGCGACAACCTCGTGTGCAGCCTCGAAAGACCTCGACGTTGAGGCGGTCGTGGACCACCTCGGTGAGCGGCACCAGCTGCTCTTTCGGGTATGGCCACTCGGCCAAGTCGGCGATGGTGCGCTTCTCGATGGATCGAGGTGCCGCCTCGGAGACGGGAGCGGTGCCGATAAGCACCTGACCGTCGTAGACGGGGTTGTAGAGCGCTGGAACGTAGACACCGTCGATTCCAGCAAGAGCTTCGAGTGTCTCGGCTCGTGTCGCACCGGCGGCGCGCATTGCCGCCAGCACGTCTGTCATGTCGCCAACGGCTTCTTCGCCGTCGCCCAGCACCACAGCATCGAGGAACGGTGCCAACGGCTCTGGGTTGAACATGCAGTGGCCGCCAGCAACGACGAGCGTGTCACCATCGACTCGATCAACGCTCCGAACAGGCAAGCCAGCGAGATCGATGCAGTTCACCACGTTTGTGTAGGTGAGCTCTGCTGAGATGCCGAACGCCAAGACGTCGAATTCGCCCGCTGGGGTGTGGTGCTCGACCGAAAACAATGGAATGTCGTCGGCTCGCATGATCTCTTCGAGATCGGTCCACGGCGCGTACGAACGATCGGCCCGAGCATCGGGGCGCTCGTTGATGATCTCGTAGAGGATCTGCAAGCCCTGGTTGGGAAGACCGACCTCGTACGCGTCTGGGTACGTGAAGAGCCAGCTGATGAGTGCCGGGTCGGGAGCCTTCGCTTTGGCGCCGTCCTCTGAGCCGATATAGCGAGCTGGCTTTTGGACAAGCGCCAGCCGCGGCTCAAGGAGGGGCCAAACGGATGTCACTGGATCGCAATCTTATCGCCCCACACCCAGCGTTCCCGGATTGGTGTGCCGACGTGACCAGTTACGACTGTCTCAGCACACCAATCGGCGAAAACCATGGACTATTCGACGGGGGAACCTCGGTGACGGTGCACCGACACGCTCTGCACAAGCCCGATGGCGATGCACGACGTGATCAGCGACGAGCCGCCGTAGGACACAAAAGGCAACGGGATCCCCGTGATCGGCATCAAGCTCATGGTCATGCCGACGTTTTGCCAGACCTGGATCAAGAACATGCTGAACACGCCAATGCAGATCAGGGTGCCAAAACTGTCGCGGGCGAGCTGCGCCACTCGAAAGATGCGCAACAGAATGAACGCTTGGAGGCCGAGAACCACCGCTCCCCCGATGAATCCAAGCTCTTCTGCGATCACCGTGAAGATGAAGTCGGTTCGCTGCTCTGGCACAAACCCAAGCTGGGTCTGTGGGCCCTCGAATAACCCGTGCCCCGTTAAGCCGCCGGTACCCACGGCGGTCTCGGATTGTCGCTGGTTGTACGACTCGTCGAAGTTCGACTCCGAGTCGATGAAGCTCGTGAGGCGGTCTCGCTGATACTGCTCCAGTAGGTCGCTGCTCAGCAGCACAGACACCATCACGGCGCCCGATGCAATAAGCAGCAACAGCACCCGGGCCGGCACACCGGCCACCAGCATCACACCGAGCATGATGAAGCCATACACGAGGATCGAGCCCGTCTCGCGCTCGAGCAGTACGAGGATGGCGACCGCAGATACGGCGGCCAGCGCTCCAACGATGCGTGGCGCCTCAACCGAACCGGTTCGCCCGGTGAAGATGGCGGCCAGCCCCACGATCAGCGAGATCTTGGCGAACTCTGCCGGTTGGATCGAGAACCCAAAGAGCACGAACCAGCCCTTTGTGCCACCCCGTTCTGCGCCAACGATGAGCACGGCCACGAGAGCGAGCGCGGTGATGATGTAGACCACGCCGAGAAAGTCTCGAAAGGCTCGGTAGTCCACCCATGAAACGGCCGCCATGAGCCCGAGCCCGATCGCAAAGAACAAGCCTTGGCGCCACACGAATTCGGCTCCGGCGCCCGACCGGGTCGCCGAGTAGATCGCGATGATGCCGATGGGCACGAGGGCGAGAACAAAGCTCACCAACGACCAGTCGACGTTGCGTAGCTTCGCCATGGGGGACTCGCCGCGAATTGATGGGGAGTTCTGTTGGATCGCAACCACTAGGGATCACCGCCAATCGTTGTTTCGACCGCGGCATCGCCAGCCGGTTCATCGCTCGGATCTGGTGCCTCCGGAATTGGGTCGGCCGTTGTCGGCGCTCGCTCCGGTGGTTCGCTCGTTGTTGTCGTTGGGTCGACCGCATCGGTGATCGGCGGACTCGATGAGGCTGGCGCATCTGGTTGTTCTGGTTGTTCTGCGCCGTCGACCGTCGACGTTGTGGGCGCCGCAAGTGTGGTTGGGGGTGCGGTTGCCAGTGGTGCGGTGGTTGGGGCCGGCGCCGGATCGCTCCCCTGGTTGCCGTCAGCCTGATCGCCGTTCGGCTCCGGCTCGACGAGATCTGGGACGACGGCGTTCTCCGGGATCAGCGGTCGATCGAATTGGAATCGGTCTTCGGTGGCCAGAGGGGCTTCGGGAACGGCCTGCACGCCGGCGAGGAACTCAAAGAACCGGCGGACGGCCGGAGCCGCAGCGTCACCACCGAAGCCGCTCTCTTCCAAAATGGCAGCCACGGAGTATTTGGGGTTGAGACCAGGGCCGAATCCGGCAAACAGTGAGAAGTCGGCCTTGTTGTTGACCTCGGCCGTGCCTGTCTTACCCGCGATTGGGTAGGTGTCGAGTGGGAACCCGCTGAACGCTTCGGCGGCTGTTCCAGTTGTGGTCACCCGGAACAGACCGTCTCTGATGGCGGCGAGCGGCGCCGGATTGAGCGGCTCGTCGGCGGCCACGATCGTGCGCACCTCGAGTGTGGTTTCGCCTGTGTCACCGTCGGTTGCCCGATCAACAAGGCGCGGTTGGTAGCGGGTTCCGCCGGTTGCAAGGGTGGCGTACGCGTTCGCCAGCTGCAGTGGTGTCACGGCCACTTCACCCTGACCGATCGACATGATCACGTTGTCACCGGCAAACCAATCTGTGCCGAACTCGTCCTTGCGATTTTCCGGAGTGGGAACACGGCCAGAGGCTTCGTTGGGCAACGCGATGCCGGTTGCTTCACCGAACCCGAAGAGACTGGCTGCGTCTTGAATCGGTGTCTCGCCAACCTGCCGTTGGTTCTCCCACGCTTCGGCCCCCACCGCGTAGAAGTACGTGTCGCTCGATCGTTCAAGGGCTTCTCGCAGATCGACAGGCCCCATCACGGCGCCGCCCGCGTTTCGGAAGCGGCAACCGGCCGTGCACTCGTCGATGTCGTAGACCCCTTCGTCCTCCCAAATCTCCCACTCGGTGCGAAGTCCAGTGGTGAGTGCGGCGTAAGCCGTCGCCACCTTCCACGTTGAACCGGCGGGATAGGTGCCTCGTGTGGCTCGGTCGAAGAGAGGCTTATCTTGCCGCTGTTCGAGGAATTCGAACTGGGCGGCGCTGATACCAAACACAAAGTCGCTTGGGTCATACGTCGGGAAGGACGCAAGCGCAACGACCGATCCGTCTGTCACATCCAAGGCAACCAAGCTGCCGGCCTCGCCAACGTGGGGCAGGCTCCCTTCGCTGGCGGTTCGGCGACGAGCAAGGCGAAGCTCGTCGGCCAAGATTTGTTCTGCCGCAAACTGCAGGTCGATGTCGATCGTGAGATGGATGTCGTTGCCGACCTGGGCCGGTTGCAGCACTTCGGCAGTACGAACCACGCGATTGAAGGCGTCGATTTCAACCCGGCGAACTTCCGGGATGCCTCGGAGCGTCTGTTCGAAGATCTTCTCGAGCCCAGCGATGCCAAGCGAGTCACCGGGCAGGTAGGTCTTGTCGGGGTTGTCTGCGTTGAGCTCCACAGCCTGTTCGCTGCTGCGAACGGTGCCCGTGTAGCCAATGATGTGGGCACCGATGTCGCCGTATGGGTAGGTGCGAACCCAGCGGCGCTCCACTTGGAAGCCGGCATATCCCCGCTCTTGGATCAGAATCCAGATCTGCTCGCCAACGTCTTCAGCCACGATGACGGGCTTGAGTGAGCCGTCTGCCGCTCGGTCGTAGGTGTTGGCGAGATCCTCGGTCTTCGTCTTGAGACCGGCCGCATTGAGCTCACCGGCAACCTCGGCAAAGATCTCGCCACGCTCGTCGCCGTCGAGATCACGCAGGCTCGTCCAATCAAGCGTGACCACAAGCGACTCACGACGACCGGCAAGCACTCGCCCCTTGGCGTCGAGGATTCTGCCTCTGGGCGCTTCGATGATGATCTCGCGCTCACGGTTGCTCGACGCGGTTTGCTCGAACGTGGTGGCCGACATGATCTGAAGAAACCAGAGCTTGCCGTAGAGCGATCCGAACACCACGACCGCCACCATGCCCAGCACGGCGAACCGGCGCCGCGGAATCTCGATCATGAGGTGGCCGTCCGACCAATCGAATCGGCTTGTGAGGTGCGCTGACCGATCTGGGTGTCAATCATCCAGTTGGCCAGGAAGGTCGCCGGGTGCACAAGAACTGCACCAACCACACCAATCACACCGAGGTTGATGAGCGTTGCGTTGTCGAACGGCGGCGGATCTTGGTTGAACGCAGACCCAGCCAGCCACGACACAGATGTGACTGCGATGGCAGCCAACGCTCCCTGAAAGGTGCGGAAGCCGGTGCCGGGCTGCAGCATGCGGACTCGGGCCTCGGCCAGGGCCCAGCCCACCAAACCGAAAAGGAGGGCGTTCAAGCCAAACGGTGAGAACTGGAACAGATCAACGGCCAAACCAACCACGAAGCCCAACAGCAGCGCTTCGTCGCTCCGGCTCACAAACCCAACGCCGATGAGCAAATACAGCGGCAAGTCGAGCCGAACTCGGTCAAGCAGCAACGTCTGATCGAAGGTTTCAACCTGGGCGATCACGATCGCGACAACGACGATGAGAATGTGCGTCCATCGGAACCGAGCAGTCAAGGCGAGTCACCGCCGGTGAGGATCACGGTGACAAAGGCCAGCCGGTCGAGGTCGGCGAACGTTTCGAGTTGAGCACCGAACGAATCGATCGACAGTCGCCCAACGGGGATGCCGCCGGGATAGCGGCTCCCTTCGAGCCCGCTCGTCTCGAACCGAGCGTTGGACGAGACGACGGCGTCTGCCCCCTCTTCGAGGTCGAGAATCAGGTCCTGGCCATCACCATTGCCGGCCGCGACGCCGATGGCTCTGGTTCCCTTGGACACCACTCCGACGCTCACACGAGGATCAGAGATCAGACGCACTTCAGATCGGCTGCCGGTGGCCAACACAACGACACCAACGAGGCCTTCGCCCGTCACGACCGGCATGCCTTCGGCGATGCCATGATCGGTACCGCGGTTGATCTCGATGATGCGCTCGACAGACGTGCGACGATCTGAGCTCACGCTCGCGACAACCGTCGGGAACATCTCGACAAAGTCGACCTCGGTTGCGAGCCGTAGCTCATCGAGCTCACCCTGCACATCTGGCAGGCCCGCGACCTGACCTTCCAGCTCAGCGACGCGTTGTCGAAGCTCGTCGTTTTCCTCGGCCAGATCGTCGTAGTGGACCGCCCCTTGCCACAAGTCGGCGATGGGACTCAGCGCGAACCCAATGGCGGTGCGTACCGGTTGAGTCACGCTGTAGGCGGTGCTTCTGGCGCTTTGGAACGGTCCGCCGCCACGCGCGTCGATCGTCATCATCGCGAGAGCAGTACACGTCAGCAGGATGAGCAGACGACGAGATGAGAAGCTGCGATCAGCCACGACGGCAGATGGTACGGGTCATACGTGAACGCCGGAGATCGCCCGACGGTCTCGTCAATCCTGCTGGCCCGGATACAGATTCCGAAGCGAGTCGTACGCCTCGAGGTACTGCCCTGAGCCGATGGCCACCGCGTGCAGCGGGTTTTTCGCCAGCTTGATCGGCATGCCGGTTTCGCTCTCGAGCCGCTCGGGCAGCCCGTGCAGAAGGGCGCCACCGCCGGCCAACGTGATGCCGTGCTCCATGATGTCGGCAGCCAATTCCGGAGGTGTCTTGTCGAGCGTGACCTTGACCGCATCAACGATCGAGCTGACCGGCTCGGCGAGAGCTTCACGCATCTCTTCTGTGGTGGTCACGATGGTCTTCGGAAGACCAGAGACAAGATCTCGACCTCGGATCTCGGCTTCGAACTCTTCCTGCAAGCGGTAGGCGGAGCCGAGCTGAATCTTGATGTCTTCAGCGGTTCGCTCACCAAGCGCCAAGCTGTATTCCTTCTTGATGTAGCTGATGATCGACTGATCGAGCTCATCGCCGCCGATACGAACAGACTGGCTGGCCACAATGCCGCCAAGCGAGATAACGGCGACCTCGGTGGTACCGCCCCCGATATCGACGATCATGTTGCCGGTCGGATCTTGCACCGGCAGACCACAACCAATCGCAGCAGCCATCGGTTCTTCGATGATGATCGCCTGGCGGGCGCCCGCGAACTCTGCCGCGTCACGCACGGCTCGTTGCTCGACCCCGGTGATGCCGGAGGGAACGCAGATCACGATGCGGGGCTTGGCCACCCAGCGCCCAGGACTCACCTTTTGGATGAAGTACCGGAGCATCTCTTCGCAGATATCGAAGTCGGCGATGACGCCGTCTTTGAGCGGGCGAATGGCCTGGATGTGGCTCGGCGTGCGGCCGATCATCCGCTTGGCCTCGAGTCCGACAGCAAGCGGACGCGAGCTGTTGACGTTGATCGCGACAACCGATGGTTCGTTGAGAACGATGCCGTGGCCTCGCACGTAGACAAGCGTGTTTGCCGTGCCGAGATCGACGGCCATGTCTCGCGCGCCCACTGAGCCGAGCACACTGGAAATTCGTTTCGCAGCCACACGCACTCCTCGGGAAATAGTCCCGTATTCGCCGTGTTTACCCTACGAGAGCCTCAGAAGACTCACAAGGGAGAGGCATTTTCACCTAGCTCGCTGCGCTCGCCTCGGCTATTGCACTAGCTCTGCTGCCGCAGAGCGCTACTCGCGATGGGCTGACAGCCCTCTCGCTTCGCTCGTCCCTCGCTCCGCGTCACGGCGGTCATTGCATTGTCTCTGCTGCCGCAGAGCGTTACTCGCGATTGGGTGTCACGCGACAAGCTGCGCTCGTCCCTCGCTCCGCCTCACGATCGCTTTGCCTGACCGGTGACGTAAGGCGGCGGAGGGACGGAGCCGCTTGATCTATGGCACCCGATCGCGAATCGCTCGGAGCAAAGCGGAGACAGGCAACACCCGTCTCTCGACAAGCGAGGTACGAGCGTTGTCAGAGAGACGGAAAGAAGATGCCGATTTCGCGCTCGGCTGACTCGTTGGCGTCTGATCCGTGGACGAGGTTTTCGGTCATGATCGTGCCGAAGTCGCCGCGAATCGTGCCGGGAGGGGCCTCGGCCGGATTGGTCGGGCCCATCAGCGTGCGCACAATGGCAAACGTGTCGTCTGGGCCTTCGATGACGGCAACGAGCGCAGGGCTCCGGCTCATGAAGGCGACCAGGTCGTCGTAGAAGCCCTTCCCAACATGCTCTTCGTAGTGGCGGGCCAGCGTGTCTGCATCGAGTTGACGCAGCTCAGCTGCGGCGATCGTCAGACCTTTGCGCTCGAAGCGGCTCAGGATTTCACCGACGAGACCACGCTCGACGGCATCGGGCTTACAGATGACAAGGGTTCTACTCACCCGAGAGACGTTATCGGTCCTGTCTCCGTGGCCGTTGGACCAACCGGAGGTTGCTCAGGCCGGGCTTGCCCGATCGTCGATCCGGCGGTGTTACTCGTCGGGAAATTGCTCGGGTTCTGCGGGCCAATTGTCTCGGACCGATCGCGCCGTCGGACGCACATCGCCAATCAAGTACAGACTGCCGACAACCAAGATCACATCGTCAGACCCTGCGACAGCCTTGGCCCGAAGAAACGCCTCGACCGGGTCGGGGATCACCTCGGGCTCAATGCCAATGCTCTTGGCGGCAACGCCGAGTTCAGCAGCAGGAACTGACCGAGACCACGTGGGTTGCGTCAGGATGACGGCATCAAAGTCAGCGGCGTTGATGGCCTCGAGCATCTCGACGTAATCGCGGCCGGTCAGCATGCCGAAGACCAGGATCCACGAACCAAGCCGAGCAAACTCGGTTTCGAGTGTGTGGCGAGCGGTTCGGACCCCGTCTGGATTGTGACCACCGTCGAGGATGACGGTGGGCTCCCGAGCGATCACTTCGAAGCGACCGGGAATCTCGATCTCTTCAAGTGCACCGCGGATCAGATCGGTGTCGAGTGCTCGATCGAAGAACGTCTCGGTGGCGACGATGGCCGTGGCGAGGTTTTCACCTTGATGTTCGCCATGCACCGGGATGAAGACGTCCTCATGCAAGGCATAGGGCGTCTTTACCGAGCAGAGTCGTCCTCCAAGGGCGATCGAGTTCGACACCAGTTCAAAGTCGGTGTCGGCCTCGTAGACGCCACGAGATTCTTCGGCATCAACCTCGGCCCGGAGATCTCCGAACGCGCGCCCAAGCACTACATGGCTCGACGGCTTGATGATGCCGGCCTTCTCGTTGGCGATCTGACGTTGCCAGCCGACTTCACCATCTGTGTGGTCCTTACCAATGTTGGTGAGCACCGCCACGTCTGACTCAACAACGTTGGTGGAGTCGTAACGGCCGAGCATCCCAACCTCGATCACACCGACGTCGACGCCAAGATCGGCGAACCAGGTAAGCGCAGCCGCACTCAGCAAGTCCCAGCGCCCCGGCGTCTGTTCGAGCATCGGTTCGACGCTGGCGAGCAGCGACATGATCCGAGCGAACTCGTCGTCGGAGATCATCTCGCCGTTGTAGGCAATGCGCTCGTTGAGCCGTTCGAGGTTAGGGCTCGTAAACGTGCCGACGGACAGACCGGCCGCCTCGACCATCGCCGAGGTGTACCGCGTGACCGATCCCTTGCCGTTGGTCCCCGTGATATGGATCGTGCGGTAGGCCAGGTGAGGATCACCGAGTGCAGCCATGAGCTCGCGCATCGGCCCTATCGTCAAACCATCAGTCTTGCCTGCCGTCGGAAGTGCCGGTGTTGCCCCGACTCGCTTGCCCTCCAGATTGGTGTGCGCATCGAGATACGCGACGGCCTGGCGGAAATCGAAGCTCAAGAGGCCCGCCGATGCCCCTCGTCTTCGTCGCGAGGAACGAGCGTCGGGTTGACTCGATCGAGCACCGTGTCGGCATCGATCACACAACGGCCGACATCTTCTCGGCCGGGCAGGTCATACATCACGTCGAGCAGAACCTCTTCGAGGATTGCTCGCAGGCCGCGGGCACCAGTGCCTCGAAGCATGGCCTGGTCGGCGATGGCCCCGAGCGCCTCTTCGGTGAGCTCGAGCGTGACGTCTTCCATCTCGAAGAACTTCTGATACTGCTTGATCAGCGCATTCTTTGGCTCGACCAGGATTTCGACGAGTGCTTCTCGACTGAGCTTCGAGACCGTGCCGGTCACGGGCAGACGGCCGACAAACTCGGGAATCAGTCCGAACTTCAGGAGGTCTTCTGGGAGCACTGAGCTGAACACGTCGGCGACAGCAGCTTCGGTTTCGGCCGGCAGTTCTGACCGGAAACCAATCGACTTCGTGCCTAGTCGACTCTCGACGATTGACTCGATGCCGGCAAAGGCACCACCACAGATGAAGAGAATGTTGGTGGTGTCGATCTGGATGAAATCTTGATGCGGGTGCTTGCGGCCACCTTGTGGCGGCACCGATGCGACGGTTCCCTCAAGGATCTTGAGCAGCGCCTGCTGCACACCCTCGCCTGACACATCTCGAGTGATGGACGGGTTCTCGCTCTTGCGCGCCACCTTGTCGATCTCGTCGATGTAGATGATGCCCGTCTCGGCTCGCTTCACATCGAAGTCGGCGGCCTGAATGAGCTTCAGGAGAATGTTCTCGACGTCTTCGCCGACGTAGCCGGCTTCGGTGAGCGCTGTGGCGTCTGCGATGGCAAACGGCACGTTCAGCATCCGAGCCAGGGTCTGTGCAAGGAACGTCTTGCCGCAGCCCGTTGGGCCGATCATGAGGATGTTCGACTTGGAGAGCTCGACATCGGCGCCTGGTGTGGTCGCAGCCTGTGCGCCGTACTGGATGCGCTTGTAGTGGTTGTAGACCGCGACGGACAGCACCTTCTTGGCTGCCTCTTGCCCAACGACGTAGTCGTTTAGGAACTCGTAGATCTCACGTGGCTTCGGCAGTTCTTCGAAGGTGACTTCTGTGCCTTCTGCGAGCTCTTCTTCGATGATCTCGTTGCAGAGATCGATGCACTCGTCGCAGATGTAGACGCCAGGTCCAGCGATCAGCTTTTTGACCTGTTTTTGGCTCTTCCCGCAGAAGGAGCACTTGAGCAGTTCGCCACCTTCACCGAACTTTGCCACGTTCTACGTCCTCAGCTCTCGATGGCCCGGATGGGGCCGCTCGTGTCGACGGCATTGCGAGAATCAATCACTTCATCGATGACACCGTATTCCTTGGCTTGGGCCGCCGTCATCACAAAATCGCGATCGGTGTCGTTCTTGATCTTCTCTTGCTCTTGGCCAGTGTGCTCTGCGAGCACGCTTTCGAGCTGCGTCTTGAGGCGCTCGATTTCGTTGGCCGCGATCTCGAGATCGGAGACCTGTCCTTGCGCACCGCTGTATGGCTGGTGCAGCAAGATGCGAGCATTCGGGAGCGCCAGGCGCTTGCCCTGGGTACCCGATGCGAGCAACACCGCTGCCGCTGAGGCAGCCTGACCGAAACAGATCGTCGTGACGTCTGGCCGGATGTACTGCATCGTGTCGTAGATGGCGAACAACGCATTGATGTCGCCGCCCGGCGAGTTGATGTACATGCTGATGTCTCGCTCGGGATTCTCCGACTCGAGGTGCAGCAGCTGAGCGCAGATCAGGTTGGCGACGGTGTCATCAATCGGTGTGCCGAGGAAGATGATGTTGTCTTTGAGAAGGCGGGAGTACAGATCGAAAGCACGCTCACCACGATTTGTCTGCTCGACAACTGTGGGAACCATGTAGTTCGTGGCGATCGGTGTACTCATGCGTCGTCTCCTTCAGACCCCTCGGTGTCGGCCTCGTCGCGGCTCGCATCGTCTGGGGTATCAGATTGTGGCTGATCGGAAGCGTCTGACTGGGGAGGGTCTTCAGGAACCTCTAAATCAGCAGCCTGGATGGCATTCCCGTCTTCATCGACCATCGACGAGTTGTCGATGAGCCAGTCCAACGCCTTGCTCTTTTGTAGGTCAGATCGTACCGCTGACAG
>CALLGK010000120.1 GCA_938009905.1 uncultured Acidimicrobiales bacterium | reverse complement strand
CTCACGGTGGTCGATGGTGGCAACGGCATCGACGATGCGCCCGAGATTCCCGAGATCACGCACCCCGATCGATTGTTGATCGAGGGTGGGTTTGGCGTGCCGCTCATGAAAGAACTGACGCGGGGTGCCATGGAGTACATCACCGGCCCAGACGGCACCACCCTCGAGCTCCGCGTCCAGCGCTGATTGCCCTCCGGGCGGGCCGTTGCGCACGGAGCGCTATCACATTGGGCGTCGGCTTCGCCGAGCCGCTACTCGCGATCGGCTCGCACGCTCGGGGCTGGCTCGTCCCTCGCCACGCGTACTCAACGATCGCTTGGTCGCCGGAGGCGACAAGCTCTGAGCTAGATCCGGATCGCGGGTAGCGGTCTGCGGAGCAGACCCAATGTGGTTGTGTCAGTAGATCTCGATGAGACCTGCTGCGCCCTGGCCGCCACCGATGCACATGGTGACAACGCCGAGCTTGGCGCCGCGGCGCTTGCCCTCTTGCAGGATGTGTCCTGCGCAGCGGGTGCCGGTCATGCCGAACGGATGACCAATCGAAATGGAGCCACCGTTGACGTTGTACTTCTCGGGGTCGATACCGAGCTGATCACGGCTGTAGAGGCACTGGCTAGCGAACGCCTCGTTGAGCTCCCAGATGTCGATGTCGTCGACGGTGAGACCGTGGCGCTTCAGCAGCTTCGGCACGGCGTAGATCGGGCCGATACCCATCTCGTCTGGCTCGCAGCCAGCAACAGCCCAACCCTTGAAGGCGCCCATTGGCTCGATGTTGCGACGAGATGCTTCCTCGTCGGACATCATCACCACGGCGGCGGCACCGTCGGAAAGCTGTGAGGCGTTACCGGCGGTGATGTAGTTGCCTTCGCCACGAACAGGCTTGAGCTTGGCCAGGCCTTCGATGGTGGTGCTTGGACGGTTGCACTCGTCCTTGTCGACGACGTAGTCGACGATTGACTCTTCGCCGGTCTCGCGATCGACGAGCTTCATCTTGGTGTTCATGGGAACGATCTCGTCTTCGTACAGACCGTTCTCTTGCGCTGCGGCGGTGCGCATCTGCGACTCGAGTGAGTACTCGTCTTGGTACTCGCGGCTGACGTTGTAGCGCTCGGCCACGATGTCGGCGGTCTCGATCATGGCCATGTAGATGGCCGGGTACTTGAGCGTGAGCTCAGGATCCATGTTGATCTCGCCACCCATGCCGGGGCTGGGGATCGAGATCGACTCGACGCCACCGGCGACGACGACGTCTGCGGAATCCATCTTGATGTGGTTCGCAGCGACGGCGATCGAGTTGAGGCCAGACGAGCAGTGACGCTGGATGGTGTTGCCGCCGGTGGTGACAGGCATGCCGGCGAGAAGGCCAGCAAGGCGACCGAGGTTGCCTGCGCCGTGAGCGCCGTTTCCGAGGGCCACGTCTTCGACAGCCTCGGGCTCGACGCCGGCCTTGGCGACGGCGTGCTTGATGGCATGGGCAGCCATGGACATAGCTGGCGTCTGGTTGAATCCGCCGCGGCCGGCCTTGGCCAGACCGGTGCGGGCGTACGAAACAAAGACGGCTTCGCGCATATTGAGTGCTCCTGGGTTCGGGGCTTCGGAAGCCACGTTGGTACCTATGAACGTACCGACCCAACGCTTAGAAGGTCAAAGTCTTGACCTTCTTATTGGATTCTTTGTGCCGATGTAAGGAGTGTCACGCCCCCCATGAGTCGGGGGGAACCGTCTCGAAAGTACGATGTCCACGTGTCCGAAGGTTCCATCAAAGTAAGACGAGAAGCGTGGAGCGGTGGCGACACGCGCCTGGCCAAGACTGTGGCCCGCCCCATGGTTCGGTTCCTCGCACAAGAAGCCGCATCCGGCGTTCTGTTGTTGATCGCAACCGCCGTCGCCCTGATCTGGGCCAACTCCCCGTGGAGCGAGAGCTACCACCATCTGTGGGAGACCGAAGTCGACCTGGCCATTGGTTCGTGGATGCCGTTCTTGCACGACGACCACGGTCTGTCGCTCGAATTGTGGGTCAACGACGCCCTGATGGTGCTGTTCTTCTTTGTGGTCGGGCTCGAGATCAAATCTGAGCTCGTCGTTGGCGACCTGCGCGACCCAAAGATCGCCGCCCTCCCCGCCATCGGCGCAATCGGCGGCATGGTCATTCCCGCAGGCCTCTATGCCATGCTCAACATCGGCGGCGAAGGACTGGGCGGCTGGGGTATCCCCATGGCCACCGACATCGCCTTTGCGGTTGGGGTGCTTGCCCTGCTCGGCCCTCGCATTCCACGCAAACTGAAGCTGTTCTTGCTCACGTTGGCCATCGTCGACGACATCGGTGCCATCCTCGTGATCGCGATTTTCTACACGAGCTCGATCCACTTCGACTGGATGATCTACGCCCTCCTCGGGCTCGCGCTCGTCGTCGCGATGCAGCGCATGAAGATCTGGTACACCCCGATGTACATCATCGTCGGCGTGTTCGTTTGGTACGCCACGTTCCGCTCGGGTGTGCACGCCACGATCGCTGGTGTTGCACTCGGCATGCTCACACCGGCCAAGCCGCTCGTCGGGCAGCGTCGCTTCGAGTCGATCGAAGACCTCATCTCTGGCGACAACGCCGATCCTGCCGGATTGCGTAACGCCAACTGGAAGCTGCGTGAGTCGGTGTCGGTGTGTAACCGGCAGCTCGCACTCGTGAGTCCGTGGACGAGCTTCTTTGTGATCCCCGTGTTTGCGTTAGCGAACGCAGGCGTGTCGTTGTCTGGCGAGGCGATCAGCGAAGCGGCAACGTCGCTCGTGTCGCTCGGCATCTTCCTGGGTCTGGTGGTTGGAAAGCCGCTCGGCATCTTCATCTTTGCCCTCATGGCCGTCCGCTCCGGGCTCGCTGTTCTTCCGGAAGGGGTCACCATGCGCCACGTCATCGGCGCTGGTGCAGTTGCCGGTATCGGCTTCACGGTCGCCCTCTTTATCAACAACCTGGCCTTCGCCGACAACGACGCCATCAAGGATCAAGCGACACTTGGCATCCTGTTCGCCTCGCTCGCCGCTTCAATTGTCGGTGCCCTCATTTTGCGAGGCGCACCGCCGGTCGAGAGTGCTCACATCGAGCCTGATGTCGCCGATCCAGAGCCAGTCGAAGCAACCGTTTGACGTAGGTCAACGGTCACGTTCGTTCATCAAATCTCCGTGGGTGTTCGCAAAAACACTCCCTGACTTCCTACCCTCCCCGCTGTGCCCCAAGCCCTAGTCATCGTCGAGTCCCCAGCGAAGACCAAGAAGATCTCCGAGATTCTCGGCGACGATTACATCGTCGACTCTTCGATTGGGCATATCCGCGATCTGCCTCGGAATGCGGCTGATGTGCCAGCCGCGTACAAGTCCGAGAAGTGGTCAAAGCTCGGCATTGATGTCGACAACGACTTCAAGGCGCTCTACGTCGTTTCGGCGGACAAGAAGGACCAAGTCAAGAAACTCAAGTCCTTGATGAAGGATGCGGACGAGCTCATTCTTGCCACCGATAAGGACCGCGAAGGCGAGGCCATCGCGTGGCACCTCACGCAGGTCTTGAACCCCAAGGTGCCGGTCAAGCGCATCGTCTTCACCGAGATCACACCCGAGGCCATCCAGCGTGCGATCGAGTCGCCGGGCGAACTCGACCGTCACCTCGTTGATGCCCAGGAAGCTCGCCGACTTCTCGACCGTCTCTATGGCTACGAAGTGTCGCCGGTGCTCTGGAAGAAGGTCATGCCGAAGCTTTCGGCTGGTCGTGTGCAGAGCGTCGCCACCCGGATCGTCGTCGAGCGAGAGCGTGAGCGCATGGCGTTCCGCTCTGCCAACTACTGGGATGTCAAAGGCACGTTTGACGCTGCAGAAGCAGAGCGGCCATTCGAGGCCCTGCTTGTTGAGGTCGACGGAAACCGCGTCGCCACCGGCCGCGACTTTGGTCAAGACGGCAAGCTCTCTCGTGAGAACGCCGTGCATCTCGACGAGGTTGGCGCCAACGGACTCGTGCAGGCGCTCACCCAGCGTCCGGCAACGGTGCAAAGCCGCGAGGCCAAGCCATACCGCCGCCGTCCGGCTGCACCGTTT
Source organism: uncultured Acidimicrobiales bacterium (assembly GCA_938009905.1). Lineage (GTDB taxonomy): Bacteria > Actinomycetota > Acidimicrobiia > Acidimicrobiales > SZUA-35 > CALEWY01. The sequence goes on along the minus strand of CALLGK010000120.1, from coordinate 30,581 downwards.
ATTACGTCGACCTACCAGCAAGAGGCGAGCCGCAAGCTTCGCCTCGGTTCGTCGCCCGCCATGCGCGTGGCGCAAGGTCTGTACGAGCGGGGATTCATCACCTACATGCGTACCGACTCGACGACCCTGTCCGATCAGGCCGTCTCTGCTGCTCGAAGCCAGATCCAAGAGCGTTTTGGTGAGGAGTTCCTGCCAGACGGACCCAGGGTTTACAAAGGGAAGACGCAAAATGCGCAAGAGGCCCACGAGGCCATCCGCCCATCGGGGGATCGCTTCCGGACACCTGAAGAGGTCGCTGGCGAATTGTCGAAGCAGGACCTCGCGGTCTACGAGCTGATCTGGCAGCGCACCGTTGCTTCGCAGATGACAGACGCCACCGGCGAAACGGTCACCTTGCGACTCGGGGTCGATGCGACTGATGGCCGCAAGACCGTCTTCTCGACCGCCGGTACCGTCATTACTCATCAGGGCTTCCTGAAGGTCTACAAAGAGTCGACAGACGAAGAGGACGACAAGAACTCAGAAGAAGCAGCTGAACAGTTGCTGCCGCCCCTCAACGAGGGTGATGGCGCAACCGTTGAGTCCCTCGTTGCCGCCGGGCACGACACCCAACCTCCCGCTCGCTACACCGAGGCTTCGCTCGTCAAGGAGCTCGAACGACTCGAGGTGGGACGTCCGTCGACCTACGCCTCAATCATGGGCACGATCCAGGCTCGCGAGTACGTGTGGAAGAAGGGCTCAGCCCTCGTTCCAAGCTTCAAGGCCTTCGCCGTGACCGGGTTGCTCGAACAGCACTTCCCCAACCTGGTCGACTATGCCTTCACGGCCAAGATGGAGACCGATCTCGACTCCATCGCCGGTGGCGGCAAAGAGACGGTTCCATGGCTCACCGAGTTCTACTTTGGCAATAGCGCCGATGAAGGACTGAAGAAGAAGGTCAACGAGCGGCTGGGCGACATCGATGCCCGGGCCGTCAACTCGATCCCAATCGGCGGCGACGAAGATGGCGTCGCCATCGTGGCTCGCGTCGGCCGCTACGGCCCCTACCTCGAACGAGGCGAAGACCGAGCGTCGATCCCAGACGATCTGGCCCCAGACGAGCTCACGCCAGAGCGGGCCGTCGAACTGCTCGAAGCGCCCAAGAGCGACCGTGAACTCGGCACCCATCCCGAGACCGATCTCCCCGTGTTTGTGAAGGCTGGCCGCTTCGGTCCGTACGTCCAGATGGGCGATCACGACGCTGAGACAGGCGAAAAGCCAAAGACCAGCTCATTGTTCAAGACATTGAAGCCAGAAGAGATCACGTTCGAAGAGGCCGTTGAGCTCCTCAAGCTTCCTCGCGAGATCGGTATCGACCCTGCCGACCAGGGCGTAATCACCGCCTACAACGGTCGCTACGGCCCCTACATCGAGAAGATCTTCGTCGACGAAGAGGGCAACACCAAGAAGGACTCGCGCAGTCTCGAAGAAGAAGCAGAGCTGCTGTCGCTCGAGCTGCCAAAGGCACTCGAGGTCATGGCGCAGCCGAAGCGACGTCGTGGTCAAAAGCCGGCTGCGCCGGTCAAGATCGTCGGTGAAGATCCGGTCACCGGTGCCGAGGTGCAGCTCAAGGACGGCCGCTTCGGTCCGTATGTGACAGACGGTGAAGTCAACGCCAGCCTGCGCAAGGGCGACACCGAAGAGAACCTCACGATCGACCGAGCCGCCGAGCTGTTGATCGAACGCCGCATCAAGGTTGCGGCCGACGGTGGCCCCAAGAAGAAGAAAAAGAAGGCCACAAAGAAAAAGGCCACCAAGAAGAAGGCCACAGCCAAGAAAGCCACCAAGAAAAAGGCGACGAAGAAGAAGGCCACCAAGAAGAAGGCGGCGGCGACTGAGCCGGCTGATCCGCCGGCCGTGGTGACCCCAGACGTCGACGCCAGTGATGCCCAGCTCGGGGTTGATCCCGAGACCGACGCATTCTGAGCAGCCCATGGCTGCGGGGCTCTACATTGCATTCGAGGGTGGCGAGGGCTCCGGAAAGAGCACGCAAGCCAAGATTCTGGCCAAGCGAATTGATGCGCTGCTGACGCTGGAACCAGGCGGCACCGAGCTCGGTGCTCAGCTGCGGAAGTTGCTGCTCGGCGTTGGTGAAGCACCCGTTGGTTCGCGAGCCGAGACCCTGATGATGGCCGCCGACCGAGCCCAACATCTCGAGGAGCTTGTGGTGCCGGCTCTCGAGGCTGGCCGTCACGTCGTTTCTGACCGCACCGCCTACTCGTCGCTGGCCTATCAGGGCGGTGCCCGAGGCCTCGGCATCGATGCCGTCCGTTCGGTGAACGACTGGGCGATGGCAGGACGCTGGCCAGACGTGGTTGTGCTCCTTGATTGTCCAGCTGGTGCTGGCCCCCGTGGTCGTCGCAGCAGCGATCGACTCGAACAAGAAGGCGACGCCTTTCACGACACGGTGCGCGCCACGTATCTCGAACTCGCCAACAACGAGCCCGATCGTTTTGTTGTGCTCGAGGCCAACGGAACCATCGACGAGGTATCACAACGAGTGTGGTCAGCACTCGCCGATCGATTCGATTGGACTGACGAATGAGCCTTGCGGAGAGTCCGACGTCAGACGATGTCTTTGGCGGCGTGATCGGTCAGAACACCGCGGTGGCCCAGCTCCAAGCTGCCGCCTCAGCACCGGTGCACGCCTACATGTTTCTTGGGCCCCGGGGCAGCGGTCGGCGTCAGGCCGCCTTTGCCTTCGCAGCACTGTTGCTATCAGAAGGATCAGACGGGGAGGCCGCCGAACGACACCGGCGACTCTGCCTGGCCGGCACTCACCCCGACCTCACGATCGTTGAGGCCGAGGGCGCGGCATTGCGCGTCACAGAAGCCGAGCAGATCATTCGGCACGGCACCGTCTCGCCCGTCGAGGGCGCTCGCAAGGTCATCGTTGTCGGCGGTGTTGATGCGATCGAAGAAGCAGCCATCGGCAAGCTCCTCAAAGTCATCGAGGAGCCCCCACCGTCCGCCGTGTTCGTGCTGCTGGCCGAAGAGGTGCCGCCCGACATCATCACCATCGCCTCTCGCTGTGTCACGATCGACTTCGTTGCGGTACCCGTCCAGCTCATCGTGACGGTGCTGGTCACCGAAGGCGTCAATCCCAAGCGGGCGAAGAACGCAGCGGCCGCCTCAGGAGGCGACCTCGCCCGAGCCCGGTTGCTGGCGACAGACGATGCGCTCGCCGAGCGGGCTGAACTCTGGCAGAGCGTGCCAAGCCGCCTCGATGGCACGGGCGCCGCAGTTGTCAGCTTGGTGAATGAGCTGAAAGAGGCGATGGACGGGGCCACAGAAGCCCTCGAAGCGCAGCAACTCATTGAGATTGCCGAGCTCGATGCTCGAGTTGAGGTGACGGGGGAGCGGGGCGCTGGCCGATCCGACCTCGTGGCCCGACACAAGCGCGAGGTGCGACGGCTACGCACTGATGAGATGCGCTTCGGTCTGGCCACCTTGAGCCGCCACTATCGCGATGTGCTGATCGAGGGTCCGAGCGGTGTGGCCGACAATGCGCTCGCGGCCATCACCCACGTCGGCGACGCCATGGTGCGTAACCCCAACGAGTCGCTCCTGCTGCAAGCGTTGCTTCTCGACTTGACCACCGACTAGCTCGTCATCCGACGGGCGCACGAGCCGTCCCTTGGAACCAATCCGGGTTGCTCCCTAGTGTTGGCCCGTGCCCAACGATGCCGACGTCCTCGCCCTCTACGACTCGGCGACCTATGTCCGCGGCGCACCTCACGACGCCATCGATCGATTGCGACAGTCCGGCACGGTGGTGTGGGTGCCCGAGCCAGCGCTGCACGGGTCGGCTGAGGGGCCCGGCTACTGGGCAGTGTTCGGTCATGCCGAGACCAAGCGGGTGCTGAAAGACGCGGCGACGTTCTCGAGCCATGCTGGAGGCACGCAGTTGCGCACGCCGCCGCCGAGCGACTTGGCGTTCGCGCAGCGGATGATGCTCAACCAAGATCCACCGGAGCACAACCGTCTGCGGGGCCTGTTGGCGAAGGCGTTTGTGCCTCGAGCCATTGCGTTGCTTGACACCGAGATCGCAGAGCGAGCGAGATCGCTGGTTGCGGCCGTGGCTCCTCGTGGGAGCTGCGACCTCGTGACCGACGTCGTCGCCGATCTTCCGGTTGCCGTCCTCGCAGCCGTGCTTGGCGTACCAGAGGAGGACCGAAGGCTGCTGTACGACTGGTCGAACCGGGTGATCGGCTACCAAGACGTCGACTACGCAGGCTCGGCCACCTTCGATGTTGCTCAGGGCACCGACATGGCGCGGCGGGCGCTTGCCGTTCGCCCGGTGCCTGCCGCCGATGGCACGTTGCCCGATCCGAGGAGCCGAGCCGGGCTCGCCGATATGTATGCCTACGCCCACGAGCTTGCTGAGATGAAGCGACGTGAGCCCGGGGGCGACATCATGTCGCTGCTCCTGCAAGCCGAGCTTGATGGCACGAGGGTGTCGAACGACGAGTTCGAAACGCTGTTCTTTCTCTTTGCTGTGGCTGGCAACGAGACGCTTCGAAACGGCATCCCAGGAGCGGTCTTGTCGCTGATCGAGCACCCGGGCGAATACGAGCGGCTGCTGAGTGATCCTGGCTTGCTGCCGTCGGCGGTTGAAGAGCTGCTCCGCTTCTGGCCACCGGTGACCCACTTTCGCCGGACGGCCACGATCGACGTTGAGCTCGGCGGTGTTGCGATCACGGCTGGTGACAAGGTGGCGGTGTACCACGTCGCTGCCAACCGTGACCCCGAGGTGTTTGCCGACCCTCACCGGCTTGATTTGAGCCGGGGGAGCAACGATCACGTCTCGTTTGGCTTCGGCCCGCACTTCTGCCTTGGTGCCCACTTGGCCAGGCGTCAGGTGAGCTCGATGCTCGGCGAGCTGAACAGCCAACTCGGCCAGCTCGAGCTGGCGGGCGAGCCCGTCCGCTTGCAGTCCAACTTCCAACAGGGTCTCAAGTCGTTACCCGTTCGCTGGCAAACCCAGGAGGGTGTCTCATGACCACGCTGTTACTCCTGCATGGCATGGGCGCGACCTCTGGGGTCTGGGCCGACGTCGAACGACAACTCGATTGGCCCGGTGATGTGCGAGCCATTGACTTGGCCGGCCACGGGCAGTCGGCATGGTCTGGCGACTACAGCTTGGGCGGATTGGCCGCGGCCGTCTCAGCGCAATGCGATTCGGGTGAAGACGCCGTGGTTGTTGGCCACTCACTCGGGGGAGTGGTGGCGCTCTGCTTAGCGTCTGGGTTCTACCGGCCGAGCGTGCGGGCCGTCATCGGCATCGGCATCAAGATGACCTGGACCAGCGACGACGTGGCTGGCATGGCCAAGATGGCCGGGCGTGGCGTTCGCTTTTTCGAGTCCCGAGACGAAGCCGTCACGCGGTTCCTGCGAGTGGCTGGCCTAGATGGCCTTGTCGATGCTGATCACCCGGCGGTGGAGCACTCGGTGGTCGAAACCGAGGAAGGCTGGCGCTTGGCGCAGGATCCGGCCACGTTCGCCCAGAACCCGGTCGACATGGCGGCCCTCATGTCTGGCGCCCAACTCTCAAACGTGTCGCCAACCGGTGCGACGGTGATTCTGGGCGCGGGCAGCGACGATCCCATGGTGAGTCGTGACGAGATCTCGGCCTACGTCGACAATCCCAGGATGGCGGCGGGCGGGGGACATTCGGTGCAGGTCGAACAGCCCGACTGGGTTGCCAGTCTCATCAATGAGGTTGCGCCGTAACGGTCGCCGCCACGCTCTTTGGTGCTCTGAACGGCGGAGACATAGCGTGGCCTCATGAAGCCGCCACCCTTCGACTACGTGGCAGCGGCGACGGTTGACCATGCGGTCGAACTCCTGAACGGTGATGCCGATGCCAGGGTCATCGCCGGGGGCCAGTCGCTCATGCCGCTGCTCAACCTTCGTCTTGCGTCGCCAGAACTCGTGGTCGACATTGGCCGGATTGAGTCGCTCAACACGATCACCGTTGACGGCGCCGGTCTCACGGTAGGGGCCGCCGTTTCGCAGGCCGAGGTGGCAGGCAACGCAGATGTCGTCGGCGGCTGGCCACTTCTGGCTGAAGGCATTGGGCTCATCGGCCATCCCCAGATCCGAAATCGGGGGACACTCTGCGGCAGCCTTGCGCACAACGATCCGCTGGCCGAGTTGCCAGCAGTTGCGATGGCGCTCGACGCATCGGTCACCGTCGCAGGGCCGAGCGGTCAACGAGTTGTCGCGATCGAGGATCTGTTTGCCGGTCCCTTCATGACGTCGCTCGACCCGGGTGAGCTCATCACGAGTGCCCACTTCCCGACGCTCGGACCCGGAACCGGCTGGGCCATTCGTGAGTTCGCCACCAGAACCGGCGACTTTGCGACGGCTGGGGTGGTGACACGCTTGGTTGTCGAGGGCGGAGTCGCCAGCGATGCGGTCGTTGTTCTCTTTGGACTTGGGCCCGGTGCGCAGCGCTCGGCAGTGGTCGAAGCGGCAATCAACGGGGCTTCGACACCGACGCTCACCGAGGCCGTGCTTGCACAACTCGATGCGTCCATCGATCCCAACGATGACGTGCACGCCTCTGCTGATGCTCGTCGACAGTTCGCAACGCTCCTCGCCACCGAGTCGGTGGCGGAGGCATGGACGATGGCTGAGGCCAGAGGAGGCACGACGTGAGCAACCTCGATCCATCTGGGCCACCGGCTGCAGAACCAACGGCCCGGCACACAATCACGTTCACGGTCAACGGTGAAGCGGTCACGGCAGAGGTCGAGTCACGTCTGCTGCTCACCGACTTTCTTCGCCACCGCCTTCGCCTCACGGGAACCCACGTCGGTTGTGAGCAGGGAGCATGTGGTGCGTGCACGATTCAACTCGACGGGCAACCGGTCAGGTCGTGCCTGTTGCTGGCCGCCCAGGTAGACGGCCGCGACATCCGCACGATCGAAGGGTTGGCGGGTCCTGATGACGAGCTGACCGCCGTTCAGCAGGCGTTCGCCGATCAGCACGGGCTGCAATGCGGCTTCTGCACGCCAGGGTTTGTGATGTCGGTGACCTCGCTCAAGGAGCAAACGCAAGCGACCGGTCAGGCACCAACCGAGGCCGAGGTTCAAGACTGTGTCGACAGTTCGTACTGCCGGTGCACCGGATACGTGAACATCCGCAAGGCGGCTCGCCAGGCGCTCGGCCTGCCGGTTGATGTCCCCGTCTCGCTCGACTCGACGTCCGGTGAGGTGAGCGAATGAGCACGGAACCAACCGACTGGCTCATTGGCCAATCCGTTCCCCGAGTCGAAGATGATCGGCTCCTGCGTGGCGCTGGCCGCTACACCGACGATCTTCATGTTCCAGACGCCCTCGAGGTTGCCTTCCTCCGATCCACCGAGGCTCACGCTCGCATCACGTCGATCGACATCTCCGCCGCGAAGGCGATGCCTGGCGTGATCGCCGTCTACGACGGGGCATCAGTCGTTGATCGCATCAAGCCGTTGCTCAACGCCGAGGAACTCCGGGTGCCTCCGGGCATCGCCGCGCTCGATCCCATCAACAAGCTGCAGCCGGCCCCGATTCTGGCCACCGATGAAGTGAACTACGTGGGGCAACCCGTCGCGATGGTCGTTGCCGAGACGCGCTATCTCGCTGAGGACGCGATCGAAGTCATTGATGTCGCGTACGAGCTGCTTCCTGCGGTGATCGATGTCGAAGCGGCGCTGGCCGAGGACGCTCCACTCGTGCTTCTTGGCGAAGACGACAACATCGGCGTGCATGTCCGCCACGGCAAGGGCGATACCGACGCTGCGCTCGCCTCAGCTGCCGCAGTGATCACCGAAACGTTCTCGACCCAGCGGTACGTGTGCGCTCCGATCGAGACCCGAGGCCTTGTTGCCCAACAAGATCCGTTCACCGGCAGCTTGACGATTTGGTCGACTACCCAGACTCCCCACCGAGTCCGCGACCATGTCGCTGGAGCCATTGGTCTGCCGGTCGACGACGTGCGGGTGCAGTCCGTCGACGTCGGTGGAGGCTTCGGGCAGAAGGGCATCCTCGTTGTTGAGGAGCTGCTCGTGCCCTTTGCAGCGCACGACCTGGGCCGGCCTGTCCGGTGGATCGCCGATCGTTTCGAGAACCTGACCGCAGACGCCCATGCTCGTGAGCAGGTGCACCACATCACCCTTGGCGCCGATGCCGATGGCACGCTTGTGGCGGTCAAGGATCACATCGTCGTGAACCTCGGCGCCCGCAACATGGTTGGCCTTGTGGTGCCATACAACGCCCTCTGCCACCTCATTGGGCCGTATCAAGTGGCGAATGCAGATCTCGAAGCAACGGGGGTGCTCACCAACACCACCTTCACATCGCCCTACCGCGGCGCCGGACGACCAGAGGCGACCTTTGCCATGGAACGGGCCATGGATCGCCTCGCCGTTGAGCTTGGCATCGAGCCATCAGAGCTTCGCCGTCGCAATCTGATCACCTCAGAGCAAATGCCGTACGAAACGGGATTGCTCGACCGGCGCGGCGTGCCGCAAGAATACGACTCCGGCGACTACCCGGCGATGCTTGACCGAGCCGTCGAGATGATCGATGTTCCCGCCGTGCGGGCCCGCCAGGCCGCCGAGCCCGATCGTCGCATCGGCGTTGGGTTCGCCCTCTACCTCGAGATGACAGGGCTCGGCCCGTTCGAAGGGGCCAGGGTCGAAGTGATGCCGTCCGGTCGAGTGCGGCTCTACACAGGAGCACCGTCACAGGGGCAAGGGCATCGCACGGTGTTCGCACAGATCTTGGCCGACACGATGGGTGTCGCCTTTGATGACATCGATGTGCTCGCAGGCGACACGGCCTCGATTCCCTATGGGGTTGGCACCATCGCTAGTCGAGCGCTTGTAACGGCAGGCAACGCAACCGCACAAGCAGGCGAGCTCGTTCGCCAACGAATTCTTGAGGCCGCGGCCGGCGTGCTCGAAGCCAACGCAGCAGACCTCACGATTGAGCAGGGGATCATCTCGGTGACGGGCACGCCGTCTGTAGAGCTGACTCTGGCCGACCTGATTCGCTCCGTGCCGAAGCTGGCGGGTGGCTCCGGCAGCGATGGGCTCGGCGAGACGTCGTACTTTCAGCCGCCGAATTACGCGACCGCCAGTGGGGCCCACGCCGTCACCGTCGAGGTCGACACCGCAACGGGCCGGGTTGAGATCCTCGACTACGTCGTTGTGCACGAAGCCGGCACGATCGTGAACCCAGTCGTTGCCGACGCCCAGGTGATCGGTGGCGTGGGGCAAGGCATCGGCGGAATCATGAGCGAACATCTGCGCTACGACGAGAATGGTCAGCCGATCACCTCGACATTCTCCGACTACCTCATGCCCATCAGCGAGATGGTGCCCGAGATCAGAATGGATGAGATCGTGTGCCCAAGCCCCACCAATCCGCTCGGAGTCAAGGGCTTGGGCGAGGGCGGCGCCGTTGGTCCGCCGGCGGCGATCGCCAACGCGGTTGAAGATGCCCTTCGCCCCGAAGGCGTGTCGGTGTTGTCTGGACCGCTGTCACCGGGCCGCATCCTCGACATGCTTCGCGACTCGGAGGTTTCACGATGAGCTCGGTCTTGCCGGTCGGGGGTGCGGGAAGCGAGCCACGACTCGGGCGCATCCAGCACGTTGCGCTCACCACCACGACGCCACTTGCTGAGGTCGGCGAGTTCTACTCCCACTGGGGCCTCACACCCGTTGACACTGGCGAACCAGACTCGTCGATCGCCTTTCGGGGGCGAGGATCGCTCACCCACGCTCCCCACCACATTGTTCGGTTCTTGGCTGGTGATCATGTTGGGCTGGGCCACATTGCGTTCGGGGCCTCGTCGCGTGGAGCGGTCGATGCCCTCCATGCCCGTTGGTCTTCGGCTGGTGTCGAGATCCGCAGTGAGCCCGCATCGCTCGATGAACTCGGCGGTGGCTACGGGTTCGACGCAGCTGACCCGGAGGGTCGAGTGCTGCGGGTCGTCACCGAGATGGAGACGGCTGATCCGGTTCCGCCAGGAGCTCCTCTGCCACTCGCCATCACCCACGTCGTGCTCAACACGGTCGACATCGATCTGCTCTGCGGCTTCTACGTCGATGTGCTCGGGTTCGCCGTGTCCGACTGGTCAGAACATCAGATGGTGTTCCTGCGGAACGGGACCGATCACCACACCATCGCCTTCAATCAGGCGGCGCACGCATCGGTCAACCACGTTGCCTACGAGCTGGACTCTGTCGACCACTTCCTCCAGTCGGTGGGACGCATGAAGTCGGCTGGTGTCGAACCCCTGTGGGGTATCGGTCGCCACGGACCAGGGAACAATGCCTTTGCCTATTACGGCGACCCTGCGGGGTTCGTCCCTGAACTGACCGCCGATGTGCAACAGATCAATGAACCGGGGTGGATCCCGCGAGTTTGGCGACGCATTCCGTCCCAGTCTGATCTGTGGCACCTGGCCGGCCCACCGTCTGCAGAGTTTCGGGCCGCCGGCGCGGGAAGTCCCGACCCGAACTGCCATCCGCCTCGTTGGACGCCTTCCCCGCCGAACTCAGCATGACCTTGAACCCAATCGGGTTTCGACGGATCGGACCGTTGGCCGTCAGCGAGGCGGTGTTGCCACCCATTGGTCAACCCGGACTTCCCGTCGTGCTGCTGCACGGCATCGGGTCGTCTCGGGTCGCGTTCGATGCGCAGCTACGGCACTTTGCATCAGATGCAGGCGGGCGGCGCTGGTGCCTTGCGCCGGACGCTCCCGGCTACGCCGACTCAGACGATGTGCCCGACATCGACTCGCTCACCGGCTACGTCGATCACGTGATTGCGATGCTCGATGCGGTCGAGGCCCGGCAGGTCGATCTCGTTGGTGTGTCGTGGGGCGGTGTGATCGCGGCTCGGCTCGCGGCGACACACCCAGCTCGGGTGCGTCGGCTCGTGCTCGCTGACACCAGTCGAGGCTCGGGCGTCGATCCATCGAAAGCAGAGGTCATGCGGGGTCGGGGTGACGCCCTCACGGCGCAGGGGAACGAGGCGTTCGCGGCCTCGAGAGCTCCCCGGCTCGTGTCTCAGGATGCTCCGGCTGATCTTGTGGCCGCGGTTGCGTTGGAGATGGCCGCGGCCATTCGGTTGCCCGGCTACGGCCAGGCCGCCGCAGCAATGGCTGACACCAACCACACCGATCTTCTGCCAACGATCGAGGTGCCAACCCTCGTTGTTGTCGGCGAAGCCGACATTGTGTGCCCGCCAAGCGAGGCCGAGGTTTTGACGGCCCTGGTTCCGAACGCCAGCCTGGTCACTATCCCAAACGCCGGTCACCTCGCGAACCGTGAGCAACCCGCTGCGTTCAATCGAGCGGTCGGCGATTTCTTCGCCGCAACCCACGACGTCTGACGAGAGGAACCCCATGGCAACGCAGGATGAACTCGAGGCTCAGGTCGATTCGTTCCTGGCCACAAAGGACAGCCGAGAGCAGGATTGGGACACCCTCGCTTGGCAGAAGAAGCCCGGCGAACAGTTTGGGCGAGCCCAGATGCGCTACATGGGATCTGGCGGCACCGGTCGACACGAGGCAGACGGCAACATCATCCAAGCCGAGAACTTCACCTTCTCGAACATGTTTCTGCCGCCGGGTGGCGAGGGCCCTGAACACACGCATCACGATGTCGAAGAAGCCTTCTTTGTGATCGAGGGTGAGGTCGAGCTACGAATCCACGACGTGGAAGACGGCACGAAGTCGGCCGCTCGTGTGCTCGGCTACCGCGACTTCATGTGCGTGCCGCCCGGTGTGCCCCGCAGCCTCAAGAACGTCGGCGATGGCCATGCGATCTTCTGCGTGATGCTCGGCGTCGGGAAGCCGCAGCTGCCGACCTACCCCGAGACGTCGCCGATGTACGGCGTCAGTCGTGACTGACGATCGGTGACCGACGCATCTGCGCAGACGCTCGCGGGTCGCACGGTCGTCATCACGGGCGCTGGTCGAGGTCTTGGCCGAGCGATGGCCAAGGCAATCGCGGAGGCCGGTGCGGTCGTTCACGCCCTCGATGTAGATGGAGAGCGGGTTGAGCACGCAGCGGCCGAACTCGCCGCCGCCGGGCTCGACGTGCGTTCCCACGTGGTCGATGTGGCCGACGAGGCGTCCGTGGCCGGGTTCTTCTCGGGGCTGACCGCCGCCCCGTGGGGTGTGGTGAACAACGCAGCGATGGCTGATGCGGTGGGCGGGGCCAACTTCTGGGAACTCGACCGAGAGACCTGGGATCGCCTCATGGGCGTCAATCTCACCGGTACCTGGCTGGTCGCCAAACACGTGGCCCCGTTGATGATCGATGCCGGTCAAGGTCGCATCGTCAACCTCGCCTCCGATGCCGCCCTCTACGGAAGCCCCCGCCTGAGTCACTACATCGCATCGAAGGGTGGTGTGATCGCCCTCACTCGTGCCATGGCTCGCGAGCTTGGCCCGCACGACATCACGGTCAACGCGGTTGCGCCGGGCATTGTCGTGGGTGAGTCGACCGAAGGTGTGCCAGCCGAACGTCATCAGCTGTACGCCGACAACCGTGCGTTGTCTCGACCGCAGACGCCCGCTGACGTTGCCGGGGTTGTCCGCTTCCTGCTGTCTGACGATGCCGCGTATGTCACCGGAACCACGCAGGTGGTTGACGGTGGGTTCGTGATGCCATGACGAAATCGGGCTAACGGGAACGGGTATGGACCTTCAACTCCACAATCGAGTCATCGTGGTCACGGGCGGTAGCTCGGGGGTCGGCCGCGCCCTGGTCGAAGACTTGTTGTTGTCCGGGGCACGCGTTGCGGCGTGCGCTCGAGATCTTGATCGACTTCGCGCCTCGACTGCTTCGCTGTCGGATTCTGGACACGGCGATGCGGCAGACCGATTGCTCGTGCACGGGTGCGACGTACGCGACGCCGATGCGGTCGCGTCGTTCATTGAGGCGACCGTCGACCGATTCGGCGCCATCGACGGTCTGGTGAACAATGCCGGCCAATCGCTGATGAAGCGGTTCGATGAGACGGCCGCCGACGAGTGGATGTCTGAATTCGAGCTGAAGTTCAACGGGGTGTTGAACCCGCTCACTGCGGCACGTCCTCACCTTGCGGCGGGTGGTGCCGGAGCGGTGGTGAACATCAACGCCGTGCTTGCTCGTCAGCCCGAGCCTCGCCTCGCCGCAACGAGCGCGGCCCGAGCTGGGCTACTGAACCTGACAAAAACGCTGTCGGTCGATCTCGCGCCGGAGGGCATCAGAGTGAACTCCGTGTTGCTGGGCTTGATCGACACGGGACAGTGGCGTCGACGCTACGACCAGCGCCCCGACGATGATCAGCGCTCGTGGGAGGAATGGTCGGGCGATCTCGCCGCCGACCGGGGCATCACGCTCGGACGGCTCGGGGTTGCCCGCGAGGTGTCGTTTGTCGCCGCCATGCTGGTGTCGCCACGGGCCTCCTACGTAACGGGGACCTCCATCGACGTATCCGGTGGAGTGGGCCGCTATGTCTGAAGCCGTGTCCCCCGCTGCGCCCCCCGCCGCACCGGCAACTCTTTGCGAGATCGCAGCCGCACACGATGTTGCGGCCGCGTTTGGCATCGTGAGCGTGCACAACCAACCGCTGGTTGATGCCCTTGTTGCCGCCGGCCGCTATACCGCAGTCCGTCACGAGGCGACTGCCGTCAACGCCGCCGACGGCTACAGCAGGGTCGCCGACTCGCTCGGAATCGCCGTAACGAGCACGGGTACCGGCGCGGGCAATGCCGCGGGTTCGCTTGTCGAGGCGCTCACGGCCGGAAGTCGGGTGCTGCACGTCACCGGCAACATCGACGCTGGCTATCTCGGCAAAGGCCGTGGTGTCATCCACGAGACCAAGGCGCAAGATCGCATGCTCGCCGCGGTTTCCAAGGCGCAGCACACCATCACGGATCCGACGCAGATCCGCCCGGTGTTTCGTCGAGCCGTTGCTGAGGCGCTCACCGCGCCGACCGGGCCGGTCAGCGTCGAGATCCCGATTGACCTTCAGTACGCGGCGGCAGTGCAACCTGACAGCGGGCCGCGTTCAAACAGCAACGGTTCGCCCGATGCCATCGTCGGTGACCTCGACCAAGCCGTTGCCTTGCTCGATGGTGCGGAACGGCCGGTGGTGTGGGCTGGCGGGGGAGCGGTGCCAGCTCGAGAAGCCGTGGCCGAGTTCTGCCGACGGTTCGCCATCCCCCTCGTCACCAGCAACGCCGGTCGAGGCATCATCCCCGAGGGCGACCCTCTGGTGATCGGCAACTTCGCCGCCCGCCCAGGGGGCCAAGACTTGCTTGACCAAGCCGATGTGTTGCTGTCGATCGGCACACACTTCCGGTCGAACGAAACGCGGCACTACAAGCTTCGGCTACCCCCGACGCACGTGCAGATCGACGTTGACCCTGCCGCCATTGGCCGCGCCTACCCGTGTGACGTTGGCTTGGTTGGCACGGCTGGTGTTGCGATCGCCGAACTGACCGATCGACTGAGCGAACGCGATCGATCCGACTGGCTCGCCGTGGCGAGCGACACCGCCGTCAGCGTGCGCCAACAGCTCGAAGCCGACATCGGTCCATATGCCGAGCTGTGCCGAGCAATGCGATCCCTACTGCCAGACGATGCCCCGCTCGTTCGAGACGTGACCATTCCGGCGTCGGCGTGGGGCAACCGGCTGCTCCCGGTACTCGATCCGACGACCAACGTGAATGCCCGAGGAGGCGGCATCGGGCAAGGTCTCGGCATGGCGATTGGTGCGGCAACGGCTCGGTCAGACGTGCCGACCGCACTGATGGTGGGTGATGGCGGTCTCGCCGTGCATCTCGGTGAGTTCGCCACACTTGCCCAGGAGCAACTGCCAGTGGTTGTGCTGATCTTCAACGACGGCGGCTACGGGGTGCTTCGCAATCTGCAAGACGCCCACATCGGCCGTCGGAGCGGTGTTGACCTCTTCACACCAGACTTCGCCGCCTTGGCATCTGCGTTCTCGATGCCGCATCGTCGCCTCGACTCGCCAGACAAGGCCCATGCGGTCTTGGAGCAGGCGATCGCCGACGGTGGTCCAACGGTCATCGAAGTCGACTGCGACGCCTTCGGCCCCATGCCCGTCCCGTTCGTACCACCGGTTCCCGTGCCATGAACCTTCACACTCAGAACCTTCAACATCAGAGGAGCTCTCCGTGACCACCGCACCTTCACCTGCCGGGGCTGAGGTTCCGTATCTCGAGCCAAATCAAAGTCGCTCAGCGCCACCAACCGAGTTCGAGAACCAGCTGGGTGACGCCATCGAGTCGGCCTATGCCGCTGGGGTGCACGATCTCGAAGGACTCGTTGGTCGGTTGAACGCCGATGGCCCTCCGCCGCCCGACAACGAACAGTGGACCGCAGCGCGATTCACGACGCTGATGGCGGAGCTGGGCCGATGAGTGCGACAAACGCAAGCCTCTCCGCTGATGAGCTCGTTGCCGAGGGTGTTGCCAACCGTTGGTACGCCGTGTTGCCCTCCACGCTGTTGGCTGAGGGCGAGGTGAAGGAGATCCGACGATTCGGGGCTCGCATCGCGATCTGGCGAGACTCGTCTGGCACCGTTCGAGCGCTCGAGGACTACTGCCCGCACCGCGGTGCACCGCTGTCAGCGGGCGACGTGCTCGACGACCGTCTTCGCTGCCCGTATCACTGGGTCGAGGTTCGCTTCGACGGAGTGGTCACCAAGGTGCCAGCAAGCCCTGGCTGCAATCTTGAAGGAAGCCGACCGACACGTGTGTATCCGGCCACCGAGGCTGCGGGCGTGATCTTTCTCTACAAGAGTGCAGACCCCCATCTGGAGGATGTGCCGCCTCTTGACTTGCCAGAACAGCTCACCGGAGATCGCTTCAGCAACTTCCTTTGCTATGTCGAGTGGGCCGGTGATTGGCGCCTCATCGCCGACAACGTGATGGACCCCATGCACGGCGCCTTCCTGCACCGCCAGTCGCACTCGATGGGCGAAGGTGAGATGAGCGCAGAGTTCGCGCTCAGCGAGACCGACGATGGCTTCGTGTTCGCCAAGACCGGTCAATCGGGCGTGAACTTCGATTGGACGGAGTTCGGTGACACCGGCGTGATGTGGATGAGACTCGAGATTCCGTATCCGCCGTCCGGTGGTCCGGCGAAGACCTTCGGCATCATCGGGATGTACACACCGGCGGCGAACGGTTCGACGTCTGTGTTCTTCTGGCGTACCTGCGAGATCGACGGATGGCAGCGCGACGTGTGGCGGTTCCTCTACAAGAACCGGCTCGAAGATCGGCACTGGCACGTGCTCGAGCAAGATCGGGCGCTTCTCGAACGGATGGAGCCTGACGGTCGAGAGAAGTTGTATAGCCACGATCGTGGCCTTGCTCGGCTGCGTCGCTATCTGACCGGAGTCGCCGATGAGCAACTGGCGGCTGCACGCGTCGACTAACGCTTCGCTGGTGTCTGTCGAGGAAGTACTTTACATAGTTGTTAATTAACAGTAGGGTTAAGTTCATGCCTGCTTCAGTTATCGACCGGGAGCTTGCCGACGATCGCTTGAGCGCCACCTTTGCTGCGCTTTCAAACCCCATCCGCCGGGCCATGTTGGTGCGGCTCGCGGAAGGTGAGGCAAGTGTGAACGAGCTTGCTGAGCCGTTCGACATGACCCTCCCTGCCGTCTCACGTCACATCAAGGTGCTCGAGAAGGCTGGTCTTGTGACGCAGGGCCAGCGGGCGCAATACCGACCGTGTTCGATCAATGCAGAGCCGTTGCGCGCCGTCGCCGACTGGACCGACCAGTACCGACCGATCTGGGAAGACCGCTTCGACCGCATGGCCGACTATCTCGAAGAAGTGCAACGACCGAAAACCAGAAAGAGCAAGCGAACATGAGCGATTTCAAGTCCGTGCAGATTGAACGCACCGTGAGTGCACCACCATCCCTTGTCTGGCAGATGTGGACCGACCCGGCGCACTTCGCTCAGTGGTACGGGCCCATGGGCGCGACGATCCCGGTGTCAGAGCTGGACCTGCGTGTTGGCGGTGCCCGCAAGGTCTGTATGGAGATGGAGACACCAAACGGACCTATGCAGATGTGGTTTGTTGGTGAGGTTGAAGAGATCGTCGAGAACGAGCGGTTCGTCTACACCGAGGCCATGGCTGACGCAGATGGCAACGTCATGAGCCCGGCCGACATGGGCATGCCGGAAGGAGCGCCGTCGAATACCCAGGTTGTCGTTGAACTCACCGAGGTAGACGGTGGCACCAAGATGGTGATGACCCACGTCGGTGTGCCTGCTGATTCACCAGGTGCGCAGGGTTGGGGCATGGCGCTCGACAAGCTCGAGGCACACATTTCCGCCTAGCCGAGAGTTGGGTGACCACCGGCACGAGCCCAACCCCGGTCCAAAAGTTCATATTTCCTGTTGTTGCCATCGCCGCGGGGCTGGCTACGGTTTTTCGTCATGAGTCGAGCGGCTGATCGTCTTTCGTTGACAGCGCAGCAACTGCGCGCAGGCGAGTTCTCCGCCGTTGGGGCTGACGTTGGCCACTGGGTGAACTCTCAGAGCGAGTCGATTGGCCTACGGCGCGACTTCACCCGGAGCTATCCGGTGCCCACGTCGAGTCTTGGCCGCCTCACGGCAGCTCCGCTCGATGATGAGCTGGCGGCCCGAGTATTTGACCGGCGTGGCCTTGAGCCGCGCGATCAGCAGCTGCTCGAACGGCGTCACGCGCTGTGGCAGGCAGGCTTCGATGGGGGCTACGTAGCCCTCACAAGCGATGGCGAGCCGGCCTACCTGTCGTGGTTCATTCCCCACTATCAGGCCGACAAGGTGCGCGACTACTGGGGCCCGCTGTTCCGCTTTGGTCCGGACACGCTCATCGGCGAAGGTGCGTGGGTCTCACCGAAGTTTCGAGGCTTCGGGCTCATGGCGATGGGCCACTATGTGCTCACCGAAGCGGCGAAGGCAGACGCAGCCCCGGGGGTGCGCTACGTCACCGCCTATGCCGAGTCAAAAAATCGGGGGGCGAGCCATGGCACCTATCGGGCGGGCTACGAGGTGTTCACTCGGCGGATCGAAACGTGGCGACTCGGCAAGCGTTTCGTGCGCTTCGAACCGGCCTCCATCGGAGACTTTCCGGTGTTTGACGGGATCGTCCAGACGCACTGACGGTTGGCTGCCCAGCCCTACCGGATTGGTGTCGTGAGACGGTCGTAACTGGTTGTCTCGACACACCAATCCGGCGGTGGGGAGATGGGGTTCTGGTGGAGGGTGCTCACGGCATCAGCCACTCGAGCGATGGCATTGGCCTTCTGGCGATCGCGCCGGCGGAACGTGAGCTCGTTTCGGCCGAGCACGAGTGTCTGGCGCGAACGAGGCAACTGGACGCAGAGCGTGTCGGTCTCGGTTTCGAGCACCTCAGCGTCGGCCTCTGCGCACGCGTCAACCGTGCTGACTGCGTGGCGGGCTCCGGCAACGTACGCCTCGAGCCATCGTGGGTCGGGAGCAGCTCCGACCGCCGTTTGGAACTGCTCCCGATCACTCGACCCGTCGATGATCGCCGTCCAACTACATCGAAGAGCCGCCGCCACGTTGTGGCAGATGTGTTCAGCGAGGCTCGAGACAGTTGCCGGGTGCATAAGTGGCCACTCGGCAATCGCTGCACATGCGTCGATGGCATCTGTCTCGACATCGCGACGGTCATCGACGCTGCGGAGGTCCTCGACGCGGACCCCCTCGACGGCCGTCACTTCACGCATCATCAAGTCGATGACGTTGCTGTCTGGTAGTTCGATGAGGAGTTCGTCGATCACCATTCCGCCGCCTCGTTCGACAACCTCGATCCCGAGGAGATCGCCTTTGACCGCCCCGAGTCGAGTTGCCACCGCACCCAGAACACCCGGACGATCTGGAAGCCAGATGCGCATGAGGTAGGTCTGCGTGGGCATGGATCAGACAGTACGGGTGGTGAATGAACCCAGTGTTTCGAGCCCGCGAACGGGCTGTGTAGCCGCTCGGGCTGCAACGTGATCAGCACTCGCTACCGAAGGGAGGGCCGTCGAGATTCGGCTCGCGTTCGTGGGTCGAGAAGTAGGGTCCGGCGATGAGTCTGGAATGGGAACAGGTCGTTGTCGCCAGTGCTGATCCGGCTGCGCTTGGACAGTGGTGGTGTGAGGCGCTGCGGTGGGTGGTCGTTGATGACGGCCCGGTGGTGTTCGAGATTCAGCCAGAGCCCGATCGTTTGCCAGGGATCTTGTTCTTGCCGGTGGATGAGGCCAAGCAGCAGAAGAACCGCCTCCACATCGATCTGCGCCCAGACGATCAGGACGCAGAGGTCGAGCGGCTCATCGGCATGGGGGCCTCGCGAGTCGACGTCGGGCAAGGCGACGTGCCGTGGGTGGTGTTGACCGACCCGGAAGGCAACGAGTTCTGCGTGCTCGGCCCTCGCCAGTCCGCCTAGCTGTTACTCGAGGCATGGCTTCGCTCAGCCGGCAGCGTTGCTAGTCGGCATCGTTGCTAGTCGGCATCGTTGCTAGTCGGCATCGTTGCTAGTCGGCATCGTTGCTAGTCGGCATCGTTGCCGTCGGGACAGTTGGTCTCGATGAAGGCGATCAGCCGTTCACTTGTCCACGCAATCATCGGCGGAGGCGGCGATCCAACCTTGATTCGACCAGTTCTCACCGCCTCTGGATTGAGCTCGAACTCTCGCTGAAAGCGATCCTCGCCCCGTCGACCTGGTCCGCAGAACAGCACGAGATCGCCGTTGGCATATCGCACTTCGATGAGTGCGTCTGGTCGACGCTGCGACGTCAACGGTGTCGGCGTCTGCTGTTGCTTGGCGCATTCGACGGCGCGGTCAATCAACGCCCGCCGCTGTGGGTCGGTCGGTGTACCCGACTGGCGAACGGTCTTCTTTGTGATCGCTGAGTAGATCGATCTCAGAATCTGCCGCATCCCGTGGGGGACGGTAGCACGTTACCCCCCTCAGATTGGGGGTTGAATCGGCAGGTGGCAGGCACGACTCGACGTGGACCTGGCCTGTTGGAGCCCGGACCGAGAATTGAACTCGGGACCTTCTCATTACGAGTGAGACGCTCTGCCGACTGAGCTATCCGGGCGGACCGCCAAATCTTATCGTGCGATCCGAAGCGGCCCGCCGCCATTTCCGACACCTGCCCCACCTCGAACTGGCACGGTTTTGCGTGGGTGTCGCGCCGGTTTGGTGCCAGTTGCGATCACCGGGAAATCGCGCGGGTGATTTGGAACGGTTTTGGGCCGGTGTTGGGCGCGGTCGGTGCCAGTTCTGGTGGGGAGTGGGGTAGGTTCGGTTTTGTGGCCGACCAAGCGACGTTTGTGGAGGATGCCGAACCGTTTATGGCATCGCTGTTTTCAACAGCACGACGTCTCACCGGCAATCAGGCCGACGCCGAAGACCTCGTCCAAGAGACGTACCTGAAGGCGTATCGGGCCTATGGCGGATTCACCGAGGGAACCAACCTTCGGGCGTGGCTGTTTCGCATCCTGACCAACACCAACATCAATCGGTTCAGAGCCAAGCAGCGCCGGGTCGACGAGACCGATCTCGACGACCTCGAAGACTTCTACCTCTATCGACGGCTCGCCGACGGGTCCGACTTCGGTCAAAGCGCTGAGGACGAACTCCTGCAGACGTTCTCCGAAGCCGAAGTGGTCGACGCCGTCGAGGCGCTTCCCGAGAACTATCGGATGGCAGTTTTGCTGGCCGACGTCGAGGGGTTTGCCTACAAAGAAATCGCCGAGATTCTCGACATTCCGATCGGAACTGTGATGAGTCGGCTGCATCGCGGAAGAAAAGCGCTCCAGAAGGAGTTGTATGAGTTCGCGGCATCCCGAGGACTCGTCTAGTCCGGCCTCCCAACCTGTTGCCTCACCTCACTGATCTCTCATGACCACCGACGACACGCCAAACGACGCCGCACAAGACGGCGCAGACTGCAGCGGCACGGGCGCATCTTCGACGATGAGCTGCCTTGAGGCTGTTGAAGACCTGTACGGCTACCTCGACGGCGAGATCGACGACGCAAAGCGTGCACTGATCAAGTCGCATCTCGACGATTGTGGGCACTGCCTCCACGCCTTCGAGTTCCACGACGATCTGCAGAAGGTCGTCAGCCAGCGCTCCAAAACCGAGATGCCGGCCGGTCTTCGCGACAAGGTTCTGGCCGCGATCAACGACCTCTCAGAGGGCAACGCCTGAGCCGTCAGCGCTCCCGTGGTGAAACAAGTCGAATGGCCGGTTCCGCCCTTTGGGCCTGAGGCCGTACACTCGTCAGAATGTTGGCAGTCATCTGGCACTGGTGGATCGGCTTCTTCTTGGCAATCGGCGCCTTCGGGCTCACCGTTGCCTTGATCGTCGGCTACTTCGCGAAGGTCAAGCACCCCGAGTATCCAAGGAAGCCCTAACTAGTGGGCATGACCGTCGATTGGGATCTCGCCCGCCGTATCGCGGGCAAGGTGGGCGGCGAAGAGCCGTTTTCTCGCTCCTATCTCGAAGAGTCCCTCGAGCCCGATCTGCTCGAACTCACCTCGATTGCTGAGAAGCTCGTCGAGGCCGAGACCGGGCTGCCGTCGCTCAACGGCGCGGCCAAAGCCAAGGTCACCGACCGGGCGGGCTGGGTCGATGCAAACATCGCCAGCTTTGACCGCTTGATGCGCCCGTTGCTCGGCAAGTTCGACGACGAAGCAGAGCCGGGCCGTATTGGTCAGCTGCTCAGTCCGATCAGCGATGCTGTCGGTCCGAAGTTCGCGGCGGCTGAAGTGGGCACGCTCCTCGGCTGGATGTCCGGACGAGTCATCGGTCAATACGACTTGCTCATCATCGAAGACGAGCGTCCAGAAGATCAAGACTGGGTCTACTACGTGGGCCCAAACGTGCTGTCGCTCGAGAAGAAGTACGGCTTCCCGCCGCGCGAATTCCGTCTATGGATTGCGCTGCACGAGTGCACGCACCGGGCCCAGTTCACCGGTGTGCCGTGGCTCCGTCCCTACTTCCTGTCGTTGGTCGACGAGCTGCTCAACGCCATCGACCCCGATCCAAAGCATCTGCTCGACACGGTCAAGCAGATCGCAGAAGACAAGCGGGCCGGCAAGCCATCAGGCCTCGCCGACGGTGGCATCTCGGCCCTGCTCGCCACACCAGAACAGAAGGTCACGCTCGACAAGATGACCGGACTCATGAGCCTGCTCGAAGGCCACGGCGACATCGTCATGGACCGAGCCGGCATCGAGCACATTCCGAGCCAGCCTCGGTTCGCTCGAGTGATGAGCCAGCGCCGTTCGAGCGCCTCTGGCCCGGCCAAACTCATGCAGCGACTGCTCGGCTTCGAAGCCAAGCTCGCCCAATATGAAGAGGGCGAGAAGTTCGTCCACGCCGTTGAGGCAGCTGGTGGACGAGAGCTGTTCGATCGCGTGTGGGAACGAGCCGAGCATCTGCCGACCATCAGCGAGATTCGCTCGCCCGAGCTGTGGGTGAACCGCATGGGAGAAGACGCCGCCGCCTAACGGCGTGAGGTGTCCCCGTTCATGGGCACGCAGCCAAAGATCGTCGACGAGCTTCTGGCCCGCTGCACGTTTGCGCCTGCTGGAACCACCGCGGTCTGCGGCGTGTCTGGCGGTGCCGACTCGCTGGCGATGCTTGCCCTTGCGACCGCCGCTGGCCTTGAGGTCACGGCGGTGCATGTCGATCACGGGCTGCGCCCAGAGTCGGCATCAGAGGCGGACGTGGTTGCCGCGGCCGCCCAGCAGTTCGGTGCGGCCTTCCGGTCTGAACGGGTCGAGCTCGTCGACGGCGCCGACTTGGAAGCCAGAGCTCGCGCCGCTCGCCACGAGGCGCTCGGGCCTGGTGCACTCACTGGCCACACGGCAGACGACCAGGCCGAGACCCTGCTGATCAATCTGCTGCGAGGTGCCGGTGTTGGTGGGCTCGGCGCCATGACACCGTCGCCAACAAAGCCGATCTTGGCCCTGCGTCGCAGTGACACAGAAGCGCTTTGTGCTGCGCTCGGCCTCACCCCCGTGCACGATCCGAGCAACGACGATCCTCGCTTTGTGAGAAACCGCGTTCGTCACGAACTGCTCCCCCTGATGGCCGACATCAGCGAACGCGACCCTGTCCCGTTGCTGGCCCGAACCGCTGATCGTGCTCGGACTGCCGCAGCAGCCCTCGACGAGCTCGCAATCGACGTCGATCCGACGAATTGTGGCGAGCTGCGTTCGGTTCATCGAGAAATCGCCACGTCCGCGCTACGAACCTGGCTGCGCGATGGCGATGGTCATCCGCCGAGTTCGGCCGAAATCGAGCGGGTTTTCGACGTTGTGGAGCTGCGAGCGACCGCCACAGAGCTCTCGGGCAGACGTCGCGTGCAGAGATCAGGCGGAGTCCTAGAGATTTTGACCCACGACGTCTGAATGATGGCTAGATTGAGTTGACGCTTTCGGTCGGCACGACGCTTCCGGCGCGCAAGCACGAACGATCAAGCCTGAATGAGGAAACACGAATGGCGAAAGGCAAGTGGGCGCAGGGCATTACGCCCCGGCACTTCCAATGGGTGATCAATGACAAGCTCGCAATTTGCGAGCGTCCCGGCGGCTATGGCGTCAACCACCGCAAGGTGCGACGCCAAGAAGAGATCATCTGGATTCGTGAGAACAACTTTCTCTCGGTCATCTCGCTGATTCCGTCTGATCACAACCTTCATAGCTACGACGAGCTTGGTGTGCCTTGGCGCCACTGGCCGTTCCCGCCTTCGGTCGACCCCGAGGCTGCGCTGGGCCAGATCTATCCAGAGCTCCAGACGCTCATGGAGACCGACGGCAAGATCCTGATGCACGCAGAAGAAGTTGGCGACCGACTCGCCGGGCTTCTCTCTGGCTATCTCCGCTGGAGCGGCATGGTGCCGGTCACCTTCGAGGCCATCACGGTGGTCGAGCGCATCCTTGAACGGCAGATGGGTCCGGAAGGTCGCAACCTCGTCACCGTCGCCGAGCAACTCCTCAACCAGGATCCGGCTGAGGCATAGGTCCCTCTGTCGCCTAGCCCATCAACGACTGAGCCCAACATGCGCCACGATCTTCACCCGCCGGTCGCCGACATTCGCTTTCTTGTCGAGCGAGCCCTCGCCGAAGACCTCACCCCGTTTGGCGATCTGACGTCGTCGTTGCTCGACCCCAACCTGCAAGCCACCGCAGAGTTCAACTCTCGCGAGGCCGGCACGCTCGCTGGCACACGGTGTGCAGAAGAGACGTTCAAGGCCGTCGATCCGCTGCTGTCGATTCAGTGGCACAAGAACGACGGAGATCGTCTGGCCGCCGGTGATGTCATCGGTGTCGCCACCGGCCCGTTCGCCACGATGCTCACCGCAGAGCGCACCGCCCTCAACTTCCTGAGCCACTTGTCTGGCATCGCCTCCAACGCTGGTCGCTGGGTTGATGTGGCCGCGGGCAGAGTCACCGTGTGGGACACCCGAAAGACCACACCCGGCTACCGCTCTCTTCAGAAAGCGGCCGTTCGAGCCGGCGGTGCCGCCAACCATCGAGGCAATCTGAGCGACTGGTTGATGCTCAAAGACAACCATCTTGTGGGTCTGTCGATCACCGAAGCAGTTGAACGAGCCCGTGAGCTGTGGCCCGGCCGCACCATTCACGTCGAGGCCGACCGCGAAGACCAAATGATGGAAGCGCTCAACGCAGGGGCCGACATCATCTTGCTCGACAACTTCGACCCACCTCAGTTGGTGGAGCTCGTGGCGGCCGCCGATGCGTGGGCCGCCGAAAACGGAACAACGCGAGCCCTGCTCGAAGCCTCGGGCGGCATCACGCTCGACAAGCTCGACGGCTACGCCGCCAGCGGCGTCGACCTCGTGTCGTCTGGCTCGCTCACCAACTCCGCCCCTGTGCTCGACATCGGTCTCGATGTCGTGCCTGACCAGAGCTGAGACTCGATGTCCATCCCGTATCGCTTCGAACCAACGACGACCTCTGACGCCCTCCGGGCCGAGTTCGACGGCATCGACGACGGTGCCGAAACTGGACAGAAGGCCACCATTGCCGGTCGCCTGATGTTGCGCCGAGTGCAGGGCAAGCTCGCGTTCGGAACGCTGCAAGACACCGGCGGTCGCATCCAGCTGTTTGCTCCCGGCAAGGTCACGCCAGACTTCGCCGAGTTCTGCGATCTCAGCCTCGGTGATTGGATTGGTGTCAGCGGCGAGGTCATGAAGACCCGCAAGGGCGAGCTATCGGTGAAGGTCGAAGAGTGGACGCTGCTGGCCGAGGCCAAGCGGCCGTTCCCCGACAAGTTTCACGGCATCAGTGATCAAGACATGCGCTACCGCCAGCGCTATGTCGATCTGTGGGTCACCCCGGAATCGCGCGACACGTTCGTGATGCGCTCGAAGGTCATGTCGCTCACCAGGCGGTGGCTCGAAGATCGCAACTTTATGGAAGTGGAGACGCCGGTCTTTCACCCCATTCCCGGCGGTGCGTTGGCCAAGCCGTTCACCACGCACCACAACGCCCTCGACCTCGAGCTCTACCTGCGCATCGCCCCCGAGCTGTATCTGAAGCGACTCGTGGCTGGCGGCTTCGAGCGAGTGTTCGAGATCGCTCGTGTGTTCCGCAACGAAGGCATCTCGACCCGGCACAACCCCGAGTTCTCGATGCTTGAGCTCTATCAGGCCTACGCCGACTACGGCGACATCATGAAGCTCACCGAAGAGCTCATTGAGTTTCTGGCCATCGAGATCCACGGCACCAGTCAGCTGGAATACGACGGCAAGCCGCTTGACCTTTCCGCTCCGTGGCGCCGAGCCACGATGCTCGAGCTCATCGAAGAGCAGACAACGCTCAAGCTCCACCTCGACGACGACATCGAGAGCCTGCGAGCCACGGCGAGCGAGTTCAACATTCCGCTCAAGGACTCCTACGGTCCGGGCAAGATCATCCTCGAGATCTACGAAAAGACCGTCGAGGGCGCTATGTGGGATCCGGTGTTCGTCACCGACTATCCCAAAGAGGTTTCGCCGCTCTCTCGCGATCACCGCGAGCTTGCCGGGTTCACCGAGCGGTTTGAAGGCATCGTGGCAGGCCGTGAGTTGTGCAATGCGTTCAGCGAGCTGATCGACGCAGATGAACAGCGGGCCCGCTTCGAGGACCAGGCAAAACAGAAGGCAGACGGCGACGACGAAGCAATGGTCGTCGACGAGGACTACCTACGTGCGATGGAGTACGGCCTTCCACCCACCGGCGGCCTCGGCATCGGCATGGATCGCCTCGTGATGTTGCTGGCCAACGTGCAGTCGATTCGCGACGTGGTGCTCTTCCCGACGCTCCGTCCCGAGGTCACCGACTAGCGCTCTTTTCCCCGTTCTGGAGGCCGTAGGCCACCAAAACGTGCTCTACGGCCTCCAGAACGGGAAAACGGTGTTCTGGAGGGCTGTTGAGTGGCGGGCGAGGGTTCGTCTGAGCGGTTAGTTGAGGAGGCCGCTGACGATGAACTCGGCGCGGCGGTTGGCTTGGGCTCCGTCGGCCGTGGCGTTGTCGGCAATCGGTTCTTCTTCGCCCCGGCCAATGGCAATGACCTGTTCGGGGTTGACGCCTTGGGCGATCCAGTACGCCGCCACCTTGTCGGCGCGGTCTTGCGACAGGCGCAGGTTGTAGTCGGCTGGACCGTCGGCATCGGTGTGGGCCAGCACCGTGAGGGTGGCCTGCGGGTTCTGAAGCAGGAGAGCGGTGCCGAGATCCAGTAGCGGTGTGAACGCCGGGTTGATCTCAGAAGAGCCGTAAGGAAACAGCACGAGGTCCTCGACGTAGACCTCGCCATCTTGGGGCAGCGGTGAGTCTGGGTCGATCACGTACTCGTTGACCACTCGATCCTCGCCAAGCACAGCAACAGCTTTGCCTTCGATGGCTTCGCTGACTTCGACACTGGGCACCGAGCCTCGGAGAAAGAGCACGCCACCAGACAACACAGCCGCTCGGACGGCCTCGCCGTCTTCATCAACATCGACTCGGGGCGCTGCCGTCTCGCCGCTGTCGCCAGCATCGTCGGCGTCGGTCACATCCTCGGCGTCCGCCGCATCGGCGTCGGCATTTGCAGCATCAGCGTCAGAGGCGTCATCCGCATCTTCGTCAGCGCTGGTGTCATCGCTGTCGTCTGCCGTTGTTGTCGACTCGTCAGCGGGTGAGGATGGCGCTTGGGTGGTCGTCGGCTCTGTCGTGGTGGTGTCGAGGCCCGCATCGGTGTCGGGCTCGTCGTCGGCTGGCTCGTCAGTATCGGGTTCACCATCGTCGGCATTGGACGCGGCTGTGGTGGTAGGCGCTTCCGCCGTTGTTGTTTCGCTTCCTCGCTGACCGAGGAAATACCCGATCGCAGCGAAATTGAGCAGGAGCACAATCCCGAGGGCAATGGCGATGGGCGATGGGCGATTGGAGCCTTCGGAGGGACCGGGCTCGGGCAGAGTCATGTCACGGTTATCTCTGAGGGGTCGTGAGTCGGGCTACAGATCCGGTGAGATCCTGACCTGACGCTTCATTGAACGACAGTGGACGCGAGCCTCGTGAATCACGAACTCGTGCGGTGCCGTCGGCGTAGCGCTCAACCTGCGACATGACCACCTCAGCAAGGTCATGGGAAGGCGGATTGCTACGGGGAGATGAGCCGATGACGATCAGCGACTTGCCATCGGCTGCGGCCAGCGCGTTGCGCAGCTGCTGGGCCTGGGTGTATCGGCCAGCGCCATCGAGGTAGGCGAGGGTGGCGACAAGGTCGGAAACGGCAAGCAGCAGGAGGCGATTGTTTGCCTGTCGTTGGTGTCGCTCGACCATGTCGAGCAGGGCGTCGACGGACGCATCGTGGTCGATGCCGGCGTAGCCGTTGCAGTGGAACATTTGTCGCAGGCGAATCAGCGGCCGCGAGCCAGAGTCGAGCACGGCGAACGCAAAGCGGTCTGGTGTGAGGCGCTCGGCAAGATCGATGGTGACGCTCGCGACAAGCGCGTCTGCATGCCCGAGATCGTCAGACAAGAACAGCGTCGTTGACGTGGCGTCTCGACCGGTCTTTGCGGGCGCCGTCGGCCGGGTGGGGGCGCTTGGCGCAAACGGTGGAGGGTCGGGCGGCGTCTTGCGCAGGTCGGCGTCTGTCGGTGGCGCAGGTCGTGGTGGGCGAGCGGGCGCCGTGGCAACAGCAGCCGGATCAACGAGGGGCGCAACCTCGACATCGCTCGTGGCGTCCCTAACTTCGGTCACCTCTGGTGCGATCCCGGCTGACTGTTCAGCAGCCTTGACTGCCGCCCGCTGGGCTCGCATCTCGGCTTCTTCGAGACGTTGGGTCTCGGCCTCGGTGCGCTGCACTTCAGCTTTGGCCCGTCGAGCCTGGACCTCGGCGTTTCGCTGGGCAGCCGCCGCTTCAACCTCGCGGTTCGCGGCTCGTCTGGCCTCGCGAATCTCTTCTCGCCGGAGCCGTTCGGCAGACGCCCCTGCCTTGGCTGCCACGGCTGATTTCGAGGTGACGCCGTAAGGGACGATGTCGTCTGCGACGGTGTTGCCGATGCCGTCGTGCAGCTTGGCGACGCCGGTCGTCGAGATCGAGAGCAGACCGCCAACACCAGGCGGCACAGGGTGCGGTTCGGAAGTAAGCAGCAGGCCGCGCCGTGGCGTCGTGCCATCGGTGCGGTCTCGCACCACAAACGATGCGTTGTCTGTGCTGGGCGACAGCAGGCCGTCGGCCCATGCCCAATCAGACGGCTCGTCTGTATCGATGGCGATGTTGTTGGCACCGACCTTTTCGGCAACGGCCAGCGTCAGGTAGCGGGCGAAGGCGAGGGCCGCCGGTCGTGGGCCGGCAACGGCGAAAGGCTTCGCCAACTCGGTTTCGAACGGCACGGCGGCCAGCGATGAGTGGCCGTCGATGATTCCCTGTGGATCCCAGCCCGCTCCTTGCAGGCTTCCGATCGGCGGCTTCCATGGCTTGGTGCCGGCACCGATCGCGAGATCGGCGGTGTTGGGGTCGGACCCGTCTCCGGCGAACGACTGCAGCACATCGGCTGGTCCGGTCGACTGTGATCGGGCCTCTTGAGCCGTAACGATCCGGCGTTCCATCAGGGACCCGGCGAGTTCGCCCTTTGCTTGGGTGACCTTCTGCTCGTTTTCGGCCTTGGCTCGCGCCTCGGCCCGGCGGCGCATCAAAAGCACGACACCGGCCACGACAAGGCCGACACCCGCGAGGGCAAGCCACAGCAGTTCATCGAGGATGAACGAGAGGGCAACGCCAGCGATGATGGAGAGGCCCGCAAGCCAAAGCAACGGGAGGTATCGGCTCGCAACCGTCGGGTGAACCTTCGGCACGATGATCGGGCTGGTTGGTGCCACGATCCGCTTCGCCGATGCTTCGTCTGCCGTTGTGGTCAGAACGAACAGATCGGGGCCGGCTTGTATGGTGCGGCCCGTCGTGATCGGAAGTGGTTGGGAGACGGTTCGACCTTCGATCGACACGGCGTCACGCCCTGGCGACAAGATCACGTCGTCTGGGCCCCGAACTTCAAGTTCGAAGCTGACCACCGCTGGGTCGCCGACATCAAGACCTGCGTCTTCTGTCTTGCTCGGACCAAATTGATAGACGCCACGACGCAGGGGCATTGTCTGCCCCGAAGTAAGTCCGCCCACGTGTTTCAGGATGAGGATCGAGTCCTCTGCTCCAGTCACCGCCATGTTGTGCAACGCCTCCCGCGTCCAAAACAGTACCGAACGAAGGTGCTTGGCTCCACACACAGAGTGAGGAACTGCCGTTTTCAGTGAGCTTTTGCCCAAAAAATGGAGGAACTTGACCGGATTTTCGCCCGATTTCGTTCGATCGCCCGGTTAATCAGCGACTGCTGGTCAACGTTGGACACTTACTGAAACTCCGCCCATGTCGCCTTTAGGGTAGCGAGCGGTCCGGATTCGGCGGGTTGTGTCCCTTCAGGTGAGGGACCGTGAGCGACGGCGACCCGTGCGCTGCGCTGTGCGCCTCGTTCAAGAGCGAGTCCAGCGCCGAGGAGTAACGAGCCTCCGATGCCGAGCAACACCCAGACCGGGACGAGTGGGACAACGGCGCCAGCCTCGATGATCACCGTGGCGGTGAGGAACACCAAGCCTGCTGCCGTCGGGCCCTGCCACTTGCGCTCCACGCCAAGGGTGAGAGCGATGATCGAGACGACACCAGCAACGACGGCATGCCAGCCAGACGTGGCTCCGAAGTCGCCACCGTTCATGATCTCTGCCGTCGCCATGTTGTCGTGGAGGATGGCTGAGTCGATGCGTTCGAGCAGTGCAGCTCCGGCGAAGAGGGTGACGCCGACCGGCATGCCACCCCATGAGGAGGCGCCAGAACGGCTGGCGAGGAATCCGTAGACGAAGACCAAGAACGTAGGAGCGGCGAGGAACCACTCGGCCGCCATCAAGTCCTGACCGGACGCCCAGAGCCATGAGCCAAGCGTCATGGTTGGCGCTCCGAAGACGAGGAT